>CAYVQL010000038.1:18303-49961 GCA_964454135.1 uncultured Enterobacterales bacterium | reverse complement strand
GGACCTGCGACGATTTCAGACCTTGAGCGAGGGGGTTCCTACGAGGGGCTCAAGGTTCTCTCAAGGTTGGTGAAGTGGGTGTACGAAGTGGGGCCGCAGGTGTCGTGTCGCAGGTGAGGTGGAGGGGATGGGTGCGGGTTCGAGTGGAGGGATGAAGGGAGACGACGGCCGAGCTACGGCCCCAGCGCCACCAGCTTCTCCACGCCCAGCGAGAAGAGGGGCCCCACCTGGGGTGGGCTGAGGGTCGCCGAGTATTCCGCGTCCGAGGAGAGAGGCTGCGTCATGGAATGCTCCGCAGGATTGTCCCAGATACAGCCGAATCCACCCCCCACCATCAGCCAGGTGGTCCCGGGTCCGCCGTGCCCCTTCAGCGCGATGTCCAGGGTCAGGCTGCCGAAGGCGTGGCCGTTGACCGAGCCGCCCCCTTCCAGCCCCAGGCGCGTGCGGCGCCCGGTCATCCCCCGCAGGTGGGCCTTGGCGCCACCCCAGACGAAGTCGGCCTCGTGACGCGGGGTTCCCTCGAAGTCCTTGTCGGTGGGCAGGGCCAGGATGAACTCGTTGTGGCCCACCAGGGACAGCCCGTCCTCGGCGCCCAGGCGCAGGATCTGGCGAAAGGCCGGTCCCGTCTGCGCCGCCAGGCTCCAGCAGTAGCCCAGGCCGACCCCGACTCCGAACAGGTGCTCGTCCAGCATGGCGGAGACGAGCGCGTTGCCGGGCAGCCCGGCGCCCTCGCGACCGGCCACCATTGCCACCGGGTCGAGCGCCAATGCCAGGCGCAAAGGCGCATGCGCACGCCAGGCCAGCTCGAAGTCGCTGATGGCCCCGAAGGCCAGGGTGTTCACGCCCACGAAGGGACGGAGGTTGCCGGCGATGGACAGCGCATCCCCCACGCGCCGGGGCCGTAAGAGATCGGCGCTGATCCCGCGATCGCTGCTCTGGGCACGATCGCCGATCCTGGCGTCGTCGCCGGGTCCGAGCAAGGCGCGCGCCCTGGTGTCGCTGACCTCCTCGATGCGCACCACGGACAGCTCTTCCCCGCTCGGACGCGAGTACGTCTCCTGGGTTCCCAGGTCGAAGACCTCCACGGATCGCGCGGAAGTCACGAGCAGGTGCATACCGGGCGCCAAACCGGCCTCGGCGCCCCGGTCGATGATCACCGAGCCCTGGCGCAGCTCGATCACCTGGCCCGCCACGGGCGCGGCCGGCAGGGGGACGTCGCCCCTGGAGGACCTCAACGCGCCCTCCGCCTCGACGCTCCCCGGAGCGACCAGCAGCAGCGTGCGGGGAAACTGGGGATCCTGGACGTCCAGCAGGATGACCTCGCCGCGGGAGGTCCTGGCCAGGGGATTGCGCCCCACCCAGCGCACGCCCTGGATGTCCAGTCCCTGGCCGACCACGGCCAGCAGGCGCCTGCGCTGCGTATCGGCCACGTGCAGCAGAGCCAGCCCCTCGTAGCCCCGCGCGGCCAGCAGCAGGCTGCCCCGCAAGGCTAGGGATTGGTAGCTGCCCGGATCTTCCCAGTCCGCAGGGAGCAGGCCGGCGGGAAAGCTGGCCGGGGGGGCGGGTGGCAGCTCGGAGACGGATGGCGGGATCTCCGGCTCCTGGCCTCGCGCGGGAGGAGAGGCGAGGCCGAGGGCCAGGGTCAGGGAGACGGCAGCCGTTCTGAAACTCATGATCCTCTCCGGGCCTGCGCGCAGGAGCGCGCATTCCCCGATCGAGTGTCGCCAGCCGCCCGAATCCTTCAGGTTCCCCGCAATTCCCCTTCCGCGCCCTTCAAGCCACCTCCAACAGCCGCACCGTGCCCCGGTCGCCGTCGATCTCCAGCGCCTGCCCGCTGCGCAGGGCCGCCACGCCCTCGCCCAGGGCCACGGCCGGGATGCCCAGCTCGCGGGCCACGATGGCCCCGTGGGACAGGGGCGAGCCGCGCCGGCAGACCAGGGCGCCGGCGCGCGGCATGGCCTGGCTGAAGCTGGGCCGGATCTCGTCGGTCACCAGCACCTCGCCCTGACGCAGCTGGCGCAGGGCCTCGGCCGGGGTGCGCACCACGCAGGCCGCGCCACGGCGCCGTCCCGCTGAAAGCGCGGCGCCCTGCAGGGCCTGCCCTGGCGGCGGGACCTGCTCTTGGACGGCCCGCGCGGGCTCGCCAGCTCCGGCCAGCTCCTCCACCATGCGCGCCCGCTTGCGCGCCCAGGCCCGGCTGCGCAGCCGCAGCAGCAGCTCCTCGTCCTGCAGGAAGCGAGCCAGGCGCAGCAGCTCCCGGGGCTCCAGCTCGAAGATCCAGCCGCGCCGCACACCGCGGCTGGCACGCCGCTCCAGCTCCAGGCAGACGCGGCGCAGGGCGGCCGAGGCCAGGGCCAGCAGCTCCACCCGGTCGTCCTTCAGGGGCGCGAAGCGCCGCACCAGCCACCACAGCGCTCCGCCACAGAGCCGCCCGATGTACCCGGGCGCCGGGGGATCGCTGGCCGCCTCTTCCTGGACCAACCTGAGACCGCGCGATGCCTGCAGCTCCTCGGTCCGCAGGTGGGCCTGCAGGGCCCACCAGGCCGCGGGGCGCTCGAGGTGGGAGGCCCAACAGGCGATATCCTGCACCTCTTCGGAGGAGGCGAAGGCGTAGGGATGGCGGGCCAGGTGGCGCAACACGCGCTGCTGTTCCTCTGCGCCCAGGGCGCGCCAGGCGGGGTGGGCGCCACCGTGGGCGGCCCGCAGCGCGGTCACCAGCTGCGCGCAGTCCTCGTCGCGGCGCGCACAACGCCGCGGCCGGCAGACCTCCTGAACGCGCTCAGGCCAGCCAAAGAGCTGGGCGAAATCCGCCAGGTCCTTGACCAGGTCCACCGGATACCAAAGGGCGGCGTGCAGCAGGCGCACGCGCGCCTGCTCCTTCAGCGCTGCGGCCAGCCGGCGCGCCAGGGCGTCGTCGGACCAGGCGGTGGGATCCCGAGCCAGCAGGCGTTCCGAGCGGCGGGCGCCGAGCAGATCGGCCCGCCACCAGCCAGGCAGCTGGGCCAGGCCGAAGCGCAGGTTGCCGCGCCGCAGCCAGAGCCAGCGGGCCAGGAAGGCGGGGGCGCTGTCGGCATTCACCGGCTGGCGCTTGCTGCGCTTGTGGCGCGTGGCCAGCAGCCAGGGCCCCTCGCAGCGGCGCTCGAAGTGGCCGTGATGAAAGGGCGCCGCGGCACGGTCCGCCCGGCCGGCCAGCTGGAACGAGCGCTGGGCGAAGCGGCTCGCCGGCTTGTCCGACTGCCGCCACCAGCCCTCTTGCTCCAGGCGGGCCAGCGCCGGATGGGGCTGGGCCGCCTGCTGCGTCACGGGGCGGGCCTGCACCAACCAGAGGCGCTCCTGGGGATCCAGGATCCACTCCAGGTCCAGGGCGTGCAGGCGCGGCAGGGCATCGAGGGCCTCGAAGGCCACCCGCAGCAGCTCGGGCAGGGCGCGCGCCATGGGCGCATCGGGCAGGGGCGGCTGCGGCCCCAGGGGATCGAAGCGCAGCCAGTTGCTCTCCGTCACGCCATCGGTCACGCCCTGGGGCGTGGCGCTCCAGTCCAGGGCGAACTTCCCGCGCCGTTGGCCCAGGGGATCCGCCGTGAAGAGCACACCGGCGCGCAGCACCGGGACCATGCGCTGCACCAGCACCGGGATGCGGGGCCCCAGGGGCGCCAGGTCGCGCGCACGGGCATAGGAAGCGGCCCGGGCGCCAGGCCGGCTGACGCGCTGCACGCCCTCCAGCACGGCGTCCCGCCCGCGCAGCCAGGCGGCGCTCTCGAGCTGACCGGCGAAAGAGGCCTGCAGGCCGTCCTCGGCCGTGGCCGAGGAGCGCACGATCCACTGGGCGCCGGGATGGTGCAGGGCCATCAGCCAGGGCTGCAGCTCGGGCCGGCCCGCTCGCGCCGCATAGATGAAGGCGCGCGGATCCAGCACGGCGAAGCCCTCGGGCACGGGCAGCCCGCGCCGCATCAGGCGAGCCAGGCTGCTGGCCTTCGCGCCCGCCCGCGCCTGGCCGGAGCGCAGCTGATCCAGGGAGAGGATGATGGGATCGCTCATGCCACGGCCTTCAGGCGGCAGTAGCCGGCCGCATCGCGCAGGCTGGCGCGCTCGGGCGCGGCGGGCTGCAGATCGCCCCGGCAGTAGTACTTGCAGGCCCGGATGGCGGGAAGATCGGCCACATCCAGGTTGCAGCCATTGCGCCAGCGGCAGGCGCGCACGGCGGGAGGGGCCTGCGCCTCCAGGGGCTGCGCGGGCAGGGCGTCGGCGCAGCAGCGGTCGGCCGAGAGCTCCCCCGGCTCCGACGCCACCGCCTCCCGCCGCTCACCGGCCACCAGGCAGGGCATGGCGAAGTGGCGGTTGATGGCGCAGGAGCGGTGCTCCGAAGCGGGGATGTCACCCAGCAGCGCTGCGGCCATGGCCATCACCTCCCGTCGCAGCTCGGGCTCCACGGCCCCATGGGGTTCGGCCCCCGCGCTGGGAACCGGCCAGCCAGCCCGCTGCAGAGAGCGCTCGATGGACGGCGAGAGCTGCAAGCCTCCCAGCACCACTTCGTGGCAGCTGCGCGCTGCGCAACGCAGCAGCTGGCGCAGCTGCGCGGGCCGCGTCCACTCCCGCACCAGGGGCTTGAGCAGGGCCACGGCATGCAGCCCGCGCTGGGCCGCATCCGCCAGCAGCTCCAAGCGCGGCCCTACCGGTGTCACCGGGGGCACGCCCCCCGTGGCGTCGCCCAGGCTGACGAAGAGCGAGAGCCTCAGGTTCTGCAGGCCGACCAGCTCGTCCAACAGCGGTTTCCCAGGGTGCAAGCGGGTAGTGAGCAAAACCGCCTGGCCCGGCATGCGCGCATCCAGGCCCGCCAGCAGCGCTCGCAGCGGCCGTCGCATGGACGGCAGGAAGGGCTCACAGAAATCCAGCAAGGACAGGCGCAATCCAGCCAGCTGCGCGCTGCGGCGCTGCAGCTCGTCCAGGATCTCGCCGACGCCCGCCAGCGGCAGGGACGAGCGGGCCTGCCCAGCGGCATGCCAGGGATCCGCCTTGTTGATGCAGAAAGGACAGCCGATGCCACAGCCGTAGCTCGGATTGACCGAGACATGGCCCTTGCCATCCTTGAAACAGATCGCCGGTGCGATGCCGCGAGGGACGGCGGCACGCGGGGGGATCGAGAGGACTTCCATGCTCTACCTCCTTCTGAGCGCCCGTCGCTGCGCTCAGGGAGCAGAGTTTCAAGAACCGTGCCATGGGTGGCCTGCTGCAGCGATGGGCGCCAGGGGCGAACGGATGCAGCAGGCCTCTCCACCCAGCCCGGCGAGAGGCAACGCGGAGCGCACCAGGCGCACGAACAGGCTCAAACCCCAGGTCTTGCACTGTCCTGGTGCCCTTCCGCACCGAAACGCAGCAGCGAATGACTGTCATCCGAAAACAATGTCCACAGCTCGTGTATTCCCAAGGGACAGCGCTGCTGGGCTCGGATCCCCGCCTCCCGGCCCCCCAACGGAGGACCCGCCTTGTTATGGTGCAATACCGCACCAGATTGAGTCGGAAAAGGTCCCGCAAGCGGTCCCGGCGCCCCGCCGCAACAGGCGCCGCCCAGCGCGTCCGGACGGGCCAGGGCAGGTGCCGGGGAGTTGACGGGCATGGTCCTTGCTACCCTTGCAAGCGATGACCGATTCCAAACAAAAACGTCAGCCCCGCAAGTCGACCAGGCGGGAATCGCTCTTGGCCAAGGCACGCAGGTTGACAGAGGCGCGCGAGCGGCGCGCCCTGTGCGCCATGGCGCAGCAGGTGGAGCGCGCGCCCAAGCGCGACCGCCCAGCCCTGGCCCGGCTGGTGGGCTCGGCCCTGGTGGAGAGCCAGTGCGGGCAACAGGCGCTGGCGCTCTACGCGCGCGCGCTGAGCCACAAGCCACCCGTGGCCGAGCGCGTGGCGCTGCACCTGCTGCGGGCGCGGGCCCTGCTGGAGCTCTTCGAGGCCCAGGCCGGCCTGGAAGAGGTGGACCAGGCCTGGGCGCTGTTGAAGAAGCGCTCGATCCCCAGCCAGGAGGCCGCCACCCTGACCGTGGAGGCCGCCCTGCGCTCAGCCAAGGGGCAGCAGGAGGAGGCCCGTCGCTGCTGCCTGCGGGCCATCGAGCGCTGCGACGCGCAGGAACAGCCCCAGGTGGCCGTCGAGGCCTTCGTGGCGCTCTCGCTGGCCTCGCTGCGGCGCGGCTTGCTCGACGAGGCGGAGCGCTGGGCGCGCCAGGCCGTGGAGCGGGCCGACGAGAGCACGGGCCTGCGCCGGGCCGACGCCCTGCGCACCCTGGCTGTGGTGAACGCCAACCGCAACGAGTTCATGGCGGCCATCGTCTCCTGCCGTCGCGCCCTGCGCATCTACCGCGAGCACCATAGCCAGCGGGGCCTCTTCCGCGGCTACCTGAGCCTGGGCATCTGCTACCTGGCCATGGGGGAGCTGGACCACGCCGAGCTCTTCCTGGGCAAGTGCCACTCCATCGCCGAAAACGGTGACGACCACGCGCCCCGCTCCCTGGTCTACAGTCGCCTGGGCCATGTGGCCCTGGTGCGGGGAGAACCCGGAGAGGCGCTGAAGTACTACCAGCTGGACCGCCAGCTGAGCGCCGAGATGAACAACCCCATCAGCCGGGGGCATCCCGAGTTGAACCTGGGCCAGGCCTTGCTGGCGCTGCGCAAGTACGAGGCGGCCGCCACCCAGCTGGAGCAGGCCCTGGGCTTCTTCGCCGCCGTGGAGGATCCGGTGGGGCAGGCGCGCACCCAGCTGGCGCTGGCCCAGGCCAAGGTCTGGCGAGCCGTGGAGGACGAAGAGGCGCAGGCGCAGCGTTGGCAGCGCGAGGCCTCCAGCCACCTCTGGCACGCCCGCCAGCTGGTGGAACCGCTGGACCGAACGGATCTGACCTGTCTCTGCGACGTGACCGAAGCCCTGCTGCTGGCCGCCGCAGGCCAGACCGAGGCCTCGTTGGCCCGCTACCAGCTGGGCGTGGCCGAAATGGAGCGGGTGGAGGACGTGGCCGCCTCGACCCACGCCGCCTTCCGCATGGCCGAGCTGCTGGAGCAGGTCCAGGCCCGCGACCAGGCCGTGGGGCTCTACTTCGACGCCCTGCGCAGCGCCGAGGCGCACCAGCTGCACGCCCTGCGGCGCAAGCTGCTGCGGCGCCTGGACGCACTGGACGAGGACGTCATCGTAGACCGCTCGCTGCAGGTGGGCACCCGGCGCGGCCTGCCCAGCAAGGACCTGATGCGGCACAAGGTGCGTACCGAGGACATCCGCGGCTCCAGCGCCGCCATCCTGGAGGTCCATCGCAAGATCGAGCGGGTGGCGGGCACGGATGTACCGGTCCTGATCCAGGGGAAGACCGGCACGGGCAAGGAGCTGGTGGCGCGCGCCATCCACTTCGCTAGCGGAGTCAGCGGGCGCCTGGTGGTGCTCAACTGCGGCGCCATCGCCCGCGACCTGGTGGAGTCCGAGCTCTTCGGCCACGCCCGCGGGGCCTTCACCGGTGCCGTCCGCTCCCACGTCGGCTGCTTCGAGCGCGCCAACCGCGGCACGGTCTTTCTGGACGAGGTGGGCGACCTGCCCCTGGACGCCCAGGTCAAGCTGCTGCGCACCCTCTCCACGGGCGAGGTGCGGCGCGTGGGGGAGACCGCCACCTTCCATGTCAACGTACGCGTGATCGCGGCCACCCACCGCGATCTGCCCCAGGCCCTGGCGGACGAGAGCTTCCGGGAGGACCTCTACTGGCGGCTGGCCATCTTCGAGATCAACACGCCAGCGCTGCGGGAGATCCGCAACGACATCCCCGAGCTGGCGCAGCACTTCCTGAGCACGATCCCGCTGGCTTTGGACCGCGGTATCCACCGCCTGAGCACCGCCGCCCACAACGCCCTGGTGTCCTACCACTGGCCTGGCAACGTGCGCGAGCTGGAGAACGTCATCCGGCGCGCCTGCGTGGTCTGCGATGGCCCGACGCTGCTGTTGGAACACCTGCCGCAGCGCGTGAGGCGCCCCTTGGCCCAACCAAACCTGGGCAGCGCCTGCACCCTGAAGGAGCTGGAGCGCCGTCACATCCTGCAGACCCTGGCCGACTGCGGCGGCAACCAGAGCCAGGCCGCGCGCCGCCTGGGCATACACCGCAACACCCTGCGGCGCAAGCTCGAAGAGATGGAAGAGGAGGAGTGATCTCGGGCCCTCCCCGGGTGATAGGAGGGCCGACATGACTCCACGCCACGCGCTGCGACTGCTGGCCGGCCTGCTCCTGGCAGCGGCCCTTGGCTTCGGCCCTACCGCCCTGCTGCGCCTGCGCCCCTGGGAGCTTTCGGTGCCATTCCGACCCGATCCGGCTGCCGAGGCCGCGGACCGCGCGCTGGCGGACGAGCAGCTGGCGCGAGCGTCGGCCCCCTCGGCCTTCGGGCCCGACGTGGTGCTGGTGGTCCTGGACACGGTGCGCGCCGACCGCCTGGAGCTCTACGGCAACCCGCAGTCCGCCATGCCGCGCCTGGCCAGCTGGGCCCGGCAGGCGAGGCTGCACACGCGGGCCAGCGCCGAGAGCCCCTGGACCCTGCCCAGCCACGCCTCGCTCTTCACGGGCCTGGCCCCCGCGCAGCATGGCGCCCACGGCGGCACCCTGGATCCCCAGGACCAGCGCCAGCTGACCGAGGGGGCTGGGGGCTGGCGGCGCTGGCGGCACAGGCTGGAGCGGCCGCTGTCCGACGAGGCCGTCACCCTGGCCGAGCGCCTGCACGACGCCGGCTACCTGACCCTGGGCGTGGTGGCCAACTGGGCCTACCTGCAAGATCACTGGAACCTCTCCCAGGGCTTCGACCTGTGGCTCTGCGAGCAGGTGCCCAGGGGGCGCGCCCGGCTGCCCTACGCGCGGGCCGATCGCGTCACCGCCGCCGCGCTGCACGCCGTGGAGAGCTCGCTGCCCTTGCTGGAGTGGCCCGAGCGCCCAGGCCGCTCGCCGCTCTTCCTCTTCGTCAACTACATGGACGCCCACCTGCCCTACGTGCCGCGCCAGGGCTTCTTGCGGCAGCCCGAGCGCCTGAGCGCCCTCTACCGCAGCGGCTGGGCCCGGGAACGAGCCATCCGCCGCCTGCTGGCGGATCGGGAGCCCCTGCCCCAGGCGGCCCAAGAAGCCTGGACCGAGGCCTACGACGCCGAGCTGCGCTTTCTGGACGCGCAGCTGGATCTGCTGTTGAAGGGGCTGAGACAGCGGGGCGTGCAGGGCTACGTGGTCATCCTCTCGGACCACGGCGAGTACCTGGGCGAGCACAGCCTGCTGGAGCACTCCAAGGACGTCTACGAGCAAGCCCTGCAGGTACCCCTGCTGGTGTCGGGCCCGGACATCGCGCCAGGCCAGGACGACAGGCCGGTGCAGCTGGCGGACGTGGCGCATTGGATCGTGGACTGGACCGGCGTGCAGCCCCTGCCAGGCGAGCGCTCCTCCAGCGACCTGCTCGTCAGCGAGCTCTACGGCAGCCGCCTGCGGGACCTGGGCAATGCCCACTACGGCGAGCGCTTCAACCGCGTGCGGCGCGCCTTCCGCCGCGGGGATCGCAAGCTGATCCTGGGCAGCGACGGCTCCATGGAGGCCTACGACCTGGCCCAGGATCCGCAGGAGCTGCATGACCTGTCCGACCAAGACTGGGCGCAGCAGCTGGCCGAGGAGGCGCGCGAGTGGATCCGGCTGCACGAGGAAGGGACGCGCCCGGAGCCGCGCCAGGCGGAGATGGACCGCGAGGTGGAAGAGAGGTTGCGGGGGCTGGGCTACCTGGAGTGAGGCGCAAGGCGCAGCTGGCAGAAAGCGCAAGACGCGACAGAAACCCAGGCTGCATGATATGAATGCGGGATTCCCACAGGCGGTGCGCATGGCAGGCGGACGAAAGACCCTGGAGAGATTGCTCGCCTTGGTCCTGGGTCTGCTCGTCTCGCTCGCGGCGCTGGAGATCGCGCTGCGCGCAGTGGGCGAGGCTTTCTGGCGACCCGAGGGCCGCCCCGGCCACGATGTGGCGCAGCTCGCGGATGCGGAGCGCTGGGCCTGCGAGGACTGCCGTCGCATCATCTGCCTGGGGGACTCCATCACCTACGGCATCGGCGCCAGCGAAGGGAACGACTACCCCTCGCAGCTCGAGCGGCTGTTGCGGGCGACGTCGGACGGCGACCAGCGGCACATCGTGGTCAACGCGGCCATCGGCGGGGGCAACTCGACAGCCATCAAGACCATGCTGCCCGACTACCTGGCCAACGTGCGCCCCCACGCCGTGGTGGTCATGGCCGGGCACACCAACCGCACAAACTTCCAGGGCTTCGCCTCCCATGTACGCAGCGGTTCCTTGGGCGCCAAGCTGCAGGACGCCCTCTTCGAGATCCGCGGCTACAGGTTGCTGCGCTACATCACCGACGGGATGACCTCGCTGCGCCAACAGCGGAACATGGAGCTGGCCTCGCAGTTTCGGCGTTCCACTCCGGTGGGCTACTACCTCCACTACCGCTCCACCGCGGCCGCGCGGCAGAGGCTCGGCGAGTCTCTCTCCCCTGCCTTCACCAGAGGGGCGGAGCTGCTGAAGCTGGGCCAGAATCGGCCCGCCGCAGAGGTCTTTCAAGCCGCCCTGGCGCAGCGTCCCCACGAAAGCAGCCTCTACTGGGGCATGGGCCAGGCCATGCGCGGCCTGCGCGCGCCTGAGGAGGCGCGCCGTTGGTACGAGCGGGGAATCCAGGCGGCCCCAGGGGACCCGGCGCTCTTCCATGGGCGCGGAGAGATCGACATCGACCAGGACCGCGTCGACGGGCGTACCTTGGCGTGGTTCCAGCGCGGTCTCGAGGCCGATCCGAGCTTCACCCTCAACCACGTCGGCGTCTCCATGGCGCTGCAGCGCAGCGATCCCGCCGGAAGCATCGCAGCCCTCGAACGCTGCCTCGCCGCCGATCCCGATTTCATCCTCTGCTATCCCCGCCTGATGATGCACCACCAGCGGCACGGCACCCTGGACCAGCTGCAAGACCTGCTCGCTCCCCTGGCCGACGGGAGTCCCGTCGCCGCCAGCTACTTCGAGATGGCCAGGGTGGCGAACGTGGAATCCTCCATCGATGACTGGATCGCTGCGGACATGGCCGAAATCGTCGATCTCTGCCAGAAACAGGGCGTACAGGTCCTGATCCAGGAATACCCCCTCGAGCTGCCCGCCAATCGCATCCTGCGCCAGCTGGCGCAGGAGCGCGACCTGCCGCTGATCGAGAACACCGCCGTGTTCCGGGAAGGGACTGACAACTGGCGCGGCAAGCGCATCCTGTTCTATCAGGACATGTCCCATCCCAACGACCAGGGCTACAGCCTGATGGCCCAGCACGTGCTGGAGGAGTTGCGCCAGCATGGCATCGTCTCGGGCCAGACGGGCCCCTGATTCCTGTCGCTCGACAGCACGCTACCGGGGGGCAATGGACTCAGGCTGCCCAGAGCGACGAACGCAGGACGAAGGGCGGATCCCCATGCTACCTTGACGATCTCCCAGCTCCCCCCAGGAGGCCCGATGCCCTGCCCCGGAAGAGGGACAGCCCGCTGGCTGCCCCTGTTGGCCTTCCTTTCCGCCTGCTCCGAGTACAACGTGCACGATCAGCTGGATCCCATTCGGGGCGACTCCGGCGAGCCTCAGCCAGCGGACAGCGAGCCGCCGGACTCTGAGCCGCAGGACAGCGAACCTCCCCCCGACGAGGACTGCGAAGACCAGACCATCGCCGGCTACCAGACCAGCAGCGACGCCGACTGCGAAAACGAGGTGGAGACGGGTAGCTTCAACCCCGTGATCAAGTGGCGGAAATCCACCTGGACCGTGGACGCCGGCAGCAGCCAGGTCATGTCCCAGCCCATCGTCTGCCAAATCACCGACGATGACGGCGACGGCGACATCGACCAGGACGACACCCCCGATATCATTCTCATCTCCTACGGCTCGGGCTCCTACACCAACGGAGGCGTGCTGCGGGCCGTGTCCGGGGCGGATGGCAGCGAGATCCTCAACCTCACGGGCCAAGGGCTGCAGGGCACCGGCGGTGTGGCATGCGGCGACATCGACGGCGACGGGATCGTGGAGATCATCTCCCTGACCCCCAGCAGCGCCAAGGCTTTCGAGCACACCGGCGACCTCAAGTGGGCCTCCGGCAGCATCTCGGGCCAGATCAACGGCGTGTCCGACGTGGCCGCCATCTCGGACATGGACGGCGACGGCAACCCCGAGATCATCGCGGGCAGGGCCATCATCGACAACAACGGATTCGTCGTTGGGACGGGCTCCTACGGCCTGGGCGGCGTGGGCTCCAACAACGTGGGCAGCGCCTCCTTCGCCGTGGACGTGAACGCGGACGGCACCCAGGAGGTGGTGGTGGGCAACGCCTTGTACCAAAGGGACGGATCCGCCATCTGGTACAACGGGCAGAACGACGGCTACCCCGCCGTGGCCGACTTCGACGGGGACGGCCTGGCCGAGATCGTCGTCACGGGCTGGGGCACGATTCGCCTGCAGGACACCGACGGCACCGTGCTCTGGACCCAGAGCATCCCCGGCGCCAGCTCCTCCTACTACGGCGGCCCACCCACCGTGGCCGACTACGACGGTGATGGTGAGCCCGAGATAGGCGTGGCCTCGGGCTCGCGCTACTCGGTCTTCGATCCCGACGGCAGCATCCTGTGGCAGGCGGTCACCGACGACTCCTCCTCGGGCAACACCGGCTCGGCCGTCTTCGACTTCGAGGGCGACGGCGTGGCCGAGGTGGTCTACGCCGATCAGACCAAGCTGTGGGTCTTCAACGGCGTGGACGGCTCGGTCAAGCTGTCCAGCAGCGAGCACTCCAACGGCACCTGGCTCGAGTACGCCACCATCGCCGACGTGGACGGGGACGATCACGCCGAGATCGTGGCGCCCAACACCTCCCAGTACGGCAGCCACACCGGCATCTACGTCTTCGGCGACGCCGACGACAGCTGGCGGCCCGGCCGCAAGATCTGGAACCAGCACGCCTACCACATCACCAACATCAACGAAGACGGCACCATCCCCACCTCGGCCGACCTGAACTGGCTGGACTACAACAGCTTCCGCTCAGGCGACATGACCGCGGGAGACGGCATCTCGGCGCCCGACCTGACCCTGGCCATGGGCGATGTCTGCGAGATCGACTGCGACGAGAACCGCTTCCTGATCTGGCTGAACGCCGGCAACGAGGGCGCGGTGGATCTGGATGTGCCTGCCACCCTCGAGGTGTACGCCCGCAAAGACAAGAACGACTACCTGCTGCAGACCCACACCATCGATCCCAGCCTGCTGGCGGGGTACTACGCCGACTCCCTGCAGATCGAGCTGAGCGCCGACGAGGTGGGCGGCATCGACGCCCTGGTCTTCGTCATCAGCTCGGAAGACCTGGAATGCGATGAGACCAACAATACCTTGGTGTGGCCGGGGCCTTTCTGCGGGTAGTGGGGGCAAGTGGTATCGTGCAGGGTGAGAAATAAGGGGGATCCCCATGCATCTGAAGAAGCTAGCCGTCTCGCAGGAAGAGCGGTTTCAGCCCGACCCGGACTACACCTGCCCCGCGCACCAGAACTACTTCGCGAGCCAGGAGATCCTGGCCGCCCTCGTGGGCAGCGTGGCGATCGGCCTGCCAATAGTGATCCTGGTGTCCGCCTGCTTGGAAGGCACGCTGCGCCACTCCATCAGCCACTACTACTACGCTCCGATCGTGGGGGACCTGTTCGTGGGATCCCTGGTCTTCGTGGGGGCTGTGATGATCGCCTTCCGGGGCGGGAATTTGTACGAGCAGCTGCTGGCGACGCTGGCGGGGATCGCGGCCTTGGGGGTCGCGCTCTTCCCCACCTCCGGCGCCGGGCACAGCCCCGGCAGCTTCGCGGCGCGGGTGCTCATCCAGGCGCAACTCGACCCCGAGGAGCCGGTGAAGATAGCCCCGCGCGCGGTCACCGGGTGCTACTTCGAGCTCTTCGACTGGAGCGCGACGGTCCACGTGGTGACCGCGGGCATCCTGTTCGCCCTGCTCGCCTTCTTCTGTTTTTGGGTCTTCACCCGTGTGGTGCCGGAACGAGATCTCGTGAAGCCGGGGGAGCTGACCCCAGCGAAGCGACGACGGAACCTGATCTACCGCCTCTCGGGCTGTGTCATCGTGGCGGCCTGCATCTTGTTGGTTTCGCGATCGTTCTGGGACGTACATCGCTGGAACGGTCTGCGACTGACCTTCTGGTGCGAGGCGGCCATGCTCTGGGCCTTCGGATCCTCTTGGCTAGTCAAGGGCCGGTTCTGGGGATTGACGTACCGTGGCTCGCCCGGCAGCGGCGGGGGTGACGCTTCGCCGCCACAGCCCTCCTCGGGATCATAGGTACCGGAGGTGTCTGGCACTATGTAATCTCATTTTCAATGTTGTTTCCCAATGTCGGACACCCTATGCACCACCGCCCCCCGGAAAGCCGCATGCGAATCCCAGGCCTGATCAACCAGGCGCTCGTCCTGGGCTCCCTGGCCTGCGGCGGCCCCGCACCCTCACTGCAGAGCCCTCCCGAGGGCGCCCAGCTGCGGCAGCCGTGGACCCCCCTGGTGGCCGTCTTGCCCCGTGGGTGGAAGGACGCCAGCATGGAGATCGCCCTGGATGGCGAGATCCTGTCCGATCCCATGGGGCAGCTGCGCCGCCACAACAAGGGCGCCAAGCGCGGCCGGCAGTACATCACGCAGCTGGACCTCTCGAGCCTGGAGCCAGGTCCCCACGAGCTGCAGCTCCGCTTCAGAAAGCGCTGGCGCAGCCCCCATACGCTGAGCGTGACCTTCGAATACGACCCCTACCCCCACCAGGTGCGCCTGCACGTCACGGACCAGGACGGCAGACCCCTCTCCGCCCGCGTGACCGTCCGCAGGAAGACCAGGCCGGTTCGCCAGGTCGACGGAGCGGCCTGGAAGATGGATCCCAAGAGCCGCGACAGCAAGCTCGACTCGGTCTTCGTGCTCGACGGCCAGGCCTCGCTGCGCCTGCACCGGGGCCGCTACCGGTTCATCGCCAGCCGCGGCCTGCGCTACGACCTGGCGGTCGTCGAGCAGGCCGTGGACCAGGACGAGGAGCTGCACTTCGCGCTGCCCCTGGTGGTAGACACGCCGGGCGTGATAGCCGCCGATCTGCACGTGCACAGCTGCGCCAGCTACGATGCCTTCCTGCCCCACCGTTCGCGCCTGGCCTCCATCGCCGCCTCCGGGCTGGATCTGGCGGTCATCACCGATCACAACCGCGTCACCGATCTCGAGCCGCTGGGCGCCCAGGTCTTCGGTGCAGAGGACGGCCCCTGGCTGCTGCCCGGCGTGGAAGCCGACGTGCGCTCCGGGACGGACAGCAACTGGGACCGGGCCCATCTCACGGTCATGCCCCTGCGTCCCGGCGAGGAGCTGCCTTCGCGCCATCGCAAGCGCATCGGCCGCGCGCTGGAGACCTGGCGCCAGCACCAGCGAGACCATCCCCACTCCGCCACGGGCCAGGACGTGCTGCTGTCGTTGGCCCACCCCAGGGGCATCCAGTTCCGTCCCGGGCAGAGGCCCCGTGAACAGGCCTGGGCGCTCTTCAACAACATGGGCTTCCAGAGGGAGATCCCTGTGGGCGAGGGCCCCAACGCCTGGATGACCAGGGCCACCGGCGACGGCGGCAGCGCCGCGCTCGATTTCGACGCCATCGAGGTGATCAACCGCTCCAGCCTCCGCCTCTACCGCCAGGTGCGCGCCGATTGGTTCGCGCTGCTCTGTCAGGGTCATGATCTCACCGGCCTGGGAAACAGCGACTCCCACGCCATGGCCGTGGAGCTGGTGGGCATGCCCCGCAACCTGGTGGCCGGCGGCCTGGCCGAGGACGGATCGCTCGACGTGGCAGCCTTCATCCAGGCGATTCGGCAGGGGCGCGTACAGGTGACGAGCGGGCCGGTGCTGGACCTGCAGGTCTCCTCGGGGGGCCAGCAGGCAGGCCAGGGCGAGCTCCTGCTCGGCGCACGCGGGCCCACACGGGTCAGCATCCGGCTGCGAGCCCCGTCGTGGATTCCAGTCCACGAGCTGCGCCTGGTGCGCGACGGACGCGTGGCGGAGCGCATCCAGCTCAGCGGGCAGGCCTCTGTCGGTGGCCCGCATACGGACGAGACCTTCGTCTTCGACCTGGACGCGACGCGAGACACATGGCTGCTGGCCGAGGCCGGCTGGCCCGAGGCGCGAGACGACCACCGCGTCGGCGGCCTGTACGCCGAGGTGGCCCCCGACTACGTGCCACTGGCGTTCACCAACCCCGTGAGGATCGACGCGGACGGTGACGGCCGCTTCACACCGCCGGGGCTATGAGTGTCTATTCTTGGGTGTCTGGCACTAGGAATTAATATTTTGTTAAATATTAATTCCTAGTGCCAGACACCTGAAAACACGAAACAAGAACAGGCCCCCTGCGAACCGGTACGTCCATGACCGCCCCGCTGCTCCTACCTCTCTCGTCGGCCGCACTGCAGGATCCAGCTCTGGCAGGGGGCAAGGCCTCGCGACTCTGCATGGCCCTGCGCCAGGGGCTGCCCGTGCCGCAAGGCTTCTGCGTCACCACGGCCGCCTACGGGCAGTTTCTGGAGGCGGCCGGAGGCGCCGCCGCGCTGCAGGCCCTGGACCAGGCCCAGGCTGTGCGGGAACGCCTGGCGCAGATCGCCGTGCCCGCCGCCGTGGTCACGGCGCTGAAAAAAGCCCTGGAACAGAACGAAGAGCAGCTCTGGGCCCTGCGCTCCAGCGCCACGGCCGAGGACCTGCCCCAGGCCTCCTTCGCCGGCCAGCACGACAGCTTCCTCGACGTCAGCGGCCCCCGCTCCATCGCCGCACGCGTCAAGGACAGCTGGATCTCCCTCTTCACGGACCGGGCCGTGGCCTACCGGGCGCGCCAAGGCATGGACGCGCGCCACGTGGCCATGGCCGTGCTGGTGCAGGCCATGGTGCCCGCCGAGGTCTCCGGCGTGATCTTCACCGCCGATCCCCGCAATGGCGACAAATCGCGGCTCTACCTGGAGGCGGTGCCAGGGCTGGGAGAGGCCCTGGTCTCGGGACGGGCGCGGCCCGCGCGTTGGCTCGTGGCGCGCCAGGGGCTGAGCACCCTCAAGCACGAGCCCGGCGAAGACGCCCAAACCCTGGACGGGGCGTTGATCCGCGAACTGCTGTCCATGGCGTTGCAGGCCGAAGCGCTCTTCGACGGGCCACAGGACGTGGAGTTCTGCGTGCAGGGCTCCCAGCCGCTGCTGCTGCAGTCGCGGCCTATCACCACCCTGCCCCCCCCAGAGGCGCCGGAGGAGGGCGAGGAGCCGGAGGAAGACCGCGTCTGGAGCAACGTCAACGTGGGCGAGCTGCTGCCCGAGGTGGCCACCCCCATGACCTGGTCCTACGTGCTGCGCTTCGTACGGCTGCTCTTCGGTCGCTTCGCGGGCTGGTTCGACGTGGACCTGGAGCGCGAGCCCTTCATCGGGCGGGTGGCCGGCCGCATCTACGCGGATGTAGGTCTGTTCACGCGCCTGCTGGAGTCCCTGCCCATGCCCGGGAAGCTGGAGATCTCCGAGGTCTTCGGCGGCGAGCTGGACAAGGAAGAGGTGGTGGCGGCCCTGCAGCGCCAGCGGGAGCGGGCGCCGCGCAGAAGGACCTCCCTGGGACGCCTGCTGCTGCGCCTGCCGGCCATCGCCGCCCTGTTCTTGCGCAACCTGCGCAGCGCCCGGGGCGAGCTCGAGCTGAAGCGGCACGTAGAGCGCAACGCCCGCCTCTTCGCCAGGAAGTTGAGCGAGGAAGACGACCAGGCCCTGCTGGCCATGATCGGAGCCGAGCTGGCGGCGACACTGGACAACCAGGAGGTGATGGCCCAGGCCGCCGTGGGCATGGGCTGCACCGACCTGCTCTTTAAGCTCTCGGCGCGCTGGTTGGGCGACGAGAGCGGGGCCCTGGCCAACCAGCTGCTCACCTCCACCGACAAGATGGAGTCCGCTCAGGCCGCGCTCTCCTTCTGGGAGCTGGGGCGCGCGGCGAGGGCCGATCCCCAGCTGGCATCCCCGCTGGCGCGGGCTCGGGACTTCGACGCGCTGCGCAGCCAGCTGGCGGACAGCACCGCGGGAAGGGCCTGGCTGGAATGCTGGGACCAGGCCATGGCCCGCCACGGCCACCACTGCCAGGCCGAGCTGGACGTGGCCGCTCCACGCTGGTCCGAGCGGCCCGACTACGTGCTGGGCCTGGTGCAGGGCTACGCCGCGGGCATGGACCGCGGCGAGCCCTGGGTGCGGCGCCAAGAGCGGGCGCAGCGCCGCACCCAGCTGCTGCAAGAGACCGCAGAGCGTCTGGGCCCGTTGCGGCGATCCATCTTTCGCTTGGTGCTGGCGAAGGCGCGCCACGGCCTGGCCCTGCGCGAGAACTACAAGAGCGAGGCCATCCGCGTCATCGCCCATATCCGCCGCGTCTTGTTGGAGCTGGGGCGGCGCCTGGAGGCGCGCGGCCACCTGCCGGTGGCCCAGGACGTGTTCTTCCTCTACGCCGAGGAGCTGCCCGGGCTGCTGCGCGGCGCCGACGCCCAGCTGCCCGCCACGCTGCGGCGCCGCAAGGAGCGGGATCGCCGCTGGCGGCAGCTGCAGCCTCCCGCGGTGGTGCTGGGGCGCTACGATCCGCGGACCGAGGCGCCCGCCGAAGCCCCGACCGCCCAACGCCTGCTCAAGGGCTTGCCGGTCAGCGCGGGCGTTGCCGAGGGTCCGGCCCGCGTGCTGCTGCGAGCCGACGGTCCGCAAAAGCTGCTGCCCGGCGAGATCCTGGTGGCCCCCTACACCGATCCCGGCTGGACGCCCCACTTCCTGCCCGCCGCAGGCCTGGTGGCGGACATGGGCGGGCTTCTCAGCCACGGCAGCGTGGTGGCGCGGGAGTACGGCCTGCCGGCCGTGGTCAACGTGGGCCCGGCTACGCGCATCATCCGCGACGGGCAACGCATCCGGGTTGATGGGGATCGGGGGGAGGTGCAGCTGCTGGAGCCCTAATTCATCAACTCGCGCAGCAGGCCCTCGATCTCTTCCGCCGGCGTGGGCCTGGCCTTGTACCAGCCCTGCGCGAAATCGCAGCGCAGGATGCGCAGCACCTTGTACTGCTGCTCGTCTTCCACGCCCTCCGCGATGGTCTTCAGATCCAGGCTGTGGGCCATCTGGATGATGGCAGTCACGATGGATGCGCTGTCGGGATCGCTCAGCAGATCCCGGATGAAGCTCATGTCGATCTTCAGGGCGTCCACCGGCAAGCTCTTGAGGTAGGCCAGCGAGGAATAGCCGGTGCCGAAGTCGTCCACCGAGATGGCGTGGCCCAGCGTCTGGATGCGCCGCAGCACCTGCTGGCTGTGCTGGATGTCGTCCATGAAGGTGGACTCCGTGTTCTCGAAGGCCAGCAGCGTGGGAGGGATGCCGGCCCGCTCCACGGCCTCCTGGATCGAGCTCACCAGGTTCTGGTCCCGGAACTGCACCGGGGACAGGTTGACCGCCACCGGGACCACCGGAGTGCCCGCCTGCCACCAGCGGCCGACCTGGGCGGCCGCCTCCCCGATGATCCAGGCGCCTACCTCCTTGATCATCCCCGTCTCCTCCAGGACCGGGATGAAGCGCCCTGGAGGCACCAGGCTGCCATCCGGCTGCCGCCAGCGCAGCAGGGCCTCCATGCCGGCTGGCTTGCCCTTGGCCAGCTCGACATAGGGCTGGTAGTGCAGCACGAACTCCCTGCCGGACAGGGCGTTCGCCAGGCGCCGCTGGATCTGCATGAATTCCGCTACCTTGGCGTTCATGCCCGGCTGGTGAAACACATAGCCGTTCCCCCCGCGCTTCTTGGCCAGATCCAGGGCGGCATAGGCTTCTTCCAACAGCTGCCCAGGCTCCGCCCTCTCGTCCGAGAGAACGGTGATGCCGATGCTGGCGCTCACGATGGCCCCCTCCTCTCCGGTCGCAAAGGGCGAGCGCAGCGCGCCCAGCAGGCATTCCTCCACTACCATCACCACGTCCTCGAGGCTCTCCACGTCCACCAGCGCGATCCCGTACTCGTCCGCGCCCAGGCGGGCGATGATGTCACCCTCGCGCAGCAGCCACCCGATCCGCCGAGGCACCTCCCGCAGGATCTCGTCGCCTGCCTGGTAGCCCAAGCTCTCATTGAGCATCTTGAAGCGGTCCAGGTCCAGCACCACCACCGCCACCAGGCGCTCTTGCCGTACGGACCGCGCGCAGGCCTGGCCCAGGCGCTCCACGAAGAGCTGCCGGTTGGGCAGCTCGGTCAGGGCGTCGAAGTTGGCCAGCCGGTGCAGGCGCTCCTCGTAGGCCTTCTCCTGGGTGACGTCCCTGCCGGTGGAGACGTAGTGGGTGATGCGATCGTCGGCGTCCTTGAGCGGCTGGATGGTCATGTCGAGCAGGAAGGACCTGCCATCCCGAGCGCGGTTCTCCACCAGGGAGCGCCAGGTTCGCCCCGCGCTGATGGTGCTCCACATGTCGCGGTAGAAATCCTGACCGTGCTTGCCCGAGCGCAGCGCCGATGTCTTGCGACCGAGCAGCTCCTCGGGACCGTAGCCGGAGATGCGGCGCACCGCCTCGTTGGCGTAGGTGGCGATCCCCTGCGGATCCGTGATGACGATCCAGTCCGCGGACTGCTCCGCGGCCAGCGAGAGCTTGCGCCGCTCCTCGTCGGCCCGCAGGCCCTCGATCCCCGCCGCCAGCGTGTCCGCGACGGATTGCAGGAAGGGCCGCTCCCAGGGCTCGGGCTGGTGCCCCTCCCCGAGATGGAAGGTGAACAGCCCCAGCAGGCTCTCCCCGCGCAGGATGGGAACGCAGTAATGCCCGTGGGGCCGCATGTCCTCGCAGCAGAATTCGTGGCGTTCGTCCACGTGTTCCGAGAACACGACCTCACGCGCCTCGGCCGCCCGGCCGCACAGGCAGCGACCGAGAGGGATGCATGACCCGCGACAAGCCGGTCGACCTGCGCGTCCCCGGAAGCGCTTCGGCACCAGCTCCTGCCGCTGTTCGTCGTACAGGAAGACGCCCGCCGCGTCTTGCCACGGCAACCAGGCGAAGTCCGAGAGCTGCTGCGCCACGCGCTGCAGGTACTCGTCCAGGGACGCGCAGGACTGGGGCAACGCCCCGAGCTGCCGCAGGCTGCGCTGGATGTCCGCGTTCCGCTGGAGCTCGAGCTCGTACTCGTGGCGCCGCGTGACGTCCAGCAAGGTCCCGATCATCCCCACAGACGTGCCGTCGTCGCCAGGGATCACGTCCCCCAGCTCGTGCAGGTGCCGCACCGTCCCATCCCGGCGCAGGATGCGGTGCTCCACCTCGTACTCCTCACCTTCTTTCAAGCTTCGCTGCAAGCCCTGCTCCACGCGGGAGCGATCCTCGGGGTGGACCAGCCGCAGGAAAGCCTCCAGGCTGGGCTGGAGCTCGCCCGGTTCAAACCCGAAGATGCGGTAGACCTCGTCCGAGAGGCGCAGCTCGCCCGTCGGGATGTCCAGCTCCCAGCTACCCAGATGGGCGATCTCCTGGGCCCGGGCCAGGGAGCGCTGGCTCGCCTCCAGCTCGCGGTTGGCCTCGGACAGCTCCCCGGTACGCTCGACGACGCGCGCCTCCAGCTCGTCCCTGGCCTTGGTCAGCGCCTCCGACGCCGCGACCCGCTCGCGTTCGAGGTGCTCGGCCCGCAGGCGGGCCTTGAGCAGGGGCGCGATGGTCTGGCAGATCGTCTTGAGCAGCTCGGCATGCTGCTGCTGGTAGTCCTGGTCGCGGTTGGCGACGACCAGCTGGCCCACCAGCTTGTCCCCATCCGCCACCGGGGCCACCAGGGCCCGCGAGAGGGCCAGGTGACCCTCGGGAAGGCGGAATCCCCGGTTGGCGATGAAGGTCCGCCTCTCGAGCAGGGAGCGCGCGCACAGGCCGCTCCAGCCAGCCTTGGGAAAGACGCAGCTCTTGTCCGGGATCTGGCAGCGCTGCCAGACCTCGCGGGTCATCGAGGGCACCACTAGGTCTCCCTGGTCATCGATGTAGCCGAAGTAACCCAAGGGACTGTCCAGCTGCCGCCTGACGATGGCCAGCACGCGGTGGTAGACCTCGTCACCGCGGGTGTTCAGGAAGGCCCGCGCTACCTCCTGGCAGGCGTCCAATGTCCTACGACAGTCTATCGACGAGCTCTCTTCATGCGTCTGTCCCTGGGACGAACCGTTCCCCTCCATCGGCGTTCGTCTCGACGTCATTTGACGCTCCTGTCCAAAGGGTCGATCTTATCACCTATCGAGTCCCGCCGCTAGAGTTCGATACCCGCAGGAGTCTATCCCAACGTAGAAGTTCGGTTCTGTACGGTAGCGCACCCCCGGCGCCGCCCGCGCTCCTCCTCAACGGTCACGAGACCGAGTCACTGGAGTCCGGGCTCGCAGGCCAGGCCTGCAGCGCCCCGCTGGGACACTGCTTGACGCAGGCCGTGCAGGCCGTGCAGGCCCGCGCGTCCCGCTGCACCGGCTTGCGCTCCTCGTCCAGCCGCCACAGGCCCAGAGGACAGATCTCATGACAGGCGCGGCAGCCGCTGCACTGCGAGCGTTCGCAGACCAGGGCGCGCTTGCCTATCAGCAGATCAGTGCGCAGCGTGCCGGCGAAGCGCGTGTTGCCGATGGCGCCGATGCCCATGCGGGCCGCCATGGGATCGAACTCGCTGCGCAGGGTGGAAGAGAGCCCTCCCAGCTCCGACCCCCAGACCATCGTCGCCACCAAGGCGAAGAGCAGGCCCGTACCCAGCCAGGACCAACCCAGCAGCAGCTCGTTGGCCAACCAGCCCGCCCCCAAGACCAAATCCAACGCCAGGGCCTTGACGAAGCCGGCCCGCCCCGGCAGCCAGGGGCAGAGCAGCATGAAGGCCAGGAAGGAAGCGGCACCCGCCAGCAGGTAGTGCGGCAGCCACGCGCTTCGGAAGGCCAAGAAAAGCAGCGCCCCGAAGAGGTAGAAGGGAAAAAGGCTGCCCAGGCCCGTGTCCAGCCGCTCCTTCCAGTCGTAGGTCACGCGCTTCATGGGCTCGCTGCGCTGGCAGCCGTCGGCCAGGTAGCGAGGCAGATCCGCGGCGCGCACCGGGCCCCAGCGCGGCTTCCAGCCCGTGCGCTCGGCCAGCTCGCTGGCGCTGACGCCGGGGGCAGCCAGGGGTGGCAGGATCAGGCGGCGATGCTCCAGCTTCCGCTCCAGCCCGCTGGTCTTCAGCGCCGAGACCACGCTGTCGGTGTTCAGCTCGTCGCCCCCGGCGGCGCACCAGACGTTGACACCCTTGGATTGCGCCACCAGCAGCCAGACATCGTGTCCGCACAGGGCGCGCCGAAGGCGCTGAACCGTGCCGTGAAAGTTGCAGGTCACCAGCACGGGGCTGTCCGCGCCCGGCTGACCCAGCGCGCGCAGGCCCAGCTCCGTGGGACAGGGGAAGAGCCTGAACAACCAGGACCAGACGGATTTCAGGAGGTTCACGATGATCCCGCTTCGCCGAGGCGGCCTACCACCAAGCAGAAGGCGTCGCCCTGGCTGCGCCGCTCCTCAAGCAGCTCGAAACCCAGCGAGGCCAGCTCCGTGGGCAGGTCTTCCAGCGGACGGCTGCTGGAGCGGCTGACCAGGTAGGCGGACAGCGCCAGGGGCGCCCGCGCCGCGCCGTGCAGCCAGCGGCGTGCCCTGGCGCGCGGCCAGACTTCGTCTGCTACCAGCAGCAGGCCGCCGGGCCGCAGCACGCGCGCCGCCTGGGCCAGCGCGTAGCGGCGCTCGTCGTCGGACAGCTCGCTGAAGACAAGGGTGGAGACCACGGCGTCGAAGCGGGCCGCGGGCAGCTGGTCCATGGCCTCCACCCCCATCTGCCGGGCCTCGAAGCCCTGCAGTCCTCCATCGGCGACATGCGCCTGCGCCGCCTCCACCATGGCAGCGCTGGCGTCGAAGCCCAGCACGATGCAGCCCCGCTCCAGCAGCTTGCAGGCCAGCTCGCCAGCGCCGCATCCGATCTCCAGCACCTGGCTGCCCCGGGGCACCTCGTCCGCCAGGGCCCGCTTGGCGGCCCGCACCCGGCCGCGGCTGAGGCGGTCCATGCGGCGGTCGTAGCTCTCCGGCCGGCCCTCCAGCAGCTTCATGTAGACGTAGCTGAGCATGGCTCCAGCGTAGCAGGGCGGGTGGGCCCTACTCCGTGCGCCCCATCATCAGCTTGAGCAGCTTGGGCTCTTTGATGAAGTCCCAGGCGTGCTGCACCATCAGCTTGGAGAACATCCAGGCCTGCTGGGCGGGCGAGCCGAAGAGCATGGTGGGGTAGTTGGCGTCCTTCATGACCTGGAAGTACTTGAGCAGCTCATCTTCGGAGACGCGCAGGGGCATGGCCTTGATGCGCCCGTTCATCTCGGTGATGCGGGCCAGGCCGCTGGTGATGAAGTCGGCGGCCGGCGCCAGGGCCTGGGCCGAGACGTCGCCTGCACGCAGCGCCGCGACGATCACGCCACCGGCGTGCACGCCATTGGCCAGCGCGGGCACGTTGCCCAGCTCGCCGCCCCCCACCCAGGCGTCGCCCACCGACACCAGGCCGTCGCGCACCACGTCGCGGTTGGTGTCGTGCAGCACGGCCCGGCAGCCGTTGAGCATATGGGGCGTCTGTTCATCAAGGGCGTCGCCGAGGATCTCCCTGAAGCGCGGGTCCTTTTCCAGCAACAGATCCAGGTAGTGATCCATGGGCTTGGGGGCGCGGTAGGTCTTCTTCTCGAAGAGCAGCACAATCAAGGCGTGGATGCGGTCCGAGACCGCCACCCCGGCCATGGCCGGGGGCATGTCGGGCTCCAGCTGCAGCTCGCCGTCCATGTAGAACAGCCCCCGGGGCACGCCGGGCCGCCCCTCGTACTCGTAGGCCAGCACCACGGCGTAGACCTTGTCGCCCTTCATGTTCGGCAGGCCGGCCTTCTTGGACAGCTTGCCCATGATCCCGTCGGCGGCCACCACCACGCGGGCCCCGATGCGCTCCCCGCCCGCCAGGACCAGGCCGGCGAAGGCCTCGCCCTCCTTGATGAAGTCGACCACCTTGGCGTTGTAGAGCAGGGTGGCGCCATGGCGCTCGGCACGGTCGGCCAGCGCCTCCACGAAGCGGTCCTTGTCCGAGATCAGGCCCGGGGGCACATTCGGCGGGAACTCGTCCTGAGTGGACAGGCCCTGGGGGCCCATGATCCCCAGCCGATCCAGCTTGTGCAGCCCGGGCAGGCCCGGCAGGGCGATGTCCAGCTCCGGGAAGCTGACGCCCGCCTCGTCGCCTTCCACCGAGGGCAAGCCCGGCATGGTCATCAGCACGCCACCGTCGGTGTGGTGGCTCAGCTTGCGGTTGGGCAGGCGCTCGCAGACGCAGACCGACAGCCCCTGCCGGGCGCAGGCGATGGCCGCGCCCAGGCCGGCCGGACCAGCGCCGATGACGGCCACGTCGTACGAGGGCCGCAGATCGGGCCAGGGCTCCACGGCCGGCTCCAGGCCGATGCGCGGACTGCGCAGCAGGCGGATGGCGTGCTTGCGGCACTCGTCCTCGCAGCCGAAGCAGCCCATGCAGCGGGCCTGGTCCGAGATCTGCACGGCTTCGTCCGAAAGCTCGAGCAGCTGCTGCGGACAGACGCGAGCGCACATGCCGCAGGCGTCGCAGCTCTCTTGGTCGTAGAGGATCTTCATGGGATTCGCTCTCTGGCTTGCTGGGCGGAAAGACAGCCGGTGAGGGGCTCTATCGCAGCTGACACGCAGGGCGCCACCGCAGGGGACGGAGCGAGCCAAGGGAATAATGGTATGTTGAAATGAGTAGGAATTGGCTCTTTTCGATAGACCAAACATGCCATAGCTTCATCCTGCCAGCCCCAACGAGGAGAGGAGCGATCGATGAGCTTCGCCAACACCTACGAAGACGCCACCTACGCCCAGGCTTACGCCCAGCTCGCGTTCCCAGGCACCTACCACCTGGCCTTCCGCGACCTGCCTGCCATCCTGGCGCGCCATGCCAGCGGCCGCCGCGCCCTGGACTTCGGCTGCGGCGCCGGGCGCTCCAGCCGCTTCCTGCGCGACCAGGGCTATTCCGTCGTGGGCGTCGATATCGCGCCCGCCATGCTCGAGCTGGCGCACAGCGCGGATCCCGGGGGAGACTACCGCCTGCTGCCCGCAGACGACCCCAGCCCACAGCTCCCAGGGCCCGTGGACCTGGCGCTCTGCGCCTTCCCCTTCGACAACATCCCCACCTGGGAGCGCAAGCTGGCGCTGCTGCAGGCCCTGCGCGACGCCCTGGCCCCAGACGGCCGCATCGTCAACCTGGTCTCTTCGCCGCAGATCTACACCCACGAATGGGCCAGCTTCACCACCAGGGACTACCCGCAGAACCAGCGAGCGCGCACCGGAGACCCCGTGCTGATCTCGGGCCGCTCGGTGCCCGATCCGCGCCCCGTGCAGGACATCCTGTGGTCCGATACGGCCTGGCGCGAGCTCTTTTGTCGCGCCTCGCTGAAGCTGCTCGAGGTCCGCCAACCCCTGGCCCGGGGCGACGAGGGCATCCCCTGGGTCAGCGAGACGCGCATCCCCCCCTGGACCATCCACGTCCTGGCCCCGGAGCTGGACTCATGAAGCTGGATTTCTACTGGATCGACGCCTTCACCGACCGCCCCTTCGCCGGCAACCCGGCCGGTGTGGTCCCCCTGGACAGCTGGCTTCCCGACGAGTCGATGCAGCGCATCGCCGCGGAGAACGGGCTGTCGGAGACCGCTTTCCTCGTCCCTACGGGTCCGGGGCGCTACCACCTGCGCTGGTTCACGCCCACTGCCGAGGTGGACCTCTGCGGCCACGGCACCCTGGCCAGCGCCTTCGTGCTGCGCCAGTTCCTGGGCGCCCGCCACGACGAGCTGCGCTTCGACACCCTGAGCGGCCCCCTGCTGGTGCGCCCGCGCGGAGAGCTGCTGGAGCTGGATCTGCCCAGCCGGCCTCCGCAGGCCTGCCTGCCCGAAGCGGGCCTTGCGGCGGCCCTGGGGGCCACGCCCCTGGAGACCGGCGCGGCCCGCGACCTGCTCTGCCTCTTCGAGAGCGAGGCCGCGGTGCGTGCGCTGCAGCCGGACTTCCAGGCCCTGGCGGACCTGGAATGGATGGGCGTCATCGCCACCGCGCCGGGCGGGGACTGCGACTTCGTCTCGCGCTTCTTCGCCCCGCAGGTGGGCGTGCCCGAAGACCCGGTCACGGGCTCGGCCCACTGCACGCTGGTGCCCTTCTGGGCCGCGAGGCTGGGCCGCAGCGATCTCTTCGCCCGCCAGGTCTCGCAGCGTGGCGGCGAGCTCTGGTGCCAGCAGCGCGGCGAGCGCGTCGGCGTGGCGGGCGCGGCCGTGGCCTATCTGCAGGGCCAGATCCGGATCTGAAGGGAGCTGTCGCATGCTGCTGGCGAACCTTGATCGCGAGGGATCCCAGCCCCTGTTTCAACAGCTCATCCGGCGCATCAGCGGGCTGATCGACGAGGGCGGACTGCGGCCGGGCGACCGCCTGCCCGCCACGCGCCGCCTGGCCCAGGACCTGGGCGTGCACCGCTCCACAGTGGTGCGCGCCTACCGCGAGCTGCGGGCCCTGGGCTACCTGGACAGCCGCTCCGGCGCCTACTCCACGGTGCGCCAGCGCGCCCGCCCGCCGGCCACGCAGTGCAAACAGGAGGGCGCAGCCGCCCTGGACTTCGGCGCGCTGGCCACGGTCGCCGCGCGCTCGGCCCAGCGCGACCTGTCGCGGGACCTGGTGCGCCCCGCGGATGCGCCCCAGGTCATCGACCTTTCCCGCCTGACAGCCGATCCGGCCCTGGCGCCCGCCGACGAGCTGCGTCACTGTCTGCAGCGCGTGCTGATCCGCAGCAAGGGCCAGCTGCTGGAGTACGGCTCCGGCCTGGGCCACCCGGCGCTGCGCGATTTTTTGGCCACCCGCATGCGCGCCCACGGCATCGCCGCCGGTGCCGAGCAGGTGCTGGTGACCCAGGGCGCCCAGCAGGGCCTGGACCTGGTCCTGCGCCTGCTGGTGAAGCCGGGCGACGCGGTGGCGGTGGAGGCCCCCAGCTACGCCAAGGCCCACGCCCTGCTGCGGGTGCACGGCGCGCGGGCGCGCGAGATCCCCATGCGCGCCGATGGCATGGACCTGGACGCCCTG
This sequence comes from uncultured Enterobacterales bacterium, assembly GCA_964454135.1. Lineage (GTDB taxonomy): Bacteria > Myxococcota_A > UBA796 > UBA796 > JAFGLY01 > CAYVQL01. The sequence continues at coordinate 21,787 of CAYVQL010000038.1, read as the reverse complement.
GAAGCCCTGCTGGCCAGCGAGCGGCCCAAGCTGGTCTACACCATGCCCACCTTCCACAACCCCACGGGCATCACCACCTCGCAGCAGCATCGCGAGCGCCTGCTCGCTTGCTGCGAGGACCACGGCGTGCCCCTGGTGGAGGACGGCTTCGAAGAGGAGCTCAAGTACTTCGGGCAGGCCGTGCTCCCCATCAAGTCCATGGACAGCCGCGGCATCGTGCTCTACCTGGGCACCTTCTCCAAGGTGGTCTTCCCGGGCCTGCGCCTGGGCTGGCTGGCGGCGCCCCCCAGCGCCGTGATCCCGCTGGCCAGCCTGCACCGCGCCACCTGCTTGTCGGGCATCAGCCTGATCCAGGCCGCCGTGGCCCGCTTCTGCCAGGGGGGAGCCTTCGAGGCCTACCTGCGGCGCATCCACCGGGTGTACCGGCGGCGCATGCGCGCCCTGCAGCAGGGGCTGGCCGATCACCTGCCCCCGGGCGTGCGCCGCACCCAGCCCCAGGGCGGCTTCACGGCCTGGCTGCAGCTGCCAGACTGCGCCCTGGGCGAAGAGGCGCTGATGGCGCGCCTGCTGCGGGCCGGCGTGCGCCTGACCCCGGGCAGCGACTTCTACGACCAGCCTCCAGCGGGCATGCAGCTGCGCATCTCCACGGCTGTCGAGAGCGAGGCGCGCATCGCCGAGGGTTGCGCCAGGCTGGGGCGGGTGCTGGCCCAGACGCTCTGAGCGCGCTCAGTTCCCCGAGACCCGACGCTGCGCCTGACCGAGCTCGGCGCTCAGCTGCCTGAGCTCGCCCAGCATCTTCTCCTGCAGCACGCGCCGCGCGTGCGACTGGGTGTAGCGGTAGCTGGTGCCGTTCATGGTCATCATGTAGCGCGGAAACACCCCCTGGCCGTGGGTGGTCTCCATGGCCCAGATGAAGAACAGGATCTGGGTGCTGTGCCGCGCCAGGTAGGCCTTGACCTCGGCTTCGTTGTACTTGTCCGGGGCGATCCAGTCGATGCCAGCGAAGGTCCGCGTGCGGCGCCCTGGAGGCGCCTCGCCCGTGATGTTCTGCAGGAAGTGGGGGGCATGGTCCAAAAAGCTCTCCAGGCCGCGGCTCAGGCCCCACTGGTGGTCCTTCTCCACGTGGTCGATCACCCAGGTGTACAGCGCCGTGTTGTCCCGCGCGCTGAAGATGCCGGCCATATTGTGCAGGCCGTCCTTGATGGCCTGCACGTAGAGCCCGATCATGGCGCCCACGCCCGCGCTGGACACCCCCGCCGAGCCGCTGACCAGGTAGCTGGCCAGCATGCTGCCGCCAGCGCCCTCGCCCCCCATCACCAGGGCGTCCTTCAGGCTGGACTCGGCCACCGTGGTGCGGAAGGCCTGGCTCCAGCTGCCCAGGCGCTTGACGAAGGCCATGTCCATCTTGCCCTCTTCCAGCACCTCGATGATGCTGTCCAGCTCTTGCTTGCGCTGCTGCAGCTCGGCCGAGGCCGAGGGGGGTGCCTGGGCCCGCCGGGGCTCCACGTGGATCAGCACCTCGCCCAGATCGGCCACCACGCCGGAGGCGGGCTCTCCCGAAGAGGAGGCGCAGGGATCGGCGGCCTGCAAAGGGGCGGCCAGCAGCAGGGCGAGCGACGCGGTGAGCAATGGGGGCATGGATTCCTCGAAAGCTGTCGTTCGAGCACCACAAAACGCAAGAATCGTGCCAACCGCGAGACCACGATATGGCAGGTCGCACCGTGGGCCGGCTGCGGCGTGGGGGTCGCGGCGGTGGGGCGGACGGGGGCGTGGTAGTGTGGAGGGGAGCGCGCCTCGAGCCATGGGAGCGATCTTGGATTCTCGGATTTTGCTGGCAGCTTGTCTCGTGGTGGCATGCGGGTGCTCTGGCGAAGAGGCAAACTGCGAGGAATCGGACAACGAGTGCCCTTCGACCGAAGACAGCGCCCTCGCGGACGCAGACGGTGACGGCTACGCGGCCGAGGAACAGGGCGGCCAGGACTGCGACGACGAAAACGCCGCCATCAACCCCGCGGCCACGGACCTCGTGGGCGATGGCTACGACCAGAACTGCGACGGCGTGGACGGCACGGACGCAGACGGGGACGGCTACGCCAGCGAGCTCACTGGGGGGTACGACTGCGACGACGAAGATCCGGCCTTGAACCCCGGAGCATGGGACGAGCTCGGCGACGAGCTGGACCAGGACTGCGACGGCATCGACGGCGAAGACGAGGACGGGGATGGCCATGCCAGCGAGGACAGCGGCGGGGACGACTGCGACGACGGCGATCCGGATGTGAATCCTGGAGCGACCGATGTGGTAAACAAGGTAGACGACGACTGCAACGGCTGGGCCGACGAGCGGATCGTCTGTCCCGACGGCAGCGCCGAGTTCCTGACCATCCAGGAGGCCGCGGACGCAGCCGCCGATGGTACGACGATCCTGCTCTGCGAGGGGGAGTACGAGGGTGGAATCGTGCTTAAGGGCCGCCAGCTGTCCATCCGCGGAAACACGTCCGATCCATCGGCGGTGACGGTGGGCGCTGGATCCGGGCGCGCCCTGGACATCGACGGCGGCGCCGTCGAGATCTCGTGGCTCAGCCTGACCACCGAGACGGCGCAGGTGATCGCGTCGGCCTCCAACGGTCGCCTGAGCATGGACACGGTCCGCTTCGTGGCCTCGGAGACATGGCAGAGCCTCGAGCTCGGCTCCATGTCCAGCGTGGAGATCAGCCGCTCGTACTTCGAGCCTGGCAGCTACGTCGATGGCGATGGCATCGCATCGTTGGTGATGACCTACAACATCTTCGACGGGGCGGGCGTCGGCTCCTTCTCCGATGGGGATCTCGAGATCCACCACAACCTGGTCGTGGGCTCGTCCTGGCTGTCGCTCGACGGCTCGGAGAGCGACATCAACTGCAGCTTCTACAACAACACGGTGGCCGATCTCGACGAGTGGAGCATCTACCTGACCTGGTATTCCTACCCCGACTTTCCCCAGGTCCGGGTCTTCGACAACATCTTTGCGTTCATCGATTCCGGCACGCTCTACAGCGTGCGTTGGGTCTGCTACTCGATCTGCTCCTATGACATCTCTGACGTCGCTCCCCAGCGTTTCTCGGACAATGTCATCTTCCAGGTGCCCGAACCACTGTCGAACGTCACCTACTACTGGTACTCCGGCGGCCACTACGAGGGCTATATCACCGACGACAGCCTCTCCGAAGACATCGAGTACGACAACATCTTCGCCGACCCGGATTTCGAGCACAACTTCAAAGGCGAACGCTCCTACACCCTCTCCTCCGACAGCATCGCCGCGGGCAAGGGCGCCATCGGGGGCGACGAAGAGGGGAACTGGTGGAACGAAGTCCCCTGGGATCTGCCAGAATCAGGTGTTTGGCTATAGCTTCCAGTATGAGTATGGGTGTCTGGCACTAGGGGTTTAAAATAAAAAAATTTTTATTTATATTTGCAGCGCCCACCCCCCACCCCTGGGGCC
>CAYVQL010000038.1:0-18293 GCA_964454135.1 uncultured Enterobacterales bacterium | reverse complement strand
ATTAATAATAAAAAATTATTAATTCCTAGTGCCAGACACCTCCGCAACTCGATCTGGCCCCTTCCAGTCCGATCGACGAACGAACCAACGCCCATTTTCCGGCATCAGGTGTCAGGCCGAAGAACAGGTCGAGCACGGCGGCCTCCTCAGGGGCAAGCGGGATGGTAGGCCAGGTCGTCGATATTGCTGCCCCCCATGGCGCCCATATAGGTGGTGGTGCCCGTGGCGGGATCCACCGTGTACAGGTCCGCCCCTGTGGAGGCCAGCAGCAGCCCCGTGGCGTTGTCGAGCTCCAGCCCCACCGCGCTGAAGGGCACGCCGGTGCTGACAAAGGCCGAGGCCGCGCCCGTGGCGCTGTCCAACACGAAGACCTGGTTGCTAGTGCCGTCGGCGCCGTAGAGCGTGTCCGTGCCGCAGTCGTAGGCCAGACCGCAGTTGCCCACGTCCAGGCCCAGCGGGCCGATGACCGTGCCTGCGCCGCTGCCGACATCGATCTGCACGAGGTTGTCGTTGGTGGTGTCCATGCCGTAGAGCACGCCACCGGGACCGAAGGAGATGCCGCACATATTACCCACGCCGGTGGCGCCGATGGAGGTCAGCGTGCCCGCGCAGGCGTCGATCTGGTGTATCATCAGGTTCACGTGGTCCTGCACCACGGCGGTGCCGTCCTCGCGCACGTCCATGGTGTTGATGCCCACCGAGGAGTCCGCGATGGCCACGATGGTGGTAGTGCTGCCGCTGGTGGGATCGATCTCGTAGACGTAGCCCGCGTTGGTGTCCACGCTCACCAGGGCCCAACCGGCCTTGGTGTCCTCGTCGCTGTCTCCGTCGCAGTCGTTGTCCTCGCCGTCGCAGTGCTCCTCGGCCCCGGGGTAGGTGCCGGCGCTGCCGTCGTCGCAGTCCTCGGCGTTGTCCACGTAGCCGCTGGGCTGCTCGCAGGCCTGCAGGCTGTCGTCGGGATCACCGTAGCCGTCGAAGTCGTCGTCGGCGTACCAGGTGCTGGCGTCGCTGCCCCCCTCCTCGTCGATCTCCCCGTCGCAGTCGTTGTCCACGCCGTCGCAGGCCTCGTCCGCGCCGGGATGGGTGGCGGGATCCGCGTCGTCGCAGTCCTCGGCGTTGTCGCTGGTGCCCGAGGGCTGCTCGCAGGCCGTGACGCTGCTCTGGCTGCCGTAGCCGTCGCCGTCCTCGTCCAGATACCAGCTCAGGTCGGCGGCCTCGTCCGTCTCGCCGTCACAGTCGTTGTCCAAATCGTCGCAGATCTCTTCGGCGTCGGGGTTGATCGCAGCGTCGTTGTCGTCGCAGTCGCCGCCATCGGCGATATAGGCGGAGGGAGCCTGACAGGCCTCGTGCACAACATCCGGATTGCCGAAGCCATCCCCGTCCAGATCCGGATACCAGCTGGCGGCGTCCAGGGCGTCGTCCTCATCCGTCTGTCCGTCGCAGTCGTTGTCCACGCCGTCGCAGTACTCGGGGGCGCCGGGGAAGGCGCTGGCATCGTCGGGTGCGCAGTCGCCCTGGCTCTCGCTATAGCCGTCGCCATCCGCGTCGTCGCTCGCCGCGCCGCTGTCCCCGGTCTTCACGGTGCTTCCGTGGCAGGCGCAGAGCAGCAGAAGAGGAAGGACCAGGGCGCGTTCCATGCTTTCTCCTTGGCTGGCGGCCAGGATAGCACGAGCTGGCCGCAGCGCTCAGGAGCCGGCCCCCGAGCACTGCAGCAAGCGCCGCCGGATGCGCCGCTTCAGCTCCTCCGAGCCGCACTCGTAGGGGTATTGGGGAAAGAGACGCTCCCAGACCAGCCTGTTGACCTGGCGGGACGACAGGGGCTGCCGCTGCGCCAGGCTCTGCTGCAGGTCGGCCAGGATCAGGTCGACGCTCTCCAGGCACTGGCGCTCGAGAGAGTCCAGCAGCAGCAGCGCCTGCTCACGCGGGTCCTGCGCCGCTGGAATGGCCCCTCCGAAGGTCCCGGCCAGCGCCCCCACCGTGGCCATGGCCTCGGACTCCTCCTCGCTCTGGGCGTCGAAGGAGCTGCGCACCCAGAGCAGGTTGCCCGCCAGGCTGACCAGCGTGCGCTCCAGGGCCAGGTTGGGATCTTCCCAGCCGTTCACCACCTGGTTGGCGGCTGCGAAGAAGCGCTGGACGTGACAGAGGACGATGGCGTTCAGTTCCCAGCGGCTGAGCATTCCGCACCTCCTTCGACGGGCGAGATCCACGTATGCCGTCCCCGCTCCCCGGGCAGGACCAGCCAGCGAGGATCCTGGAGCGAAGCATGGGAGCGCGGGGTAGACTGCACGGGTCCCGGAGCCCGCCATGTCCATTTTCCCCGTCGCCAAGGGCCTCGTCCCGACTCTGGCTCTCACGCTCGCAGCCTGCGCCGACGCCGATCCCGTGGCGCTGGAGGGCCCCTTCATGGGGGCGGACCCCAGCGTGCCCGCCGCGCAGGGCGAGGTGCGGGCCGGCGTGGTGCGCGGTGGAAGCGAGGGCGAGGCCGCGCTCTTCGGCGGCATCTGCGCCGAAGGCCGCGCCGGGGACATCAAGATCTACAACCACCTGGCGCAGTTCATCATCCAGGGCCCCTACGAGGGGCACGGCTACGTCTCGGTGGGCGGGGGCGTGATCGACGCCGACCTGGTGCGAGACGACGACATCCTGGGGCGCGACACCCTGGAGGACGTCTTCCTGGCCTTCAGCATGGCGCGCCTGTTTCACGCAGACCAGGTGGAGCTGCTCTCGGATGGCAGCGACGGCGTGGCCGAGCTGCGCGCCACGGGCACGGACGTGCCCTGGGAGTGGTTTCAGGGCATGTTCGAGCTGGACGAGCCCGTGGTCTCCGAGCTGGGGCTGGACATCAGCACCAGCTACCAGCTTGAGCCCGACAGCTACAGCCTGCGCATCAGCACCACCCTGAGCAACCCGGGCGACGAGACGCTCTCACTCTCGCCCCAGGACGGCGTCTGGGCCTCGGGCGAAGATCTGCTGCCCTGGGTGCCCGGCGACGGGCTGGCCGAGCGCCAGGACGACGAGCTGGCCGCCGTGGTCTTCACCGGCCGCCAGGGCGAGGCCAGCTTCTCGTTGTGGCCCGAGGAAGGCGTCTACCAGGCGAGCATCATCACCGACATGGCGGCCGAGTACGGCATCGCCCTGGCCGAGCACGAGGGGCTGGAGCTGGCGCCCGGCCAGAGCGCCACGCTGGTGCGCTACCTGAGCGTGACCCCGGACACCCTCACGGCGGAGGCCGAGCGCTGGCAGGCGCAGGGCGAGAGCCTGGGCGCCGTGCAGGGGACCGTGATGGACGGCTCCGAGGGCACGGGCATCCCGGGCGTGCGCGTTCACTTCTTACAAGACGGCCAGCCGGGCGCCGTGGCCGGCTTCGCCACGACCGACGAAGAGGGCGAGTACTCCGCCCAGCTCCCAGCGGGCAGCTGGCAGGCCTACGCCGTAGCCCAGACCGACGACGCGGAGCACGTGGCCCGCGTGACGGGCGCAGGGCGCTACGCCCCCTTCGCCGCCGCCGAGGTCAACCAGGCCCAGCTGGATGTCCTCGCGGGACAAGCCCAGGCCCAGGACCTGGCCTTCGCCCTCGGGCGCCCCAGCCCCGCGGCCCAGTCCATCGAGCTGCAGGCCGGGGGCAGCGCCAGGGCCGACTTCGAGCTGGAGCCCGCCGGCTGGCTGCAGGTCACGGTGCGCGACGATCTCGGTGAGCCGCTGCCCGCCGTGCTGGAGCTGGTCTGGGCCGAGGGCGCGCCCCCGGACTCCCCGGTCCCCGACGAGCTGCTCGACGCCTTGGGCCTGCCCAACGGCCACAGGGCGGCCTGGGCCTGGACCCCCGACGGCAGCTTGAGGATCCCCGCCATTCCCGGCAGCTACGACCTGACCGCCAGCCACGACTGGCGCCACGAGCAGCAGACCATCGAGGAAGTGGAACTGACTGCAGGACAGGTGAACGAGCTGGACTTCACCCTGGAAACGGTGTTGCAGCGCGAAGGCTGGCTGGCCATGGACTCCCACCTGCACGGCTCCCCCAGCTTCGACGGCGCCCTGCCCATGGAGGACCGCCTGACAGCCTGCGCAGCCGCGGGCGTGGACCTGCCGGTGATGACTGATCACGACGTGTTCGTGGACTACCAACCCCTGGTCCAGGCCATGGGCCAGGACCAACCCCACAAAGAGCTGCCCCGCGGCGAGGAGACCCCCCAGAAACCGGGCTTGGTTGGTTCATTCCCACCCGGGGTGCCTGCCTTGGGGCGTGGACCAACGCCTCAAGGTGCTGCCCGGCGTCGAGGTCACCACCATGATCCGGGGCCACTTCAACCACTTCCCCATCCAGGAGCCCAACCCGGCCGCGCCCAATGGCGGCGCCCTGCGCTGGTGGATCGAGCGCGTCAGCACCAGCGAGCTCTTCGGCATGATCCGTGCCCTGGGGGAAGACGACGCCCTGCTGCAGATGAACCACCCGCGCACCCCGGGCATGGCGGACTTCGCCGGCTACGACCCGACCACGGGCCAGCCCGACGACGAGGATCTCTGGTCGTGGGATTTCGACCAGTTCGAGCTGCTGAATGCCGGCGTGACCGACCTGTACGAGATCCGCGCCGACTGGTTCAGCTTCCTGGACTCCGGCCGCATCGTCACGCCCCTGGGGGTCTCCGACAGCCACTACCGCTTCATTCCGTGCGGCCTGGGCCGCACCGACGTCTACCTGGGCAGTGATGACCCGGGCGCGGTCAGCTTCGAGGCGCTGCGCGAGGCGCTGCTGGCGGGCCACGTGGTGGTGGCCGCCGGCACCAGCCTGCGGGTCACGATGGAGGCCGACGGCAGCGAATACCTGCCCGGCGACGTGGTGGTGGCGGACAGCGCCGAGCTGGCCGTGCGGGTGCAGGCCCCCAGCTGGATCGCGCCCGGCAGCCTGCGCATCTACCAGGACGGCGCGTTGCTGCACGAGGAGGCGTTGCCCGAAGAGAGCGAGGACGGCACCTGGTTCGACGACAGCTTCGCCGTGAGCAGCGATGCCGACAGCTGGATCGCCGTGGAGGTGGAGGGCAGCGAGCCCATGGGCGACGCCTGGCGCAACGCGACGCCCTACGCCATGAGCAACGCCTTCTTGCTGGACGTGGATGGGGACGGCTGGGAGGCGCCGGGGCTCTAGGTGCAACCCATGTCACGCTTCGGCTCCCAGACCGAGCTCCTGCGGCAGGACAGCGAGCTGCTGCTCTGGCAGCGCGTGAGCGGCCGCTGCCTCTCCCTCTCCCCGGCCAGCCTGGCGCGCCTGCAGACCTGGCGCCCCGACACGCCTGCCCCCGCCCACCTGGCGCCCCTGGCCCAGCGCCTGCGCGGCGAAGGCATGCTGCGCGAAGCCCCCCTGGATCCGCTGATCCTGATCCCCTGCCCCTCGCGCCTGGTCCTGCTGCTGCCCGCAGAGCCCGCCCTCTGGCTGCCCATCCCGGCCCAGCGCGGCTCAGGCGGCTTTCCCTACCGGCCGTACCCCCTGCGGCCCAAAGAGCTGGAGCTATGGCGCGCTTTCAACGGGGCGCGCAACCTGGCCGCGGCCGCCCGCCGGGCCGGGATCTCCTTGCAAGCGGCCTGCGCCTTCTGCGCCCAGCTCACCCGCTTCGACCGCCAGGCCCTGCAGCTGCGCCAGCGCCCGCCCGGCCCGGCCGACCCCTCGCTCTGGCGCCTGCACGCCCCGCCCCGTCCTGGGGGTCACCAGCCCGAAGAGCACGCCAGCCCGCAGGGGGGCACCGATCTGCGGGCCTACCACCGCCACGGCATCCAGGACGCCCAGCATCACTTCGACCAGCGCGAGACCACGCTGGCTCACGCCTTCGCCGCGCCCCATCCGGCCCTGGATGGACAGCCCTACGGCGCGCGCCTGCGCCAGGCCCTGGCCGCGCGGGACATGCTGCCCCAGCCAGAGGGCGTGCTGCTGGAGATCGGGCCGGGCAGCGGCGAGCTGGGCGCGGCCTGGCGCGCCGCGGGCGCCAATCCCCACCTGCACCTGCGCCTGGACCTGGCGCCCGCCCTGCTGCAGCTGCAGGCCCGCCGCCAGCCCGGCACCTGGGGCCTGCTGGCCGACGCCGCGGCCTTGCCACTGCGCTCCGAGTCCGTGGACCTCGTGATCTGCAACGAGGTGCTGGCGGATCTGCAGGCCGTGGCTCCCAATGCGGAGCGCAGTGGCGCCCTGGCGCGCCGCCTGGCGCGCTACGACATCCACAGCCCCCCCGAGCGCCTCTGCAACCTGGGAGCCTGGCGCCTGCTGGAGCAGCTGGCGCGCGTACTGCGGCCCGGAGGCGCCGCTTTCCTGTCCGAGTTCGGCGCCCTGCACGAGGAGCCGACGCGCACTGCGCAGCTGGACCACCCCGAGGTCAGCCTGCGCTTCGCCGATCTGCTGGCCGTGGCTCGCGGCCTGGGCCTGCAAGCCCACCTGCTGCCCTTGCACGAGCTGCTGGACTTCCGCCTGCAAGAGCGCTGGCTGGCCCGCGGCAGCTTCGAGGCCCTGCGCAGCCGCCTGCGCGCCGAGGGCCGACAGCTGCAAGCCCGCGCCTGGACCCCAGCCAGCCTGGCCTTGCCCTGGCCCGTGGAGGGCCTGCACTGGGTACCCATCACCCGAGACGGGCCTGGGCCGCTGGTCACGCGCTTTCAGGCGCTGCTGCTGCGCAAGGCCAGCGAGGGCTGATCAGTCCTCGGGGTACAGCGAGGGCAGCACGCTGTTGTAGCCGAAGGCTCCGCCCAGCAGGGCCGAGAACTCCCACAGTGTCTCGCTCTGCGAGTTCAAGCCCTGCATCACCCCCCCGCTGCCCCAGGCCACCAGGGTGCTGTCATCGTCGAGACGCTTGATGTCGCCGTAGCCCAGCACGTAGAGATCCGGATCGCGACGGTAAGACCAGACCTCCGTGGCCAGGCCTGTCTCGTAGTCCAGGCTGTATTCGACAGCGCGGGAATAGCCGCCCGCCTCGGCGCTGCCATTGTCGTGGATCAGGATGCCGTCCTCCAGCACCTGGAACTGGTGCTGCCGGGCGCTGAGCTGGGTGTCGCCGTCTTGCAGGGCGAAGTCGCTGTCTTCTCCACCGACCTTGTACAGAAGTTCCCTCGAGGCGCGATCCACCTTCCACAGCTGATCGAAGTTGCTGACAGACACCCAGTACGCATCCTCCTCCGGGATGTAGTCGATGGCGTTGAAGTGGGTGTAGCTGTCGGAGGTGTGGCCCTGGTGCGCGGGGTCGTATTCGAGGAAATCCCAGCAGCTGAAGGCGTCGCTCTCGGTCCCGTCCGGAGCGATCTCGACGACCTTGTCCCCCACCACTTCCAGTCCTTTGAAACTCTGGAGGTCGTAGCGGATCACAGCCACGGTACCGTCAGGCAGCTCCACGAAATCGTGGTGCCCCGTCTCGACGAGGCCCACCACCTCGGACGAGGTCCCGTCCAGGCGCACGCGCCCGATCTCGGTATCGCCGCCGACATGCTCGCTGACCAACATATAGGTCAGCGACTCGCCATCCGGAGAGAGGTAGACCCGCGGCAGGTAGGCGTCCTTCCAGCCGCCGTTCCACCACCAGACGAACTCGCCGTCCGGGTCCAGGATCGCCACCAGGCCGGTCTCGAAGGTCAGCATCGACATGGCCAGGAATACGCCGCTGGAGGTGCCAGCTGTGACATCCAGAGTCGGCAAGCCCTCGGGCACCCCATCCGGCGTTTCGATCACGTTGTCCTCTCCGTGGTACAGCTCACCGTCTACGCTGGCCGTGACCCGGAAGTGGTACTCCGATCCGGCCTTCATCCCCAGCAAGGGCAGCTCGAAATCCGTCTCTCCGTCGATGGGCGCGGTCATGGTGTAGACCCCGGTCTGGCCGTAGTCCACCCAGGCCTCGTCGACGCTCTGCCCGAAGCTGCCCTCCAGCAGCGCCACGGTGGGGATCTCGTCGCTCATGCTCCAGCTGAGTTCGATGTCCAGATCGCCCTCTGCCTCTCCCCCACGGCAGCCAGTGAGCACCGAAGAAACAAGCAAAACGCACATCAAAGGAACCATATGCACCACAACACCACCCTAGCCGAATCGGGCCCTGCACCATAGCACGAGAACCGGGGAGCCGCTGCCCCTCAGCGAATCCTCCAACGCTCGATGGAGCCCATCACCCCGGGATTTGCAGTGATTTCACGCTGAACTGGGCCTGCTGGATGCCCCGTTCCCGGAAGACCCGGGTGATCTCCAGCAGCAGCTTGGAGCGCAGCCGAGTGCGCACGCGGATGTCCTGCACCCAGCTGCGCAGCTCCAGCAGGGCGCCGCCCCCCATATGGCCCCCCGACTCGTCGTAGAGCGCCCGCACCACGGCGCTGGGGACGGGTTCGTCCATGATCTGGGGCTCGGCCTTGGCTATCTCCACCAGCGTCTGCAGGCAGCGCTCCAGGTCTTCGTCCGGGTCCACCGCCACCCGCACCCGGAAGCGCGTGGGCGAGCCGCCCGGCGTGAAGTTCTTGATGATGGAGCCGGCCAGGCGGGCGTTGGGGTAGGTGACATTGATGCCATCGGTGTTCTTGACCGTGGTGGAGCGCAGCCCCACGTCCACCACGTCGCCCCAGGATCCCCACTGGCTGCCGATGCGCTCGATCATGATGCGATCGCCGATCTTGACGGGCTGGTCCAGCATCAAGATGATGCCGGAGAGGAAGTTGCCGATGATGTCCTTGGCGGCGTACGCCACGGCGATGCCGACGATGCCGGCGCCGGCCAGCAGGGGCGCGATCTCCACACCCAGCGTCTGGAACCCCACCAGCAGGACCACGAAGAGCACGATGCCGTTGTAGAAGCGGCGCACGAAGTAGACCAGCCGGTCGTCGACGTCGTTGTCGGTCAGCGCCGACATGCGCTCGATGCGCTCCAGCACGAAGCGCCGGAAGAGCCAGGCCAGCAGCAGGGCCAGCAGCACCCAGCAGCCCACGCGCACGATCACGGTGGCCAGTTCGGCCCAGGCCTCGGTCACCGGGAGCTGCCGCAGCAGCGCGGTGATGGGGGAGTCGGTGCTCTGGTCCATGGAGCTCAAGTACGGCGACCGCGCCCGCCCAGCACCACATAGCCCTGGGCCTCCAGCGCCTTCATGGTGCGCGCCACCTTGCCGTTGGTCTCCAGCGTCGCCGCCAGCTGCTCCAGCCTGGGGATCTCGCCCTTGTCCAGGTAGATGCCGCGGCACTGCGGGCAGACATCCAGCAGCAGGTCCTGATCGGGCAGATAGCGCACCTCCACCAGGGGCGTGCTGCAGCGCGGGCAGGCGCTGACCGTGGGCTTGCCGGCCGCCAGCGCCGCTTCCAGGTCGGGGATGTCCGTGGTGTTCTCCACGTAGAAAGCCAGCTCCCCCTCGTCGAACCAGCTCCCCTTGCAGCCTGTGCAGAAGTCCAGCTCGACGCCGTCCGCCTCGAGGGGGTGCAGCGTGTCGGTCTTGCAGATGGGACAGATCATGGGGGCCTCCAAAAAACGTGGCGTCATTGTAGAGGAGCCGCGCCCCCAGGTCCATCGAGGTCGCGTCCGCCCCCCGGATCACGCTACGGTGGAGCCCCGGTGGAGGTTCCAGGTTGGACGGCATATTCACCCCCCCAGAGAGCAGGATCCGGCCAAGGCGCGGGATGCTCTGGCTGGCCCCGCTGCTGCTCGCGGCCGCGCAGATCCCCGGGGCCCAGGCCCACTCGCCCCACGACATCGCCGCCTGGGTGGCCGTGGCGCCCGGAGAAACGCCGGCCTGGACAGTCACCTCGCTGGTGCGGGACGAGGGCTGGATGCTGGTGCGCAGCCCTGACCGGCAGAACCTGGAGACGCGCTTCATCGCCCCCGGCACCGAAGAGATCACCTCGGCCACCATGCTGACCGAGAGCCGCCTGGCGCTGGGCACCACGCGCATGGGCCTGTGGCTGAGCGAGGACGTGGGCGACAGCTACAGCGTCCACCCGGACATCCCCTCCAACGCCTCCATCGCCCAGGTGGCCCCCTCGCCCGACATCCTGGACGACCAGCAGGCCCTCTGCGCGGGCAACCAGGATGAAACGGGCATGATCTGGCGCAGCCAGGACGCCGGCGACACCTGGCTGCCCGTGGCGCAGCTCGACGACCTGGAGCTGGCCGACGTCAAGCTCTCGCCGGGCTGGAGCGCCGACGAGCGCGCCTTCGCGGTCACCCGAGACGGGGTGGTGCTGGGCAGCGACGACAGCGGAGAGAGCTGGGAGCAGCGGGGCTCGGCGGATGAGGGCGCCTACCAGGTGGCAGTGGGCAGCGGCCAGCGGGTCTGGGTGGCCGGAGCCAACGGCCTGTGGCGCTCCGACGACGACGGCGTCAGCTTCAGCTTGGCCGGCTTCGAAGACCTGCCCGTCAGCCTGGTGCTGGACCTGGGCGACGACCTGGTGCTGGCCACCCTGCCCGACGAGGCCGTCTGGCGCTCCGACGACGGCGGCAAGAGCTGGACCTACCAGGACGAGGACCTGGAGGGCGCGGCCAGCGGCTACGGCAATCCCGGCGACAACGAGCACTACTTCGACCTGGAGCTGGCGGGCGACGGCAGCATCTACCTGGCCGCCTGGGGCGGGCTGGCGCGCTCGACGGACGACGGCCTTACCTGGGAGCACATCGAGACCTACCTGCCCGAGGTCATCCGCGGCGTAGCCGTGACCACGGACGGAGCAGGCGTGGCGGCTGCCGTGCTGGGCAGCAACGGCTCGGGCGTGATGCTGTCGGCCCTGGACCTGGAAAAGGCCAACACCATCGGCGGGCCCATGCCTCGCCCCTGGACCCGCGAGGTGGCCGCCTCGGCGCGCTGGGACAAGTCCGGCCTGGTCTTCGCCACGCTCTCGGGCGGCACGGCGCGCAGCGCCGACGGCGGCGACAGCTGGGGCTACGTGGCCGAGGACGAACAGGGCGGGGCCGCCGACATCGCCCTCTCGCCGGACATCTCCCTCTTTCCCCACGTCCTGGGGGTGGGCATGGTGGACGGATCGGGGGGCTGGTGCTTCTCCTGGGACACGGGCACCACCTGGCGCTGCGAGCCGGTGGTCATCGAGGGAGGCAACTCTCCCTGCGACGCCGCCATCTTCTCCCCTGCCTACGTCGAGGACGGCATGGCCTGGGTGGGCTGCGGCAACCTGGGCCAGCTGCTGGTCAGCGAGGACCGCGGCGGCAGCTGGCACGAGCTGGGGCAGGTGGGCCTACCGCTGAACGAGGTGGCGGGGGCCCCCTGGGGCGAGCTGCTGCTGGCCGGCTCCAGCGAGGGCCTCTACTGCGCCTGGCAGGGCGAGGCGCCCGAGCTCTGCGCCTTCGAGGGGCTGGCCGTCTGGGACGTGGCCATCTCGCCGGGCTGGGAAGAGGACCGCACGGCCTACGCCCTGGTGCCTGGCGAGGGCTGGTATCGCAGCGAGGACGGGGCCCAGAGCTGGCAGGCGCTGTCCAGGCCCACGGACCAGCTGGCCATCGGCCTGGCGCTCTCGCCCGCCTTCGCCACGGACCAGACCCTGGTGGTGGGCACCTGGGCCGGGGCCTGGCAGAGTGCCGACCGCGGCGAGACCTGGCAGCAGGTGCACGCCGTGGAGCAGATCGACTGCATCCACCCCCTGTGGCGCTACGACGAGAGCTGGGAGGTGGTGGACGAAGACAACGCCGTGGACCAGCAGTACATGTTCAGCGCCACACCCGGCGCCACGGCCGAGCTGCGCTTCCGCGGCGTGGGACTGGATCTCTACCTGGCCGACTACCCGCCCAGTGGCGAGCTGGAGATCCTGCTGGACGGCAGCTCCCAGGGCCAGGCGGGCCCCCAGCCCGAGGGCGAGCCGGCCTGGTCCGTGCGCCAGCTGGACGACAGCTGGCACAGCCTGCAGCTGGAGGCCGTCCAGAGCCCGCTGGCCGTGGACGCGGCCCGCGTCTGGCGCCTGCCCTGGGACGAGCTGGATTGGTCGGACGACATCGACAGCCAGCCCTCGGCCCGCTGCGGCGGCTGCAACGCCGCTGCCGCCGGAGCTCTCTGGCTGCCGGCGCTGCTGGCCTCGATGGGCCGCCGACGCAGGCCAGGACGCCCCAGGTGCCAGGCGCTCCGCAGGAGCGCTCCATGACCCGCACCCGCTTCTCGGAGGAGGAACGGCAGGCCTTCGAGCCGGACGCCAAGATCGGCCTGCTGGCCACCCTGGATGAGGGCGGGTTGCCCCACGTCAGCCTGATCACCACCCTGCGAGCCTGCGAACCCGCGATCCTGGCCTGGGGCCAGTTCTGCGAAGGCCACAGCAAGCGCAACGTGCAGGAGCGGCCCCAGACCGCCTTCCTCGTCATGAACATGCAGCGCCGCATCTGGCGCGGCCGGGCGCGCTGGACCCACCTGGAGCGCCGCGGCCCCGAGCTCGATCGCTACAACCAGCGCCCCATGTTCCGCTACAACGCCTACTTCGGCATCCACACCGTGCACTTCATGGACCTGGTGAGCATCGAGCCCCCGCAGGACCTTGCCATGCCAGCCCTGATCGGGGGCAGCCTGGGGGCCCTGGCCGCCAGCCCGCTGGCGCGCCTCAAGGCCCGCCAGGCCGCGCTCAAGCCCTGGGCCCGCGCCCTGCTGCTGCGGCCCGACACGCTCAAGTTCCTGGCCTGGGTCGAGCCCGACGGCTTCCCGACCCTGGTACCCGCCGTACCGGCCGCACCCGCCGGCGGCGATCGCCTGGTCATCGGCGCGACCGGGCAACGGCGCGCCCTGCGCGCCATCCCCACCGGCTGTACCGTGGCGCTCTTCGCCCTCAACCTGCAGATGGAGAGCGTGCTGCTGCGCGGCACGCTGGGCCGCTTCCGCGGTCCCCCCGGCCTGGAGCTGGCCAGCCTGACCGTGGACTGGGTCTACAACTCCATGCCTCCCAAGCAGGGCCAGGTCTTTCCCATGCCCCCCCTGCAGGCGGTCATGTGAACGCGGCGCTCCTGCTCGCGCTGGCCAGCAGCGCCGCCAGCTGGGCCCACTCGCCCCACGACGTGGCGGCCTGGGTGGCCTTCTCCCCCGGCGAGCAGCCGCGCTGGGTGATCACCTCGCTGGTGCGCTACGACAGCTGGTTGCTGGTACGCACCCAGGATCTGCAGACCATCGAGCTGCGCTACCTGGGCCCCGAGAGCGAGGAGATCACCTCGGCGGCCATGGCAGCCGAAGAGCGCCTGCTGCTGGGCATGGGGCGCCAGGGCCTGCGCATCAGCGAAGACGCCGGCGACAGCTTCGACGATCACCCCGACATCCCGCAGGACGCCACGGTCAACCAGCTGGCCGTCTCCCCGGGGGTGCTGGATGACGGGTTGGCGCTCTGTGCCGGCAAAGACGGCGATGGCGCCATCTGGCGCAGCGAGGACGCCGGCCTGCACTGGGAGCTGGTGGCCAGCCTGCCCGGCCTGGAGCTGCTGGACCTGTCGCTCTCGCCGGACTGGGAGGATGACGGCCGCGCCGTGGCCATGGCGCGCGAGGGCCAACTGCTGGTCAGCCAGGACCGGGGCCTGAGCTGGCAGCAGACGGGCACTCTGGACGAGGAGCCCTGGCAAGTGGCGGCAGGTCCGCAGCAGCGCGTCTGGGCCGCCACCCCCAGCGAGGGCCTGCTGCGCTCCGACGACGACGGCGAGAGCTGGCAGCTGGCCGCCTTCGGGGAGCAAGCCGTCACCACCGTGGCCGAGCTGGCCGGCGAGCTGGTCCTGGCCACCCTGCCCGCTGACGGCATCTGGCTGTCCGATGACGGCGGCGGCAGCTGGAGCCTGCAGGACCAGGGCGTGCAGCCCTGCGGCACGGGGGTGGGCAACCCCACCGACGGCAACCACTTCTTCGAGATCCGCCAGGCCGGCGATGGTGCCATCTGGTACGCCGCCTGGGAGGGCATCGCCTATTCGCTGGATGTGGGCCAGAGCTGGCAGCCCGTGGAGACCTACCGCCCCGACGCCCTGCACGGCGCCGCCATCAGCCTGGACGAGCAGGGCGAGCCCAGCGTGCTGCTGACCTCCAACGGCGGCGCCCTGCAGTGGGTGCATCCCGGCCAGCGCCAGGCGGCGGCCACCGGCTACGCCCTGCCGCGCCCCTGGCCGCGCGAAATAGCGGTCTCCCCGCGCTGGAACGAGGCCGCCAGCCTGCTGACCACCCTGTCCGACGGCCTGGCGGGCAGCTCCAACCGCGGCGGCAGCTGGAGCTACCGCGCGGCCGAGGCGGGCCTGGGGGGCGCCCAGGACGTCTCCCTGGCCACGGACGAGCTGGGTTCCCTCTTCGCCTTGGCCGCCGGCCTGGTGCAGGGGCAGCCCGGCTACTGCGTCTCCATGGACGCCGGCGTGGCCTGGCATTGCGACACGGTCCCGGCCGAGGACTGGAGCGGCGTCTGCGAGGCCACGGCCGTTTCGCCGAGCTTCCAGCAGGACGGCATGGCCTGGCTGGCCTGCAACGGCCACGTGCTGGCCAGCGAGGACATGGGCCTGACCTGGCGCGAGCTCTTCACCCTCGGCAGCGAGGTCAGCCAGCTGGCTGGAGCCCCGGGCGGCCAGCCCCTGCTGCTGGCCAGCCACGAAGGCCTGTGGCGCTCCGATGGTGGCGCGCAGCCCGAGCTGCTGGCCTTTGAGGGCGCCCGCGTCTGGGACGTGGCGCTCTCGCCCCAGTGGAACGAGCTGCCCATGGCCTTCGCCCTGGTGGCCGGCCAGGGCTGGCAGCGCAGCGCCGACGGCGGAGAGAGCTGGGAGCTGCTGGAAGCCCCCAGCCTGGACGTGCCCGTGCGCGTGGCCCTCTCCCCATCCTTTTCCCAGGACGGCAGCCTGGCCGTCGCCACCTTCACCGGCGCCCACTTCAGCCGCGACCAGGGCGAGACCTGGGAGAACATCCACGCGCTGGAGACCATCGACACCTGGCATCCCTACTGGACGCTGGAGGGGCAGTGGCAGGACGTGGCCCTGGAGGGCGCCCTGCGCCAGGGCTACGTGCAGGCCGACAGCAGCGGCGCCTCGGCCCGCTTCGCCTTCCGCGGCGTGGCCGTGGAGCTGGCCGCGGTCACCCTGGAGGACGGCGGCCAGCTCGGCCTGCAGCTGGACGGCCAGGACATGGGCAGCGTCTCACTGGAGGGGGAAGACGACGTGGTGACGCGCATCTGGTCCTCGCAGGACCTGGAGGACGGCTGGCACGAGCTGGAGCTGGTGGCAGAGCGCGGCCCGGTCACCGTCGACGGCGCCGTGGTCTGGCGCCTGGACTACGCCGAGGTGCCCGTGCCCGCGCCCGATCCGGGGGCGCGCTGCGGAGGTTGCGGGGGCGGCGGGGGCTCGCTTCCCTGGTGGTTGGCAGTCTGGGCGACGGTGTTGGTGGGCAGGAGGGCGAGGGGGTGCCCAACAACGCCTCGCCAGGCTCACGAAAGAACACGGCGACCTCGGCCTTGCTCACCCGATCCTCCGCACATCCCATGACCAGCTCGAAGACCGCGTCGCCTCCGGCGCACAGGCGCAGCCCGTTCATCCCCACAAATTCGACCTTCAATTTTCAATTTCAAGCTTGAACGACCGCCCAGCAGCCGCTGGAATCAGAGAAAGCACCCCGCAGAACCCTCGCAGGGGGTTACCAGGCGCGCCATCCCCTTCCATCAAGATGCAGCGACCTGCTGCACAGGACATTCATGAACACACCTCCAACGGAGTCTCCCGTCTCACCCAATCCGCGCGGGCCAACGCCCGCGGCAGCTGACGGCAAGAGCTTCGACCAGCTGGGCCTCAGCTCAGCTCTGCTGCGCGCCGTGCGCGACGCCGGCTACAACCATCCCACACCGATCCAGGCCGACGCCATCCCTCCCGTACTCGCGGGGCGCGACATCGTGGGCTGCGCCCAGACCGGCACCGGCAAGACCGCCGCCTTCGGCCTGCCCTTGCTGCAGCACCTGGATCGTACCGCAGGCAAGACCCCCATCATCCGCGCCCTGGTGCTCACTCCCACCCGCGAGCTGGCCGCCCAGATCGGCGAGAGCCTGCGCAGCTACGGCCGCCACCTGGACCTGTGGCACACCGTGATCTTCGGCGGCGTCAAGGACGGACCCCAAAAGAAGGAGCTGCGCGAGGGTGTGGACGCCCTGGTCGCCACCCCAGGGCGCCTGCTCGACCTGATCGGCCAGGGTGAGATCTCCCTCCGCGAGGTGGAGATCTTCGTGCTGGACGAGGCCGACCGCATGCTGGACATGGGCTTTCTGCCCGACGTGCGCCGGGTCATCGCCCAGCTGCCCACCGTGCGCCAGACCTTGCTCTTCTCGGCCACCATGCCACCGGAGATCCGCCAGCTGGCCGACACCATGTTGCGCGATCCGGTGAGCGTCACCGAGGCCCGCCTGGAGGAGCCCGTCGACCAGGTCAGCCAGTGCATCTACTTCGTGGACAAATCGGACAAGCGCTACCTTCTCGAGGAACTTCTGCGCCAGCGCGACGTACGGCGGGCGCTGGTCTTCAGCCGCACCAAGCACGGCGCCAACCGCATCGTCAAGAACCTGGATCGCGCCGGTATCAGCAGCGCGGCGATCCACAGCAACAAGTCCCAGGGCGCCCGCACCCGGGCCCTGGCGGGTTTCCGCAGCGGCGCCGTGCCCGTCCTGGTGGCCACCGACATCGCAGCACGGGGCATCGACGTGGAGGGGATCACCCACGTCTTCAACTACGACCTGCCCAATATCCCCGAGACCTACGTCCACCGCATCGGCCGCACTGCCCGCGCTGGAGCCAGCGGTATCGCCATCTCCTTCTGCCAGGCGGACGAGAGGCCCTACCTGATCGACATCGAGCGGCTGATCGACCAGCACGTTGAGCGCGTGCTCGACCACGACTATCCCCCGAGCCAGCGGCCGCCACCGACCACCGACCTCTCTCGTCGACATGGTCGCCGACCGCCGGGCAAGGCGGCGGGCAAGACGCGAAAGCGTGGATCCGGCGGGCGGCGCCGCTCGCGGAGACGGGGACGATCCCGGGGGGGGCGTGGTTGACGAAGGGGCCTTGCGGTCAAAGGACTACTCCTCGCCCCCGGCCGCAGACCCGCCCACGCCCCGCCCCAGCTGCCGCTCCAGCTCCTCGCAGCGCAGCTTCATGCTCGTGACTGTCCGAAGGAGCTTCTCGCGTTTTTTCCGCTCGAGATCGCCCAGCCTCTCCAGCTGGCCGAAGGCGTCGACCTCGGGCCGCAGCATCCTCTCGAGCTGATCGATGGTCCTGACGAACCTGAGCTTGCGGGGTCGCCCCAGCTTGCCACCGCCTCGCGCCCTCTTCTTGGCCCGCCCGGCTCGAGCCTTGAGCTTTCTGACCGTCCATCGCTCGCTCTCGGCCCGGTCGAGCAGGCGCCGCTGGGCCCCGTGCTCGAGAGCCAGGACCGCGTAGAGGTGGGAGGCTCCCAGGTGCTTCCAGCGTGAGGCCCCCAGCCGCTCGCAGAGCTCGTAGACGGCCACGGAGCGATAGAGCCCAGAAGCGCTCAGGTCGCAGTCGCCCCGGCTCGCGAGCTTGCGGAACGAGGCGTCCTTTCGGCCGCGGTCGCGCCAGGCTTCGAGGTCGCCCCCATAGATGTCGTCGACGATGAGCCTGCCCACCCCCAGGGCCGTCTCGAGGGCCTTGGCTCTGGCGAACGCGTTGATCTCCGCCACCAGCTGATCCATGGCCTCTGTGGGCAGCTCCGGCGGAAGCGGCTCCCCCGTGATGGTCTCGATCTCTTTGCGCTTGGACGAATCGCCCATTCTCCACCTCCCCATGATTCCAGGTCTTCCTCGAGACCGCACGCCTGCCAGCGCGTGCCGGTCCAGCTTCCCGCATGTCCGCCCCTGAGATACCCTAGCGCCATCTACCAGTCCTTCGGAGCTCCACCATGCGAAGAGAGAGGAATTGAGACCAAGAGCCCTCCGCTCTTGGCATCAACTAAGGACAGCTGGAGCGAAAACGTGACGGAGAAAGTTGTCAAGCTTGCGTCATGGGATTTCAGTCTCCCTATTTGTTCGCCCGTTACCAGGTTTGCAGGCCCTCTTCTCCGCGCCGGTGTCGGACGCTCCTCGTGGCGGACATGGACGGGCTCGACGTGTTTCACCGTTGAAACACTCCCTCTACCCACCCCTCGCAGGACCTCCCCTGGCCACCGCAGCCCGTGGAAGCGAAGCTGCGTCGGGCTGGCGCCGGGGGGAGCAGGTGTTTCCGACGCCGAAAAGGCCCGCAACGCAAGCTCCCACAATAGTCCCAATACCCATTTTCCACGTTTGAAATACCGCCTTCAAAGCACACAGCCAGAGAGCGCCACGCACAGTTGAGCCTCTCGTAAAAAGCCAGGCCCAATGCAGCGGACGCACTCCTCTCGTAG
>CAYVQL010000037.1:0-50218 GCA_964454135.1 uncultured Enterobacterales bacterium | reverse complement strand
CGCGAAGCGCGGTCTGGGGGAGGGGGTGTCCCCCTCCCCCAGCTGCATTCCAGATCGAAGACCTGATGCCTTGAAGGCGCAGGAGGCGCAATGGCTCTGAGCAGGAAGATACCTGGCGAGGGCTTGTCGGTCCGGCTCGGTGCGCGCCTGTTCCGGGCCTCGGGGCTTCTGATGGCGCAGCGCCTTGGGCGTCGGCTGGCCGAGCGCAGCCTTGGGATGCGCGCCAGCAGGCGCTGGGAGCGCTCAGCCATGCTGGCGCGTCTGCATGCGCTGCAGCGCGGTGCCAGGCGATCGCTCTCTGCCACCGGGCTCGAGCCCGTCTTTCCCGCGCCCATCGAGGTTGCGCTTCCCGAGGGCGATGCCGGGCAAGGGGCGGCCCCATGGGGGCTACCTTCCTCTTCAGGCTCTCTTCGCAGCCAGCCAGTGGCCTGGAGCCGTGCGTTCGAGCGGGAGCGCAGCAGCCCCTTGCGCTCGCGCTGGGCCGAGAGGCAGGCGAGAGGAGCGCCGCAGACCAGGGGAGCGCCGCAGGTCAGAGGAGCGCAGCGAGAAGGCGCCCTGATAGGGCCCCGGTCCCTGGGCAGGCGCCCTGCGCCGGTGGGCTTCATGCCAGGCGTCCGCCGTCGCGCCCGCGAGGCGGCTGGGCAGGCCGGGGTTGGCCAGAGCCTGGGTTCTGCATCGTGGGCAGCCAGTACCCTGGTCCACGAGCCGCCGCCCGCGCTGGGAACCCCCCCGGCCGAGGCCGAGGGGCTGCCTGGGAGCGCTCTCCCCCTTGGCGCGCCCCTGGAACCTCCAGCTCCCCCGCCACGCGGCGCCGCGACACCGTTGGAGGCCATCGACGCGCGCTTCGAGGCACCGGTGGGGCTCATCTCCCCCAGCCCCGAGCTCGGTTGGGGCGCTGGTCTGCCCGGCACGCGGGGGCTGGATGCCATGCGGGGTGCGCGCTTGGCCGGCGAACGTAGCGCTCCGCGGCACGACCAAGAGGCCTCGGTCAGTCCCTCCGACTCGGCCCAGCCCCATCCCTCGCGCGGGGTGCTGAACGCGCTCGCCAGGGCGGGCGCGCCCGATCAGGTGGTGCGGATCTTCGCGGATCGCTCCGAGGAGATCCAGGCGGACAGCAGGCTGCCAGGGCCCCTGCGAGACCTGGTGCGCCAGATCCGCAACGAGGCCGAGCGCTGGTCCAGCAAGGAAGAGCCTGCCCCCAAGGCGCTGGCGATGGGCCGGCCCCGCAAGCCGGGGGCTGCCGGCGGGCGGTCGGCGAGCGCGCCACTGCAGCGCTCCATGCCCGTCCCCAGCGAGAACATGATGAACCTGGTGCGCAGGCTGCAGCGCTTGATTCATCTCGCCGAGACCGATCGCCGCCTGCTGGAGGCCCGCAGGCGCGTACGCATGGCGGAAGACGAGGCCTCGGCCCGTGCTGAAGGCAGCGGGGCCTCCGGGGGGGAGGGTCCGGGATCGGCCGGTGGCGTGGATATCGCGTCGGTCGGCCGGGACGTCCTGTATTGCCTGACCCAAGAACTGGAAACGCGTCAGTACCGACGCCTGGAGGACGACGATGTGCGCTGCATCAGGTGGTAGCCTGGAGAGAGCGAAATTCTGGGCCCTGGACGGAAGTGGGGACGAGTTCGAGGTCCAGTACAACCCCAAGGAGCTGAAGGTCGACAAGAAGGTCTCCTGGAAGGAGCACGACGACCAGGGGCAGGACGAGGCCTCGCTCGAGTTCCAGAAGGGCAGTCCCCAGAGTCTGGCCATGGAGCTGATGTTCGACACGACCATCGACGGCACCAACGTGTTCGAGACCTGGGTCACCGGCCTGCTGGCCCTCACCAACGCCAACTGCGAGCCCGAGAGCGGAGAGCAGGGTGAGCTGGACAAGCAGCGCCCCACGCGGGTGTTGTTCTACTGGGGCAGCTTCGATTTCGAGGGCGTCGTGGAGTCCATCTCCACCAGCTACACGATGTTCGCGGCCGACGGCACGCCTCTGCGGGCCAAGGTGCAGGTCAAGATGAAGGAGTGGGGTCAGGAGACCTTCGACGACGCCACCTCCGGACAGCGCTGGGCCGGCAACACCTTCAAGCTGGTGGAGGCCAAGGCCGGCGACACGGCGACCTCCCTGGCCAACGAGTACGGCGCCGACGCCAAAGAGATCGTCAACGACAACAACATCGACGATCCCATGGAGGATCTGGGCGGGACGCAGGTCATCGTCTGCGTCTAGGAGCCAGCCGCGCCGGGATGCGTCGGCCGCGCCCAAGACGCCCAAGCAGCCGATGATCGCCCACTTGTCACGAGGGGTGCCAGATGTCAGAGAGCCGAAGCAGCGCCACGAGCTACGAGATCACCATCGGGGGCACAACGATGTCCCAGCCCGAGAACGAAGGCGTGCAGACCATCATCATCGAAGACCACGTCGATATGGTCTCGATGCTCACGATGAAGGTCGGCGGCGCCGAGGGGCAGCCCGCCTGGAGCTTCTCCATCGGAGATGAGGTGGAGGCCAAGGTGGGCGAAGGCAACGTGCTGCTCTTCAAGGGCCACGTGGTGGCGCTGGAGCCCTCCTTCCAGGTGGATGGCATCTCGGCCATCACCTTGCGCGCGCTGGATCCTCTGCACATCCTCGGCCGCGGGAGGAAGACCCGCTTCTGGGAGGACGTCAAGGACTCGGCCATCGTCTCCGAGGTCGGCGCGGAATGCGGTCTGTCGGTGGATGCGGACGAGACCGACGAGACCATGTCCTATGTGCTGCAGCGCAACGAGAGCAATATCGCCTTCCTCAAGCGCCTGGCTGCGCGCAACAACTGCGCGCTACGCGTGGACGAGGGCACGCTGAAGTTCCTGAAGAACCAATACGATGGCGAAGAAGTGGACATCCAGCTGGGCGAGAACCTGCGTTCGCTGCGCATCTCCTTCAACAGCCTGGAACAGGTCTCCGAGGTCATCGTGCGCGGCTGGGACATCTCGGCCAAGGAAGAGGTGGTGGGCACGGCCTCCTACGCCGACATCACGGCGGTGGGCGATGGCGACATCGGCTCCCAGGTGGCGGATGCGGCCTTCGGAGAGAGCCTGGCCTACATCACCGACGTTCCTGTCGGCTCCCAGACCCAGGCCGACGCCATCGCCCTGGCTGAGATGGAACGCCTGGCGCGGCAGTTCGCGCGTGGCACGGGCACCATCCAGGGCAACGACCGCGTGCGCGCGGGAGCCGTCGTCGCCTTCAGCGGGCTGAACTCGCCCAATGATGGCTCCTACTACGTGCTCGCCTCGCGGCACATCATCAGCAATCGGACCGGTTATACTACCGAATTCACGTTCTGCAGCAACACCTTCGGGAGTTGATGCTCCGGTAGGCAGTCTCCGTTTCCAAGGCAGGATCCATGGCCGTCCGCAAGGAGTTCCTGGGTCGGGGTTGGGCGTTCCCCTTTCATTTCGACCCAGCAAGTGGTGGCGTAGCGCTGTCGGAGTACGAAGAGAACATCCGGCAGTGCGTGACCGTGATCCTGGGCACCAAGCCCGGAGAGCGGCCCATGCAGCCCGCTTTTGGATGCCGCATCCATGAGCTGCTCTTCGCTCCGAACACCGGAGCCACGGCCGCCATGATCACCTACCACGTCAAGAACGCCCTTCGCAGGTGGGAGCCCCGTATCGAGGTCACCAACGTGAGCGCACGACCGGGAAAGCAGGGCGAGATGCGTGTTTCGGTGGACTACCGCATCATCTCCACCAACAGTCCCCAGAACCTGGTCCACGTGCTCACCACCGGAAGTAGTCGCTGATGCCCATCAAACCGCCGAACCTGGATGACCGCCGCTACGCGGACCTGATCGCCGAGGCGCGTTCGCTCATTCCCCAGTACTGCCCGGAATGGACGAACCTGAACGACGCCGACCCGGGGATCACCCTCGTGCAGCTCTTCGCCTGGATGACGGAGATGACCATCTTCCGTCTCAACCGGGTACCCGACAAGACCTACATCCACTTCCTGAACTTCATCGGCGAGGAGCGGCGGCCTGCGCTGCCAGCCGTGGCGCCCGTCACCTGCGAGCTCAAGACCGAGGCTCCCGTGACCCTGCCCGCCTACTCGCGCTGCGCCACCAAGCAGACCGAAGAAGTGCGCGCCCTGGGTTTTCTCACCGTGGACGAGCTGATGGTGCACGGTTGCACCGTGGACCGCGTGATGGCCGTTCGCGGAGGGCGCAACCCCCTGGTGCGCCAGGTCCCCTTCAAGCACCTGGCGGACAACGCCTCGGCGCTGCTCTTCGCCGGGGGGCGTGGCATCCAGGTCTTCGAGATGGATCCGGTGGAGTTCGGGCCTGATTCCTACACCCCCCACCAGTTCTTCTACCTGGCCCACGACGACTTCCGGCTGATGGACTTCGACCCCGAAGAAGAGGGCCGGCCCGTGGGTCGCATGCAGGTCAATCGCAGCGGGGCCGGCGCGGAGCGGCTCTCCATCGTGGATCTCTTCGAGTGGGAGTACCCGATGGACGAGGGCTGGGCCCCCATCGTCGTCGACGAGCAGGCTGCGGGCGAGCTGGGCATGCCCGTCAAGGCTCTCCTGACGGCCATGCCGGGCATTCGCCAGCTGTCTGGCTTCGGGCTGGCGGACAATCGCATCGAATTTCCGGGGACCATCGAGGGCACTCGCTGGTGGATCCGGGGGCGCCTGGCCTACGAGCGCTGGCTGGCCGCGCGCATGCTGGACGACCTGGAGATCTTCTGGCGCGATGACCGGGGCGGCGCGGAGCGTCCGATCAACAACTGGGATGTCAAGCCATCGGGGCGCACCCTGCTCTTCGCCCTGCAGGATCTGCCACCCATTCGGGGTGGCTGGACCGTGCGCTTCGCCCTGGTGGACCGCGGCCTGCCCGCCGGCCGGCATGGCTACCTGCCCGCCTATCGCTGGCTCTATCGCCGCGGCGAGACCTGGGAGGCCATCCCCTCCGAGCGCATCCGAGCCCGGGGCACCATGACCGTCATCACCGGGCCACTGCCCGAGATGGCCGAGGAAGGCTTCAACCTGCGGGCCGAGCGCATCGAGACCGTCTTCCTGCGGGGTCTCTGTCCGGACCTGGAGGTAGACCTGAATTGGCGCCGGCCCGTGGAAGTGGCCATGTACGGCGGCGACGATCCGCGGCGGGTGGAGGCCATGCTGCTGGACGAGGCGCCCTGGTCTCCCTACCAGATCAATCCGGCCATCTCGCCCACCATCGGGCGTAAGTGGTACATCGGCTCCGACCTCTTCGAGAACCGGCGTCAAGCTCCCGTGCTGGTGGAGCTGGAGGTTGGCTTCGAGATCAACGGCGAGCCAGTGGAAGAGCCAGAAGAGGACTACCTGCTGCAGCTCACCTATCGGGCCGGCGACAACTGGCGCGTGGTGTGGAGCGAGGACAAGCGCTACGCCGCCTTCACCTTCGCCACCATCGATCCCGAGGGCGCCAAGAAGCCCGGCCGCCGGCGCATCCGCATCGAGCTGGATCCCAAGAAGCAGCTGAAGGAGCTGGCGCGTCACACCGTGGGTGAGCGCGAGAGCACCTGGATCAGGCTGGAGCTGATCAAGAGCAACCTGACCCACGTGGACAAGGACAAGGACCGGCATCCCGTCGTTCCGCGCATCTTCGGGCTGCGCCTGGGCGCGGAGAAGACGCTGGGCGAGAGCACCTACGACCAGCCCATGCCCGGTCCCAAGATGGCGCAGCTGGACTACCGCTCCCAGAACCAGCGCCTGACGCGCCTGGTCACCCGCGCGGCCAGGCGCCTGGCCGAGTTCTTCCCCTTCTACCCCTACATCGAGCTGGATGAAGAGAACCTCGCGTTCTACTTGCACTTCGACAAGCCGCTCCCCCCGGCCGCCCGGCACGCGATCCACTTCCGATGCCGCGGTGAGGGTTTCTTGCCCGAGGGCACCACGGTGGACTGGGAGGTGCTCGAGAAGCGGCCCTACGGTCGCACGGCATGGCAGCGGGTGGCTTCCTCCGCGAGTGCCGAGGGGGAAAAGGGGCGCGCCGTCTACGATCTGTCCCGCACCGGCGAGCTGGTCTTCGAGTTTCCGGATCGGCCCCCCGTGCCCGAAGACGGCTTCTGGATGCGCGCCCGCTTCAACCTCCCCGAGGGTCTGCCCGCGTCCAAGTTCCCCGCGCTGCCACCCCTGACCCACCTGCTGCTGAACACGGTCGATACCGTCAACCTGACCACCATCCGCACCGAGCGCTTCAGCGGTCAGGGCGTGCCCCACCAGGTGCTGCAGCTGCGGCGTCGGCCCATCTACCTGCACCAGCCCGGCCTGGAGCGTTCGCCCTTCCCCCAGCCCGAGCTGTTCCGGGACATCCAGGTCAGCGTGGTGCTCGATGACGGCACGCGCGAGGCCTGGACTCCGATGCGCGAGGGCAACCTGCTCACCGCGGGCAAGGACGACCGCGTCTTCGTGGTGGATCCGGTCGAAGGGACCTTGAGCTTCGGCAACGGCATCCGCGGCCGCATGCTCCCTGTAGGGAGCAACAACGTGATCGTCGAGGTCTACCGGGCCATCCCTGGATCCGTGGGCAATATCGGTGCCGGCTTGATCTCGGTCTGCGAGGGCGCGGGCGACAAGGTCAAGGTCACCAACCTGCTGCCCGCCAGCGGCGGACGCGATGCCGAGTCCATCGAGGAGATCGTGCGGCGCGCGCCCAGCCTGCTCACCAGCCGCAACCGTGCGGTCACCCGCAGCGACTTCGAGATCATCGCGGCCGAGGCCTCGGGAGAGGTGGCGCGGGCCGCCTGCTCCGGACAGATGCAAGAAGACGGCAGCGTCGAGGTGGTGATCCTGCCCCAGCGGCGGGAGGGCGAAGAGGTGCCGGATCCCTTCCTGGCCGTGGGCCTGCGCGATCACGTGCAGGCCTACCTCAAGCGGCGCTCGCTGATCAACGTCGAGCCCAGGGTCCGGCTGGCGCGGTTCCGCTCCATCGATGTCTCGGTCAGCCTGCGCTTGCGGCCCAACGCCAACCTGCTGGCGGTGCGCGAGCAGGCCATTGTCTGGATCAAGCGCTTCCTGGATCCCTACGCGGGCGGCCTCGACGGCGATGGCTGGCCCTTCGGCGGCACGCTCTACGCCCAGGATCTGGCGCGACTGGTGACCGATGTGGGTGAAGTGCGCAACGTGGCCGAGGTGCAGCTCTACGATCTGAGTGCCGCCGAGCTGCAGGACCAGGGGCCCGGCTGGGAGCTGGGTGAGGGCGCCGACGTGCTCTACCAGGCCGAGCACGATCTCTTCCACGTGGGCCGTATCCGCGTCGTGGCCGAGGAGCGCTCCCGATGACGGCCAAGCAGCTGGCTATGCGCGAGCCGAGCGCCATCCAGCGCATTCCTGGCGATCTGAGCTACATCGAAGACGTGGTGCGCGTCAACTTCCCCATCCACGCGGCCCGCGCCTACTTGCGCCGCCACATGGGCAATATCGTGCGCTACAAGCTGGTGGAGGCGCTGCGTGGGGAGCGCGTGGGCCACGTGCGCTGTGCCGAGATCCTCCCCGCGGCGGGGGGGGAACCCATGCTGATCCGCGGCCTGCGCGTGCTCCCAGACGGCGCGCCGGCCAGCTTCTACACCCCCGAAGATCTGGTGCGCCTCAAGACCGAGCTGCTGGTGGCTGCAGGGGGCCAGCCCTTCTCGATCACGCCCAACGACGAAGTGCTGCTGCACGTGCCGGTGCGTGGCTACACGCGCTACCTGCCTGCCATCTTCCAGGGAGGGGCGCCCACCCAACGCCGTGACGTGGTGCGAGCTGACGAGGTCTCTGCGCGACGCTGGGGCGCACGGGACGAGGTGTCCGCCACCGACGTGGGCGTGGACAGCGCCGATACCTTCCGGCGCTTTCTGTGCATTTTCCAGCACTTGATGACCACGGTGGTCGAGAAGGTGGAGCGCATCCCCTCGCTCACCGATCCCATTTCGGCTGATCCCAACTTCCTGCCGTGGATCGCCAGCTGGGTCAACTTCGAGCTCGACGGCTCCCTGCCTGTGCACCAGCAGCGCGAGCTGGTGCGGCGCGCCATCCGTCTCTACCGCTCACGGGGCACACGCGAGGGTATCGAGGAGATGGTGAAGGTGCTCACCTCCGCCCCCGTGACCGTGCTGGAGCGCGAGAAGCCGCCTCCCGCCGTGCTGGGGGCCGCTCCCCTGGCGGGTGGGGCCACCTTTGCCAGGCGTTTCCTGGCAGGGGAACCGCCGGCGCACTTCATGACGGCGCCGCAGCAGCCGGCCACCCGTTTCTTCGTGCTGCTGCTCGAACCACGCGAGCGCTTCGAGAAGCGCTTCGGCGAACGGGCCACCGACGTCTTGCGCCGCATCGCGCATATCGTCACCACTGAAAAGCCGGCCCACGTCCAGTTCACCATTCGCTTCGGGGAAGCCTAGCTCCCCTCGGTTTCGGTCTTCCCAGCCACGCGCCGACCCGATCCCAGAGATGGATGACCATGAAAAAAACCTTGCAGCTCTCCCGCCTGAATCCCTTCGAGGGGCTCTGTCTCACCGCCCGCGACATCCTCGACGAGCAGCGCTACCACCGCAAGGGCCTGGCGCGGCACAACCTCTTCCTGCACGGTCATGGCATCGTCCAGGGCCTGCAGGTGGACCTGCGGCAGACCAAGAAGAAGTATGTCGCCATCATCCAGGCCGGCTTCGGCATCACCAGGAGCGGCCAGGGCGTCATCCTGGGAGATGCCGTACAGGTCCCGCTGGAGATCCCCAAGCAAGATGGGGAGTATATGCTCTGGCTCTTCCACGTGGAGACCCTTGATGATCGCAGCATGCGACCGGTCTTCGACACCCACGAGGAGCAGGCCGGGCGTGTCTTGGAGCACTCCAGGCCGCGCATGCACCCAGTGGACCAGGACCAGCAAGACGCCGTGGCCCTCTGCCGCATCAACGTGCGCCTGGGCCGCATGGTGCAGGTGCAGCTGCCCGTGCCCCGTGCCGGGCGGCACGCGCGCGCTGCAGAGAGCTACCTGAAGCCGCGGGTCGAGGAGTACATCAGGCTCAACAAGAAGATCCTCGACAGCCTGTACCGTACGGCGAAGGTCAAGGAGCTGGGCCTGGACACCCTGGGCTACTACTCGTCGCTGGTGAGCGCCGAGTTCCTGCTGATCGAGGAGGGCACGCCCGATCGCGTGCTCTACCGCACAGCCGGGTCGCTGATCCGCTACGCCCACAGCTTCTACAATCCCCTGCGCTCCACCACCCCGCGCATCGACAAGTACAAAGAGTTCGTCCGGCGGGTGCATGCCGAGGTGCCGGCAGCCGATCAGGGCGACGATGTCTGGCTCAAGTGGTTCGAGATGTTCGAGCGGCTGCTGCAGCCCCTGGGGCGCATCGTGGACGAACTCGAAGAGACGGTGGAGGCTCAGCGCTAGTGCAGAGCGCCCAGCCAGGCGAGCAGCAGACCGTCAAGCTGCGCGTGCAGGTGGTGGACATGACGTCCTTCACCCTGGACCTGGTGGTGCCCACCTACCTGCCGGCGCGCGACCTGACCCAGCGCATCGCGCGCGATGCTGGTCTGGCCGCCTACTGGGAGGATGGGCGGCGCAGGCTGTACTGGCTGCGTGCCCGCGGCCGCCGGCTGGGCGACGACGATGAGCTGCGCCAGCTGGGCGTAGTGCCGGGCGAGCTGGTCTACCTGTTACCCGAGCCTCCCCCGGGCAGTGCCGTGCTGGAGCAGAAGCCCGACTATCCGCAGACTCGCGGCTACTCCGGCAAGGGTCTCTTCGCCTTGTTGGGCTCCATCCTGGTGGTCTGCGCCTGGAGCGTGGGCTGGGGGCTGGCGCTCTCGGTGGAACGCAGCCTGGCTGTGGTCTTGCTGCCCGGCGTGGCGCTGGGCTTCCTCACCACCTCGCTGGCACGCCACGCCTGGGGCGGTCGAGGGGGCAGGCTAAGGGTGGCAGCCACCGGCATCCTGCTCTTCTTCTTCATCGCCCTGTTGGCCTTCACCGGGCCCTTGCTCTTTGCCGACGAGAGCATCGGACGCGTGGTGCTCGAGGTGTTGCCGGGCATCATCGCGGGCCTGGTGGGCGTACTGGTCGGCTGGCTGGCGTGGTGGGGGGCGGTGGAGCCCCTGCCCGAGGTCAAGGAGCAGGCCGAGATCCAGGAGGCCGAGGCCCAGGCCACCGTGCCCTGTGCCGTCTGTGGCGGTCAGGTCACTCCCGACGTGCGTCAGGAATGCCCCCATGGCTGCGGGCGCTTCTTCCACGTGGGCTGCTACCAGGCGCGGGTCTCGGTCTACCGTGGAGATGAGCGCATCTGCGCCATCTGCAACCAGGCCGTCCCCACCTGATCGAGCTGATCAAGCCTTCATGCCTGCCCTCACGAGCTCGCCGAAGCGCTGGGCGCCCAGCTTGTGGCGCAGCTCGGCCAGGCGGGCGCGCAGCAGGTTCAGGGCTCGCACCTCGCCGGCGGCCTGCAGCTGCTGACCCACCCGCAGCAACACGGCGAAAGCCTGACCGGGCTCCTGCAGCGCGAAGCAGGCTGTGGCTCGGCTGAGCGCGGCGTCGGCCATGGCAGCCGGGTTGTTGCGCTGGCGGGCGCAGTCCAGCTGCAGGGCTGTGGTGGCGAGCAGATCCTGCCAGGCTCCCTGCCCCAGCTGCAGGGCCGCCAGCACGGTCGTCTGCGAGAGCAGGACCAGGGAATCATCCGCGGCGATGGCCCGTTCCACGGCCCGTAGCACGTGCTCGTGGGCCCCTTGCGGGTCGCCGCTGCGCAGCAGCAGGCCGGCGAGCAGCGCCGAGACGCGGCAGGTCCGCCGGTCCGCGCCATGGGTCTGGGCCACCACCAGGGCCTGCTCGAGACAGCGGCGCGCGCGGTAGGGATCGCCGCCGGTCTCGTAGAGATCCCCCAGCAGCAGCAGCGCCGCCAGGCGGTCGTGGTCGCGATGGCCAGGTATGAGCTCCAGGGCCTCTTCGAGCAGGCGCTCGGCGTCCATGGGGCCTGTCCAGGCCCGCGCCAACAGCCAGTCCGTTCGCTGGGGCGTGCCT
This sequence comes from uncultured Enterobacterales bacterium, assembly GCA_964454135.1. GTDB lineage: Bacteria > Myxococcota_A > UBA796 > UBA796 > JAFGLY01 > CAYVQL01. The sequence continues at coordinate 39,224 of CAYVQL010000037.1, read as the reverse complement.
GGCTCGTGCTCGGCGTGGGCAGCGCGCTGCAGCGCCTGGCGGGCGCTGTCGCAGCGACCTCGCAGCCACAGGGCGCGCACGGCGAGCAGGTCGGCTCGGGTGGCGAGCTGCGCCTGGCCCTGCTCAACGGCCCGTCTGGCGAGCGCGAGCAGGTGGGAGCCGGCATCGGGCGCTTCCAGGACGAGCAGGATCTGCCCGAAGTGCAGGCCGTTGCGCAGCAGGAGCAGCGCATCGGGTCGGGCTGCCAGCTGGGCGCTGATCTGACGATGGCGCGCCCTGGCCTCCACGAGGCTCGCGCCCAGCAAGGGCAGCGCTTCGAGGGCTTCGAGCTGGCGCAGCAGGTCGGCGTTCATGGCGGCTCTCTCAGCCTCGCTCGGTGATGGCGGCCAGCATGGCGAAGCAGTCCTGGCGGGCTGCGTCCAGCCGCCGGGGTATGGCGCGCAGCGCCTGGTCCAGGGCGTGGATGCCTTCCTCGACCTCGTGCAGAGGGCGGTCTAAGGCCTCCAGCAGCTCGCGCCGCAGGTCGAGCAGCTCCATGGCTACCTGGCGGCAATCCTGGAAGGCCTGCTGCAGGGCGGCGTAGCTCTGGGCGCGAAAAGCGGGCCGATCGCTAGCCAGGGATGCCGCGGCCAGCTCGACTTGGGTCCTGCCACCAGCGGCGAGCAGGGCGTCGATGCCATCCAGCAGGCCCCGGACATGCTGACTCGTGAGCAGGATGGGCCCAGGAGGAGGCAGGGCCCCGGTGAGCTCGAGCAGCGCGGCGTCCACCATGTCCGCGGGATCGTCCTCGTCGAAGATACGCTGGGGCGTTGGAGGGACGAAGACAGGGGGGATGGGGTAGGGCGCGGCCTGGCTGGCCCGGGCCAGCGCGGGGAGCAGCCACTCCCTGCCCGTCTCGCTGGCCCGCCATCGGGGCAGCTCGCAGGCTTGCGGCTGTCCTGTCAGGCGGCTGTACAGCGCCGGCGCTGGGGGGACGGTCTGCGAGATGTCGCCGGCGGCGTCCAGAACGGTCTCCAAGGCGACTTCGTCCAGGGCGACATGGGTGGCCCGGTCGCGCAGGGCTCCCTCCAGGCGACCCTCAGCGGCCAGGGCCAAGCTGGCGAGCGTGGCGCTGCGCGCCACCGCGCCGCAGTAGCCCGCGACCTCGGGATTGAGCGTGCCGGGGACCGTGGCGCAGAGCCTGGCCAGGGAGCGGGCCATGGTGCCGTGGGCCTGCCGCTCCACAAAGGCCCCCACAGCCATCGGGCGGCCCAGCGGATCCTGCGCGCCGGCCAGGTCCGCCAGCGCCTCTGGGCTCAGCTCGCGGCCCGCCAGCAGGGCAGGGTTGTGGCAGGCCTGCAACGGCGTCCTGAAGACGGCATCCCCCACGGGGGCCGGGATCGTGTCGGGTGCAGGTGCGCCCAGGACCTGCCTGGAGGCCTCCTCGATCTCCTCGGGAGGGATGCGCTGCATGGCGCGCAGGGCGTCCAGGCGCGCCTGGTTGCCGCGGCCGGAGCGGATGAAGCGCAGGAAGCTGGTCTCGAATTCAGCCGGAAGAGGGAGCGGATCATCTTCATCGCCGCCGTACTGCTGATCCAGGCTCATTCCGCCGCCGGAGGAGGTCGAGGGCAGGCCCTTGCTGGCGGGAAGCGATGTCGGTGCCAGCTGGTCTCGTCGCTGCTTGCGCTCCTCTTCGACCTCCTGGTCCACCTCTTCTGCGACCCCCTCTTCCTCCCTCTTCTCCTGATCGTCCGCGGCGAAGCCCGCTTCGGCGGGCCGCTCAAGCAGCGCCGTCAGGGCCTGGTTGCCCAGGGGATCCTGCAGCTGGGAGGCCAGCTCGGGGCTGATGCTGCGCTGCGGATCGAGCTGCGCCACCCGCGGATCGCGCTCGCGACCGTCCTGGGCCGGGGGCTTGGGCTCCCGCTTGGGGAGGCGTCGCTTGCGGTGTCGGTCCATATCCGATGACACGATCTTCCTCGGCCCCTTCTGCGCAGAGGTGCTGCCTGGTTAGCAAGTGTTGTAGCATGGGTCGCCAGCTACCGATTCTGGTACGATGGCTGCGAATGCGGCAGGTGAGGACATGGATAGCATCGCAGGATTGACGACGACGGGGCGCAGGATCCATGGTCCGGCTTCGGACCTGGTGGAGCTGGTGGCCGAGAGCGGCCTGCGACATACGGCGGTGGTGTTCCATCCCGAATACCGCGAGAGCCAGGCCATCAACAGCGCGCTCTCCGTGGTGTTGGGCTACCTGGAGTCGCCTATGGTGACGGGCATGGTCGAGCTGGTGGCCCACGAGCCCCAACAGGGGGCCTTCGTGTACCCCACCGGGCAGGCCAGCTCCGTGGCTGAGATCAACCGCGCCTACGCGGACCTGGGAGAGGCCCCGGGAACCAGGGCCGGGCTGGAGTTCATGTACGCCGCCGGAGAGATCCTGACGGACGCCTCCGAGACGGGAGAGACCCACGGCGTCTACTCCCACGGCGGGCTCACGCCCTGGCGGGCCTTGTTCAAGCCCGACGGGCAGGTGCAGATCATCGGCTATGGGCTCCCGCAGGTGGAGATCCTGCAGTTCTTGGGCGATTCCAGCGCGGTGCCCCGCGAGGACTCCTTCCGCTATTGCCCCCCCGAGCGCCTGGAAGGCGGCGCCGAGGACCTGAGATCCGATATCTTCTCCCTGGCCCTGATCGCCTTTGAGCTGATGACGGGCAAGCCGATGTACGACGGGCTGGTCAACGACATCCGCGCCATGGCCAGCCGGGCGGAGGGCTCCAGGCGCCTCTTCCGCTTCCGGGACCTGCTGCCCAAGCAGGTGCAGGACTTCCTCAAGCTCTGCCTGCGTCGCGACATGGACGATCGCTTCCACTCGGGCAGAGAGTTCCTGGACGCGGTCCGCGCCGTGATGGGGGGGCCAGGCGTAGAGGGGCCGTCGCTGATGGACGCCATGGCCCGCCTGAGCGCCGTGCCGGAGCGGGTAGGCACCAAGCTCGACAGCGGCGCCACGATGATGATCAACAAGGACAAGCTCACCGAGCTGTTGGAAGGCGAAGAGGAGGAGCCATCCAAGCGCACGGCCTGGAAGCCCCCCAGCCGCTCGCGCCGCACTGCGCCGCGCGTACGCAGCTCGGGCGACAGAGAGCGGCCTGGTCCCACGCCCGCGCCCGCGCCCGAGCCCGAAGAGCAGGCGGCCCCCCCCGCTGAAGAGCGTGCGGAGAAGTGGAAGGCGCCCAGTCGAGCGCGCCCTGGCGCGCCTCGCCGGAGCGAGGAGGCGCCTGAGAGCGCTTCTCAGTCTCAGAGCAAGTGGCGGCGCCCGACGCGCCGACCCAAGCCGCGACGCCCCGCGGAGGCTGAGCCCGAGGAGCTGCCGGCGGCCAGGCCAGCTGGCGGCACCGGCGCCGAGGAGCCGGCTGCTGCGGAGAAGCCCGAGGCCGCGACAGCTGCGCCGGCCAAGCGCCGTGCCGCCAGCCTGGCAGAGGCCATCACCGGGGGAGGGGCACGGGTCCCGCCCCGGCGGCGACCACCTGCCCGCCGCAAGCGTCCCGTGAGCCCCGCGCCGGAGCCAGAGCCCGTCGAGAGCGCCCCGCCCGTCCCGAAGCGCAGCGCAGCGCGTCTTCCTCCCCGCTTGGCCGCGAAGGAGCGGTTGGCGGAGAAGGAGCATCCCCGCGAGAAGGCCCCCACCGTGGACGCGCTGCGAGACAGCGGATCCGCGCCTCCGCCCCCGCCGCCCCCCCCCGGGAATGGGCCGCCCCCACCGCCTCCAGAGCTGACGGCCAGCCAGACCGTGCTGCCAGCTGCCCCTGCGCGGGCCGAGCCGCCTCCGCCTCCGCCCCCTGTGTTGAGTCCAGCCGCCAAAGCGCCGGAGCCTCCCGCCCAGCCGGTCGCGGAGGAGCTGGCCGCGAAGGAGCCAGCCGTGAAGGAGCCGGTCGAGGAGCCGGTCGAGGAGCCGCCAGCGCCGCCACCCGCGGCGGAGAGCCCGCCCGAAGAAGCGCAGGAACCGCCTCCTGCGCCCCCGCCCGCGCCGGCTCGCAAGAAACCCGTGCGCCGGGCCAAGGCGGCTGTGCCGGTGGCCAAGCGCAAGCGACCCGTGCCCCGGCGCAAGGCTGAGCCCTTGAAGGTGATGACGCCACCGGTGCCCGATGATGAGCCGGACGACGCCACCACCGTGGTGCCGCTGCGCAAGCGCCCCGCCCCTCGCAGCAAGCCCGCAGCCGAGCCCCCGGCACCCAGGGCGGATGCGAGCGCGCCGAGCGCACCCAGCCCCACCGAGGAGACCGAAACCGCGCCCGTGCAGACCCCGGCGGCACCCGCCCGGCCTGCCGGGAAATCCAAGCGCCCGGCACCGGACGCCGCCGCGCCACCACGATCCCAGCGCGTCGCCGCCAAGCCCAGGCGCGCCGAGGCGAAGCCCGAGGGAGCCAGCGCCAGCGAGCGGGCTCCTGCAGAGGGAGCGCTCGAGACCAGCGCTGCCAGCACCGCGCCGCTGGCATCCGTTCTGCGCAGGCCCGTCGATGCCGTCCCCAGCGAACGGGTGAAGAGCGGGACCGCCACCTTCACCCTGCTATTGGCCCCAGGAGCCAAGCAAAGGCGCTTCCGCCTGCCCCAGCACGCGCCCTGCTCCGAAGCCGTGGCCAGGTTGTTGGGCCTGGTGCTGCCGGTCCGTACGGATACCAGCGGCCGGATCGCAGGTTGGTATCGCTTCGCACAAGAAGGCAAGGCCGTCCTGGGCGCCAGCTCCATGGACGAGGTGGACGCGGACAAGCCCCTCGAGCTGGTCTTCGTCGAGAACCAGGTGCGGTCTTTCGCGGTAGAGGTGCGGGATGGGAGCCAGACCACGATCCTGCGCCTGCCTCTGGGTACGGCGCTGCCCAGCTGCAGCATCGTCGATGCCATCGCCGATATGCTGAGCCTGCCGGCGGGTCCCTGGAGGTTGCACCTGGGTGATCGAAAGCTCTTCGCCCATGAGATCCTGGTGGACAGCCTGTCAGGAGCCGCTGGAAGCACACCGTTGCTGGTGGTGGCCAGGTGAGCCAGGAGCGCTGGGACGTAGTCCTCCGCTACCTGACGGGCCCGCTGGCCCGTCAGCCCGACCAGGTCTGCCGGGGTCCGGTGATCCGAATGGGCGCCAACCCCGGGCCGGGTGGGGTCAAGCTGGCAGGCTACCGTGGCCTGGACGGGCGCCACGCCGTGATCACGGCCTACGACGGCGGCTCCGTGGCCGTGGCGCCCGTGGGCAACGCCCAGATCCGCATCGCTCCCCATCCCAATATCGACTGGGAGGAGGTCCAGGTCATCGCTGGCCCGACCTACCTCTCCGAGGGCTGCGCCGTGCACCTTGGCGCGGCCACGCGCGGCATCACCTTCACCTTCGTCGAGGCCCGGCGCCTGGGCGTCTGGGAGGAACGACGCATCCTGTCGGAGTCGAGCCAGGCCGCCCCGGAGGTGCAGCCCACCGACATCGAGGAGCTCTCCACCCGGGGCGGCATCCCCACCTGGTTCATCGGCGGAGTGCTGATGATCGGCATGGTGACCGTCGCGGCGGTGCTGGGCTCCCTGTACCAGTACTTCGTGCCCGACGTGGCCGAGCTGGGCCCCATCGCCGAGGGCCGTGAGTACTACGGCTTCGTCTCCATGGAGACGCCTGTGGACTCCAAGCTGCGGGACGGACTGCAGCAGCCCTTCGAAGACTTCGTGATGCGCTACAACGCCGAGGCTGCCAAGAGCCCCGCCCTGGCCAACAAGCCCCACAAGTGGGACCAGGTGCTCTTCGACCAGGTCACGCGCTCCTTCGAGCTGCACGCCAAGGGCTGGCTCTTCTTCGAGAAGCTGGAGCAGGTCGCCGACGAGTACTCGGACGTGGTGCGCGCGCTGCGCAAGGCCGGTATGCCCGAGGTCCTGGCGGCCGTCCCCTACCAGGAGAGTCGCTACGACGCCGACATCCAGTCCCCGGTCTGCGGCAAGGGCTACTGGCAGTTCATGCCCGAGACGGCCAAGCGCATGGGCCTGGAGGTCCAGGACTGCCGCTTCAAGGGCTCCAACACGGTCTGGAGTCCCACGAACCTGGCCCCTCCGCTCAACGTGCGCAAGCGGGCCCAGTACGTCAAGTACGACCCGGAGAGCGACAGCGCGAGCTGCAGGATCAAGAGCTGCGCGGTGGACGAACGCACCGACCTCCGGCTCGCCACGCAGGCGGCCATCGAGCTCTTCAAGGAGACCTGGGCCGACCGCGACCTGCAGGAATCGGGCGCCTTGGTGCAGCTGACGATCACGGCCCACAATACGGGCTACGACGACAGCCCCTACGCGGGCCGCAAGAAGAAGACCAACGTCCTGCCCGCCTACCTGCAGTACCTGGAGGACACCAGCCAGAACTCGGGGCCCGCCTTCCTGGGCGAGACCATCACCTGCAAGACCGCCAACTTCGAGAACAAGAGCTGCGGCGGCTATTTCGTGGGCGAGACTCAGCACTACGCCTACAACATCATCGCGCAGCACTTCTTGGCCGTCTGCTACTACGGGCTCAACCACGGAGAGGACTCGGCCTTCGAGGACTGGAAGCGCTACGTGCGTGGGGACGGCTACTGTTCCCGCACCGCCAACAAGCTCCCCACGTCCGAGGAAGTCAGAAAGAGGATCGGGCAATGAAGTTCCGTCCCTGGATCCTGGGCACCCTGCTGTTGATCGGCGCGGGCGCCAACCTGCTGATGGTGCTGAGCGAGCGCGTGGCCGAGTCGGAGAAACAGGTGCGCCACAAGCAGGCCAAGGAGGATCCTCTGCTGGGGATCCAGTACGCCAAGGTGGAGCGCAAGTCCAACCTGACGGCATTCGGCTTGGCGGGCAACGAGCTCCAGTCCGCCCTGGACCGGCTCGGGGACCTGGACGAAGAGGGGAATCGGCTGCTGCTCGCGAGCCTGCTCGATCAGTCCGGCGACCAGCAGCGGCTGGATGTGGCCTTCTGCGGCAGCGGCAAGGTCCGGCCTCGCTACGCGGCCCTGGCCTACCTGGTCAAGGAGCAGGGCGGCCATCGTCGCCCCCTCTCGTTGCGGCGCGTCAGCGGCCTGGAGCGTGAAGAGTGGTCCAAGACCGCCCGCATCGCCGAGGTCTACGGTGAGCTGGAGCTGGGCGACACACGCGAGGAGGATGCCACCATCATGGGCCTGGCGGCCATCCTGTTGGCGCGCGAACAAGATGCCATCGAGCGCAGCGCACACTGGGGCTCGGGCCTGCGAGGCCGCTGGAGCTGGGAGAAGCTGAACAAGGAGCACCCCGGCATCGCCGAGCGGGTGGTGGAGTACCTGGTGCTGATGCACTTGACCATGGAGGTCTCGCACGACGAGGGGGGCTTCTGCAGGCAGTGAGAGGGGGGAACGGGCCAGGTGGGTTATGCACTTCGCTCCGGTGCGCCGTTTTGCCTGCTATAGTCCCCTGCAGGCCTTGCTGCGCGCTGGGTCTCCTTCGTCTCCATCCACTAGCGCCGTAGCGGAACCAGCTGTACGAGGAACCAGACCAGAATGGAGCCACGTCGCCGATTCAGGTTCTTGAAAGCGCTATCCGAGGGCAGCTTCGGCAAGGTCTATCTGGCCGAGATGGTGACGGGTGATGCCTTCTCCACGGTCGTGGCGATCAAGCTGCTGCATGGAAAGTGGTTGGGCCACGAAGAGATCGTCATGCGTTCGCGCGACGAGGCGCGCCTGCTGGGTCTGTTGAGGCATCAGAACATCATCCGCGTCGAGGATCTGTCTTCCATCAATGGCCAGTGCGCCGTCATCATGGAGTACCTCGACGGTGTGGATCTCAAGGCCGTCATCTCCTACCTGGAGGAGAACAAGAAGCCCTTCCCCCGGCGCACCGCCCTGGAGCTGGGATCCAGCATCGCCTCGGCGCTGGACGCCGCCTACAACCACCGGCCCTTGCAGGGTGGCCCGCCGCTGCGCGTCATCCATCGCGACATCAAGCCCTCCAACGTGATGGTCACCCCCGCCGGGGCCGTCAAGGTGCTCGACTTCGGAACGGCGCGGGCCAACTTCGAGGACCGCGAAGCCCAGACCATGGCGCTGGCTTTCGGATCCCAGGCCTATATGGCGCCTGAGCGCATGATGGGGGATCCCGACACCCCGGCCGCCGACGTGTTCAGCCTGGGCGTGACCATCTGGGAGCTGCTGGCTACCTGCCGCTTCGGCAAGATCTTCATCCGCGAGTCCCGCTACCAGACCGCGCTGGAGCAACGCGTGGCGGCCCTGAATCTGTCCAGTCTCGACGACCAGCTGGCCGAAGATCTGCGTGCGCTCCTGCTGCGCATGATGGACTACGAACCCGAGGCCCGTCCCACGGCTGACGAGGCCATGGACACCCTGGAAGAGTACGCCGAACTCTGCCCGGACATGAGCATGCGGCGCTTCTGCCGCGCCTTCGTGCCCGAGATGGTCAAGCTGCGTCCCGAGATGGAAGAATACGGCGATCCCCTCACGGGGACCACGTTGGTGGAGGACCGCAGCTCGGCCTTCGCGGCGTCGTCCATGGCTGGCCAGACCTGGTCGGACGAAGCGCTCGACGGTGCAGGATCCAGCGACTCGCTCTCCACGCCCGCGTCGGGGCTGCGCGGGCCCGAGAACGACACCGTGGAGGAGTGGCTCTCCAGCGACGCCGTGGATGTGCTCAAGCCGGACGACCAGCCCGCTCCTCCGCCCTCCGAGCCTGGGGCCGAGCCCGCGTCGGCGGCCGCCGAGGCGGAAGAAGCGGCTGCCGAGCCGCCCGCCGAGCCCGAGCCCGAGCCCGACCAGGAGTCCGTACCCGATCCCTCGTCCGCGCCCGAGCCCAGGGGGCTCGCCTCCCCAGAAGACGAGGAGTCGGACGAGGACGGGCCAGAAAAAGAACCGGCGACGCAGGCTGGGGCTGCGGAGCGCAGTCTCGAGTCGCTCTTCGAGGCACCCTCGGACCTGATGGAGCTGCCCAGCAGCGCAGAGGATTCCGCGCCAAAAGAGCTGGCAGGCGACGAGGGAGCGCAGCAGCCGGATGGCGCACCCGAGCCGCAGGCCGCAGCGGAGCTGCAGGACCAGGATGCTGCCCAGCAGGCCGACGAAGTCGTAGAGGGAGATGCAGCGCTGGAGCCTGTCCCGGGTGAGGAAGAGCCGCCAGCGGATCAGGCCGAACCCTCAATCTCGGCCGACGACGACGAGGAGGGAGCCGCCGCGGAGGCCCCTGAGGCAGAAGACGAACCCGAGGCCGTTCCGGGCGACCAGCCTGGCGGCGAGCCCGTTGACGGTTCCGCGGAAGCCTCCGAGGAGGGCCCTGCCGCCGACACCGAGGAAGAGCCTGGGGAAGAGCCTGGAGAAGAACCCGTCGAAGAGCCCGCAGAGGATCCCTCCGGCGATTCCCGGGAAGAACCCGAGAGCGAATCCGTCGAGGCGTCCGAAGAGATCTCGGCCAGCGTCTCCGATGAGGCGTCCGACGCAGAACCCGAGGGCGAAGAGGCTGGCGAGCCCGACGAAGAGCCCGACGAAGAGCCCGAAGAGGAGTCGGCCAGCAAGCCCGCCCTGGTGCGCAAGGAAGAGCCGGCTGCCCTGGCGCGCAAGGAAGAGCCGGCTGCCGCCCCCGAGGTCGCGCCTGCGGAGCCCGCTCCGCGCAAGTCCCGCGGCGGGCTGCTCCTGCTGCTGTTCGCCGTTTTCGTCATCGTGGTGGTTGGGGGCGTGGGCCTGGGCGTCGTGGCGCTCAAGCTGGGCCTGTTCAGCGCGGCGGATACGCCAACTCCCGAGATAGGCCAGCAGCAGTCCGACGCCAAGGCGCCGCCCGACAAGCCCGAGCCAGCCGCCGAAGAGCCAGCCGCCGGAGAACCAGCCGCCGGAGAGCCAGCCGCCGAGGAGCCCAGTGCGGACAAGCCGGAGCAGGCAGCGGCAGGCGACCTGGGCCAGCTGGAGCTGCGTCTCGAGCCCAGCGGAGGGGCCGAGGTGAAGATCACCTCGCTGATGGGCTTCAGCCAGACCTGGAACGGCAGGGGAAGGCTGGCGCTAACCGACATCCCCGTTGGCACGTACAAGACCAAGATCAAGCTGCCCAGCGGCTCCTCCAAGTACGCCACGGTCGAGGTGCTGCAGGACCAGAAGTGCAGCTTCAGCTTTGATCTTTCAGGAGGCTCTGAGGAATGGCGAAACGAAGGCTGCGACTAGCTTGTTCGCTGGCATTGGCAGCCCTCGGGCTGGGTCCTGCGCCGGCCTTCGGGGGCGCTGTCGAGCAGCTGCTGGAGGCCGCCGAACAGAACCTGTTGGGGGGTGAAACGGGCGAGGTGGAGCGCTTCATCAAGCGTATCGAGAAGATCGCGCCCGACGCGGAACAGCCCATCTCCTATCGCAACCTGGCCAAGGTCAAGTTCGTCCAGGGTATGGCTCTCTGGCAGGAGGAGGAGCAGGAAGACGGCATGGACCTGTGGCGTGAGGCCTTGAAGATCGACATCGAGTATCCCTGGGATGCGGCCAAGTACCAACAGGGTGATGCCGAGTCGGTCTTCGAGGGGCTGCGACGCGAGGTGCGCAGCTACAAGCAGATCGGTCTGGGCGTGCCCCAGGATACGGGCGCAACGACCGTCTACGTGGCGGGTCGCCAGGCGGATGCCTCCAGTCGCATGCCGGAGGGCCGCTACCTGGTGCAGGCGGTGTGCCCCGAAGGCGACGTGTACGGGCGGTGGTGGAAGTACGGGCGCGCTCCCAACTACGAGAGCCTCTGCCCAGGCGGATTCGGCGAGGCGGTGGTGCCGGTGGCCGCAGCCACTGACGACGTGCTCTTCGATGACTTCGGCAACCCGATCCTCCCTCCGGGTGGGGCGGCGGGCGCGCAGGGTGCAACCCAGGAGCCCCCCCCCGAGGTGCTCGAAGAGGTGGTGAAAGCGGCGACGCTGCCCCTGGTGAAATCGGATGAAGAGGCCGAGGCCAAGGCCAAGGCCAAGGCCAGGGCCGAGGCAGCGGCGGCCGAAGCGGCAGCGGCCGAAGCAGCGGCGGTCGAAGCGGCAGCGGCCGAAGCAGCGGCGGCCGAAGCGGCAGCAGCCGAAGCGGCGGTGGCGGCAGCGGCAGCCGAGGCAGCGGAATCGGCCGCAGCGGCAGAAGCCGAAAAAGCGGCGGCGGTGGCCACGGTGACGGCAGCCATAGAAGAAGCGGCGGCGCTGGCGGTAACTTCCATGGTGGAAGCTGCCGCAGTGGCGGCGGCATTCGACCAGGAGGCGGTGGTGGCGGCAGCGTTCGAGGAAGCGGCAGCGGCCGCTGCCGAGCAAGCGGCCGCGGAAGCCGCGGCGACCGAAGAGGCGACCGCGGAAGCCGCGGCGACCGAAGAAGCGATTGCGGAAGCCGCGGCGACCGAAGAGGCGACCGCGGAAGCCGTGGCGACCGAAGAGGCGACACCGGAGCCTGCGTCAGGCGAGCAGCACGACGAGCCGGAGGCCGTGGCGGACGCGCAGGGCGAGCAGACGGACAGCACCCCTGCGCCAGAGCCCGTGACCTCCGAGACGAGCCTGGGCGACAAGCGCGACAAGGGCGGATCCGTCGTCGAAAAGGCGCTGATCTTCGGTGGCGCCGGCTCGGCGGCCGTGGGTGCTGGCCTGTACTTCTTGTGGGTGTCGCCGGCCTATGCGGATATCGAGGACGCCCGCGCCAACCCGGCGGTCACCACGGCGTCGCAGGCCGAGAGCCTCACCAAGCGCTTCAACACCTCCCGCGCCGTCACGGCGGGCCTGATGGGTCTGGGCCTGGTGGGTGCCTCCAGTGGGTTGGTGATGCACTTCACAGCGGTCTCGGTGGCGCCGACACCCTGTGGGCTGTCACTGCAGGGGCGGTTCTAGGCTGGGGGCTAGTTGGTTCCCATCGGCGGCGCGATCGCGTCCACGGAGAGCTGGACCAGCAGGGGCCGGTAGCTGCCCGCGGAGGCGCCGCCTGCCGCCTGCGCGGCGCTCCAGTGCCGTCCGGTCAGCACGCGATCCAATTTGTGGATGGGCAAAAAAGGCATGTTCAAGACGCGGTTCGGCCAGTTGGCCGGACCGCCGGCGTCCTGCAGCCCTGCGCCTCGCAGGGCTCCCGTGGCGCGGTGGAAGGTGGAGGGGGCGCCTAGGTGGCCCGCGGCGACGGTGGAGCCGCCTGCCAGGATGGCCACGGCGGCCATGGCCTCCGCGCCCTGCTGCACGCTGCCCGGCCAGGAGGAGGGCGCGCCCTTGAAGGGCACCTGGAAGGCCAGCAGGGGAAAGGTCCCCACGCCCGGGACATGGGGCAGCGCCAGGACCAGCTGCTCAGCGCCCTGCCGGTCCTGGCCCGCACCCGCTTGGCCCGTGGCCGCCAGATCGGGAAGGGAGAAGGGCCAGGCCGCCGTGTGGCCGGCGCATTCGCTGAAGCTGCCCTTGACGTAGATGCCGATCAGCTCGCCCGCGACCCCGAAGCCCAGGCTCTCTCCGGGTGCGACCTGCGCCAGCCGGTCGATCAGCTCGGTGTCGGGCAGGGCCGTGAGCACGGCCACGTCGGGCCGCAGCTCCACAATCCTGGCCAGCGTGGCCTCATCCAGGGATTCCCCTGCGGTGTTCCAGGTCAGCACGCGCAGCGGGGCGCTGGGAGGGGCGGCTTCCTGGGCGCAGCGCGCGGCCTCGCCCTGCCAGGGCAGGTCCAGCGCGATGGGCGCGGTGGCCTCTGCGGGCGCGTGGAGCACCAGGAGCGAAGCGCTCAACCCGACGAAGAGCGCGCCAGCGGGGAGCCAGCGTCGCTTGGCCAGCAGCAGCGCCAGGCCGTAGAGCAGAAGGCCCACCAGCAGCGGCTCGCCCAGCAGCAGCAGGCCCGTCACCCGGCTGTCCCCGGCGCTGGGCCGCAGCAGGGCCGCGCCCAGCAGGGGCGCCACCAGCAGGGCGGCGAACAGGCCCCGGTTGGCCAGGCGAGCGCCGCGCGCGGGCGGGTTGTTTTGCTGCATCGGCCTAGCCTAACCCAGCGTGGCTGCGGGTCGCGGTCGGCGTCTGTGACCACGACTATGGTACGCTTGCTACCATGCAGAACTCCGACGCCCGCTTGCTGAAGGAGGCCCGCGCCTCGTTGGAAGAACGGGATTGGCCGCGCGCCGAGGAGCGCTTCGCGCAGCTGGCCGAGCACGAGCTGGAAGCGGGGGGTGTCGAGGGAGCGGAGGAGGCCTTCGGGGCGGCAGCGGACGCGGCCTACCGCGCGGACTTGCCCTTGAGAGCCTGCCAGCACCTGGAGCGCGCCGCGAACCTGGAGGAACAGGCCGGCGAGCTGGCGAGCCTGCGCGCGGTGCAGCGAGCAGGAGCTCTGATCGAGCTGGGGCAGCTGGAGCTGGCGGACAGCCTGCTGACCCGGGTGCTGGACCTGGCGCGCTCGGGGAGCGTGCGCAGCCTGGCGCTGGACACGGCCGTCGGGCTCGACCTGCTGCGTGGTCAGCTGGGCCGGGCCAGGGCGCACGTGGTGGAGCTGGAGCGCGAGGAGTTCGAGGGCAGCGAGCCTTCGCTGCTCTACCGAACCGGTCAGATCAGCCGCTACGAGGGCCGCCTCTGCGAGGCGGTGGATGCGCTATCGGCCTGTGCGATTCTGATCGAGAACGAGGAGCGCTACCACGGCCCCCTCGGCGCGACCCTGCTCGAGCTGGCCGAGGTGGCCCTGATGCGCCACGACTTCGACGACGCCCAGGGCCTGCTGGACATGGCGGAGGGCGCTTGGGGCAAGGCGCGCCGCAGGTCCGGACTGCACCGGGTGGAGGCCGCCCGCATGCGGCTTCTGTTCCTGTCCGGTGCCATCGACCTCTTCACGCGGGGGCTTGAGAAGGCCATCGCATTTTCGGTGGAGAGGCACCTGCGCGTGCTGGAGGCGGAGCTGCGTCTGGCGCGCGGGTATTGCCTGCGGGGCCGGGATCCGCAGGCCGCAGCCGAGCAGCTGCGGCAAGCCAATGCCCTGGCCCGCGAGATAGGGGCGCTGCCCATTTGCGGCCAGTCCGCCCTGGCGCTGCACGATCAGCCCGCCGGCTCCAGGAGGGCCCTGGAACAGGCCTGCCGGGACCTGGTGGAGCTGCCCGTCTGGCGCAGCAGAGCCTACCTCGCCCTGGCACGGGTGATGGCCAGGGAGCCCAGCGGGCGCAAGGCAGCCATCGAGATCTGCACCTCGGCGCTCTGTCGTTTCTCCGTCATGGACCTTCCCAGCGACGAGCAGAGCGCCCGCAACCTGATCTGGAGGCTCTCCGCCGTGAGGGGTTGAGGGCGGGAGCGCTGGCGATGCGGGGGGAACAAGCCCCCTGCCATAGAACAAGGCGCGGGTCGTCGTTCGGACCGTAAGGCCCGAAGGAAGACCCGGGCCGGCAGGCCCGCTCCCAGCCGCCGTGCTATTTTCCACGTCCTGGGAGGAACGATGTCTCGACAGGGCACCCGGATCGGGCCATATGCTCTTGAAATGCAGCTCACGAGGGCGCGGGGGTATGGGCTCTGGAGGGCGGCTCGCGCCGACGGGAAGTCGCGGGGGCCGGACAAGGTGGCCGTTCGCCTGTTGGACGATCCCGGAGATGGAGAGGCGCTCGCGCGGCTGGAGCGCGAGTACCGACGCCTGCAGCAGCTGGAGGGCACCGGGGCCCCTCTGCCCGTGGCCTTCTTCGGGGGTTTTGGGGCCCTGGTCATGGAGCTGTGCCAGGGAGCTACGCTGCATACATTGCTGGAAGCGGCCGGGCAGGGGGCGTTCTACCTGGACGACGCCACGGCGCTGGAGGTGGCCCTGGGCCTCGCGCGCGTGCTGCGGGTCGGTCACGGCGCGGCTGTCCCCGTCGTTCACGGGCGCCTCGCTCCAGGAGAGATCCTGCTGGGATCGCACGGCGAGCTGACGCTGCTGGGCTGGGGAGGCTGGAGCCCCCAGGTGTGGACGGCGGGCACCGCTCCCGAGGTGGTCCGCGGCCAGGCCCCGCTTGTCGCCAGCGACCTCTGGGCCCTGGGGGCCCTGTTGGCCACCATGCTCGAGCCCGAGACAGCGACCAGGCGCGGCATGGGCACCGCCCAGCAAGGAGTGGCGCGCCGCTGGCCGGCCGCTGGCAGGCTCCTTGAGAGCCTGCTGGTGCAGCGTGAGCAGGATCGCGACATCTCTCTCGACAGGATCGTGCAACAGCTGCTCTCGCTATCCCGACGCCACGGCGGCGTGGCCCGCATCGGAGAGCTGGTGCGGCGCAGCCAGGGCGAGGAGCCAGCCAAGCCCAGGGTTGAGCGCCCGCGCGAGCCGCCGGCAGAGCCCGAGTCTCCACCCCCCCCCGTCAGCTCCGCTCCCAGGCGTATCGCCCCGGCGCCGGCTGCACCCAGCACGGACCCGCAACCTGCCCCGACTGCCGCACCGCCCCCAGCTGCAAAGGCCGCTCCACCCGCGCCTGTGCAGCCCCGGGAGCTCCCCAACAAGGAGCCACCGGAGGACGCTGCGCAAGATCCTCCCCCGGTCGAACCAGGGCCGTCCCTGCCATTGAAGGGTGGGTCCGTGGATCCCACCCCGCCCCCCCCAGCGGATGACGGCGAGAAAGCCCAGCCCATGTCCGCGGATCCCGAAGATGGGATAGAGGATCCGGCAGGATTTCTCTCCACCTGGATCGAGCGCGCTGCCGCGGCCCTGGTCGTGTTGTTGGTCGTGGCGGTGCTCGTCAGCCTGGCGCGGGCCTGCTTCGTGGGCGCTTGAGCTTTCAGCTGGCAGCGGATTTCGAAAACACGACCTGGCCAACGATGGAGTCCGGAAGCATGGACAGCGAGACCGTCAGCCTTAGCTTTGGAAGTGGGAAGATCGAGCTGGACATCCCCAGGGGATTCATGGCGGGCGAGGTCATCCAGCCGCGGGCCATGCCCGCCATGGAACCGCAGGCCATCCTGCGCGATCTGCGGCAGGCCCTCGCCAATCCCATCGGGCGGCCGCGCCTGCAGCAGCTGGTGGTGGGCAAGCGCGTCGCGGTGGTGCTCTCCGACGAGTTCCGAGCCGGCCTGCACGAGCTGATCATCCACGCGCTCTGCGAGGAGCTGGCCGCAGGCGGGCCCAGCGACGTGGCCTTCCTCTGCGCCACTGGCACCCATCAACCCGAGGTCTACGCGCCGCGCATCCAGGAGTGGGTGCAGCGCTACGCCGGCCAGTACGGGCTGCCCCATCGCTTCGTGGGCCACGACTGCGACGATCCCGCGCTCGTCCATATCGGCGAAAGCCCCCTGGGCAGCGAGGTCAGCATCGAGCCCGACTTCCTGCGGGCCGATGTGCGCGTCTACGGCCACGAGGCCAAGCACCACTACATGGCTGGCTACTCGCTGGTGGACAAGCAGGTCATTCCGGGCATCTGCGGGCGGCGCACCGTGGAGATGAACCACATCCGCTCCCTCGCCTCGACCTCGGGTCCGGGCCGCAATCCCTGGCACTCGGATCCGACGCGCCGCGCAAATCCCTTCTCGGAGGACTCGCGAGACATCCGAGCCATGGCCGAGGGCTTGTTCTTGCGACAGGACGGGCAGCTGGAGGAACGAGCGGCGGAGAGCTTCGCGCTGGACATGATCTCCGACAAGGACTCGGTGTTCTGGGTGGGGGCAGGGGATCCCGACGAGATCTGCCGCCAGGCCATTGCGCGCGCCGACGAGCAGGCCGAGTTCCTCGTCGAGCCCATGCCCTACCTGCTGGTCTCCCCGGGCGGCCCTCCAGCCAGCCAGGCCATGTACGGCGTGCAGAACTGCTTCGACATGGCGGTCAAGGGTGCCGTGATCCCGGGGGGCGAGGTGCTGGTGGTGGCTCCCTGCGATGGGCGTCCCGATCTACCACCCGAGGTCTCCGGCTTTGCCACCAGCGCAGCGTCGCGCGTGCTGTTCTGGGACAACCTGGTGTCGCTGCGCGAGACGCCGCTGGAGGACTGCCGGCGCTGGATCGAGGAGAACTTCCAGCTGTACATGTGGAAGACCTACCGCGTGCTGTGCAACTTCAAGCGCGATGCGCTGCGCATCTACATCCACAGCCAGCTGCCCGGGGACGCCTTGCGCGAGGCGGGCTTCCACCCTGTAGACGACCCACAGGCCTGGATCCTGGAGCGGGCCGCGCGCGGCGACGGTAAGCTGCGCGTGATCGACAACGGCAACAAGCTGCTGGTCGTGGCGCGCCAAGGGGCCGAACAAGGCCCGGGTGCCGATCAGAGGAGATGAGCGCCATGCCCAGCGGCCAGCCCTTCGGGTCTCATGGGTACATCGTGGTCGAAGGCCCCATCGGTGTGGGCAAGACCACCCTGGTGAACCAGCTGGCCGAGCTGGCGCGCTCGCGCGTGATCCTGGAGATCTTCGAGGAGAATCCCTTCCTGGCGGATTTCTACCAGGACCGCGGCAAGTACGCATTCCAGACCGAGCTCTTCTTCCTGCTCTCCCGCTTTCGGCAGCAGCAGCAGATCACCCAGCAGAGCCTCTTCGCCGAGGTCACGCTCTCGGACTACCTCTTTCACAAGAACCTCATCTTCTCCGGCTTGACCCTGGAAGATGCGG
Source organism: uncultured Enterobacterales bacterium (assembly GCA_964454135.1). Lineage (GTDB taxonomy): Bacteria > Myxococcota_A > UBA796 > UBA796 > JAFGLY01 > CAYVQL01. The sequence continues at coordinate 21,775 of CAYVQL010000037.1, read as the reverse complement.
AGTGGGCGCTCTACCTGGACGTGTACGAGGCGCTGTCGCCCCAGGTGGTCACCCCCGACCTGGTGGTCGTGCTGGACGCGCCGCTGGACATCCTGCTGGCGCGCATCCGGGAGCGGGGCCGCAGCTACGAGAAGGACTTCGACGCCGACTACCTGGAAGAGCTGGTCCATCGCTACCGCCGCGAGTTCCGGCTCTACGACCGCTGCCCCGTGTTGATGGTCAACACCCGCGACATCGATCTGCGCGACGCCGAGGCCGTGAGCTGGCTGGTGGGGAAGATCGCCTGCACGACGGAGGGGAATCGGCGGATATAGTGCCATCGGCGCCAATTCCTGCTCCGGATGGCTGACCGCGCCCATGGGCACTGGGCCCTCCACCACGAGCCGTCCGCACGCACGCGCACCTCTATGTCCGCAAACCCATCCATCCGGTTTTCGACCGGGATTCGGGGTTGGCCGGCGGCAGGCCTGTCTTGGGTGATGGGGAGGGGATGGGTGCGGATTCGGGTGGAGGGATGAAGGATGAGGGGGGAGGTGGAGAGGGGATGGTGGGCGCAGGTGGCGGGTAGGCTGGTCGCCTGTGGTGGGGGAAGTGGCCTGTGGGTCAGGTTGCCCGTGTTTCTCCTGAACTGTCGGGGGGGGCCCCCCCCCCCAGGGGGGGGGGGGGCCGCCCTTTTGGGGGCGTGGGGGGCGGCGCCGCCCGACAACCAGAAAGGAGAACTCATGGACCACATCACTCGGACCCACTTCCCCCACCACAAGCTGACGGCCTATGCCCAGGCCTTGCAGGTGCTCGTCCTTGCACAGGGGCTGTGCGAGCAGGTGCCTCGGGGGTATTCGAAGTTCGCCAGTCAGCTCCTCCGGGCTGCGGGTTCGGCGGTGTTCAACACAGGGGAGGGGGCGAATGCCAGGATGGCTGGCGAGAAGCGCAACGCCTTCGGCATCGCGCGCAAGGAGACCGGCGAAGCGGCTGCGGCGGCTGAGGCGCTGGCGCATATGAAGCTGGTTCGACTGGACGATGCCATCCAGCTCGTCCAGGCCGCGGATCGGCTGGCTGGTCAGCTCACCGGGCTCATCAGGCGCTGGGAGAGGTCCGCGCCCTGATGGAGCGGCGCCGTTGGCGGGGCGGGGTGTTTTCCGCCCTGTTCCAGGCAGCTGTGAACATGAGGAGCCGGGCTTGAGCTGGCACCGGCCGTAGTAGCCCCGAGCCCAAGCCATGGACTCGACGTGGCAAGGGCTGCTGCTGCCAGGCTGAACCCATGGGAACGTGATCTGCGTCAGTTGACAGAGTGTTTCGGGGGGGGGGCCCATTCCCGGAGAGAAACCAGGCATACGAAAGGGGCCACGTCCATGAAACGCTTCGCCCTTCTCTTTTCTCGCAAGATCTATCGCACCTCCGACGGCTCGCTCCAGGCGTACTTCCACAGCGAAGATCTCTTCGATGTCCTCGGGCAGGCGGACACCATCCGGCTGCACTTCAACGGCGTCAGCCGCTCGGCCCGAGGTCAGGCCACGCTCACGTCCTACGAGTCGGGTCTGCCCACGGGCCGTCCGGACGAGGTGGGAGTCCAGATCGGCGCTGCGACGGTGACCTCGGTCACGGGGCCCACCCTGGCGACGATCAGCGGCCCCTTCGCCGGCCGCGTCAGCGTGAAGCTGGAGATCGACGACACCGGCGGGCCGGCCGCCCAGTGGTTCGAGTGCGAGGTGTACGCCACAGTGATCATCACGGGTTGAGCTTCGTACTGGACCGCGAATCCCCTCGCCGCGCCCCGCATGGGCCACGGCAGGGCATCATCCGCGCTATCCTCTCGATCATGGAGCATCCCCATGCGCGACGATGACGGATCCGGCTGCTGCGCCGAGCCCGGAGAGAAGGTCGCCTCTACGCATCAGGTCGCGGAGGAGCTGGCTGCCTGGCAGGAGCTTCGCGCCGCGCCGCGCGGCGCAGGCGCATGGCACGCGCGATGCAGCGACGCTGCCAGCCCGCGGACTGGCGCAACATCGACGCCGAGCTCATGGGGCGCTGGGTGGAGCTGCTCCATGATCAGACCACAGTGCTCGAGGCTCACGGCGCGCAGGTGATGGCTGAGATCCGCACCTCTCTGGAGCTGCTCGCCGAGCGAGGACCCATGCCGCCACTGCTGGACCCCGATGCGAATGCTTACCTGATGGCCGACCTGGTGCGCGACGCCCGGCAGCTCAATGCGTCCATCGAGAACCTACCCAGGTACTCACAGCTCCTGGCCAGCTCGTTGGGGCAAGAACAGGCGAGGTGGTAGATGGGCAACTGGACTGTCGCTGGCCTGGCGCTGCTTCTGTAAGCATGTGATCGCGAGGATGGCAGCGATGAGGAGGAAGAGGCCAGCTCCGCACCCACGGTCTCACTGGGAGAGGCGGGTATCGTGATCGAGGGAGGAACGGACCATTCGTATTCGGCACTGACGCTGGGGTACGCGGGCGCAGCGAATGGGGAGAGTGAAGGTCTGCTAATCAGTGCCTACAACAAGGGATATTACACGGTGTCGGAGGACTTTGATGAAACTGTCTTCCTTGTGGACGGCTTTGCTGATGGAGTAGAAACACAAGAACTCTCGCAAGCTACTGCGGGTCTGCTTGTGGGCGATGACCTGCTCGCCCTTTCCCGTACGAGTATTGGAGACCAGAACCAAGACGGCTATGCTGAAATCGCACTTTCTTTGAAGCTCGACAACCACCAGGGGGTCTGTCTTCTCTACGGCCCTGTCACTGGGAGTCAGAGCATCTCCGAAGTCGATGTCGTTCTCTCTGAAGAGAAGGATAGATCGTCGGCTTACTCCAGCTTCTTTGGAATGGACGCTGCAGGAGATGTGGATGGAAACGGCGTCATAGACCTGATCGTGGGCAACTCTGAGTCCAGCAGCAATTCCGACTACCCCAGCGAGGCCTACCTGTTCTACGGACCGGTCACCACCTCCACTCAGCTGACCTCCGCCGATGTACTCATGCAGGCAACAGACGAACTGTGGGGATTCGCGGAGGAGGTGTCCGGCTTGGGCGATGTCAACAGCGACGGCTACGATGACGTCTTCGTCCATTGCAACGACGCAGACGGCCCATCCCACTGCATTTTCCTCGGCCCGCTCGATGCCACGGATGAGTATGGGACGGCCGAGGCGCAGCTTGCGTTCGAATTGCCCACCACCTGGTACGGCTGGGCAAACCGCCGGGTGAGTGGCGCCGGAGACATCGACGACGACGGTATCGGCGATGTACTGATCGGTACGGCGGGCCGCACCGTCGTTTGCCAAGGCGGCGTCGAATCCGAATCCGCCGGTGGCGCATACGTGCTCTTCGGCCCCGCAAGCGGCACCATCGGTGAGCAGGACATCGACCTCTTCGTCAGCTCGGGTTCTTGCGAGTTGGTTGGCTACGAGGCCGCAGGAGTGGGGGACGTCAATTCCGACGGCTTTGACGACTTCCTGCTGGGCGCGCCGAACATCTGGCTGGACGACGATGAATACTACTACCTTGGCTATGGCGCCGGCGGCGCCTACCTCTTCCTGGGCCCCCTTGGCCCGGGTACGGTAGGCACCAGTGAGGCCGACCTGTTCTTCGCAGGCGAAGCCGAAGGCGATGTGGCGGGCTACTCCGTGGCGGCCGCGGGCGACCTGGACTCCGACGGCATCTCCGACTTCGTCATCGGCGCCCCCATGCTGGACGATCCGGTGGGCAAGTCCGGCGCCGCCTACGTCATCCTGGGGGGCGAGGATCTGCTGGAGCGCTACACCGCGGACAACTAGTGCGCTACTCCAGCGGCAATTCCCGCGTCGCCTCCCGCAACCAAGCGCGCTCCTCGTCGTCGAGCAGGGGGCTCAGGGTCTCGCGCACCAGCTGGTGGTAGGCGTTGACCTGCGCCCGCTCGCCCACGTTCAGCAAGGAGCTGTCGATGAGCGTCAGGTCGTAGGGGCAGAGGGTCAGATCCTCGAAGCCCAGGAACTCGCCGCTCTCGTTTTCGCAGTGATGCACCACCTGCACCAGGTTCTCGATGCGGATGCCGAACTCGTCCTCTTTGTAGAAGCCGGGCTCGTTGGAGAGCACATTGCCCGCCTCCAGCGCCGTGAAGTTCTTGCGCGGCGAGACGCTGAAGGGGCCTTCGTGCACGCAGAGCGCGGCGCCTACGCCGTGGCCGGTGCCGTGGCCGTAGTTCAGGTAGTAGTCCCACAATGCCGCCCTTGCCAGCACGTCGAGCTGGTAGCCGTCGGTGCCCTTCGGGAAGCGCGCGCCGCGCAGGCGCAGGTGGCCGCGCAGCACGCAGGTGTAGGCGCGGCGCTGCTCGGCTGTGGGCTCGCCCAGGGCCATGGTGCGGGTGATGTCCGTGGTGCCGTCCTGGTACTGGCCCCCCGAGTCCACCAGCAGGATCCCCTCCGGATCGACCTGGGCGTTGCTCTCTTCCGAGGCGGCGTAGTGCACGATGGCGCCGTGGCCGCGGTAGCCCGCGATGGTGCGAAAGCTGGGCCCGATGTAGCGTTCCCCCTGGGCTCGCAGCTGCAGCAGGTGTTGCTCAGCCGAGAGCTCGCTGACGCCGCCGGCGGGCACGGCCTGCTCGAGCCAGCGCAGGAAGCGCACCATGGCCACGCCGTCTCGCACGTGGGCGGCCTTCATTCCGGCCAGCTCGGCCTCGTTCTTGACGGCCTTCCAGGCCGGAACGGGGCCGGTGTCCAGCTTGAGCTGCGCGCCCGAGTCTTCCAGCAGCACCGCCAGGTGCTTGTTGGCCACGGCCGGATCAAGCCAGACGGTGGCGCCGGCGTCTCCCAGCGCCCGGCAGGCGTCTTCTATGTCGGCGTAGGGTCGCAGCTCCACGGCAGCCGGCAGGGCCTGGCGCGCTTCTTCGCTGATGCGCTCGGCGTCGGTGAAGAGCACGGTGCGCTCGGGCTGTACCAGCCCCCAGGCGATGAAGACCGGGTTGAAGGCGATGTCGCCACCGCGCAGGTTGAAGGTCCAGGCCACCTCGTCCAGGGCGCAGATCAGCAGCGCGTCGGCCTGCGCCTCTTCCAGGCGCTCTGCCAGGCGAGCCAGCTTGTCCTCCACGCTCTGGCCGGCGCAGTCCATGGGATGCAGGCGCACGGGAGCGTCGGGCATGGCGGGGCGCTGCTCGGCCCAGACCAGGTCCGTCAGATCCTCGGCCAGAGCCACCAGCTCGATCCCCTTTTCCTGCAAGGCCTTTTCCAGCTCGTCATAGCCCTGGATCGAGAAGACCTCGGCGTTGACGCCCACGCGGTCACCCTCGGAAAGCTCCTGCCCCAGCCACTTCTCGAAGCTGAGCGTCTCGGGCAGCCCCACCTTGAAGAGCTCGATGCCCGATCCCTCCAGCTGCTGCCCGGCCTGCAGGAAGTAGCGGGAGTCGGTCCACAGGCCGGCGCTGTCGGCGGTGAAGACCGCAGTGCCCGCCGAGCCGTCGAAGCCCGTGATGAAGCCGCGCCGCAGCCAATTGGGGGCGACGTACTCGCTCTGGTGGGGATCCGCGCTGGGCACGACCCATGCGGCGAGATCGCGTTCCTGCATCAGACTACGGAGCGTGGCGATGGCTTCGACGACTTGCATGATGACCTCCGGCAGGGAAGGGGAGAAGGGCCTCTAACGCCTCTGTCCGGCCTCGGCGGCGAGTTTGGCTCCTGTTCGCTCGCAGCAGGCCCCCAGGTTAGGCTCGCTGCCTGGTTTGCCCCCTTCCGTCCCTCTCTGAAACCGTGAAATCGCCCTTCACCAGGAGGATCTCCATGCTCGGTTCCCTCTCTCGGATCTCCGGCGGCCTCGCCGGCGCCGTCCTCTTGCTCGTCTCCGCCAGCCTGGGGGCCGACGCGCTGGCCGAGGGCTACGAACCCGACGCCAATGCGGCCCGCAGCGAGGTGCCCGACGACTACAAGTGGGACCTGACCCACCTCTTCGCCACGCCCGAGGAATGGGAGGCGGAGTTCGAGTCCGTCGAGAAGCGCATCCCCCAGCTCAAGGTCTGCGAGGGCCATATGCTCGACTCGGCGGAGAACCTGGAGATCTGCCTCGAGAGCAAGTACGAGCTGCTCAAGCGTCTCTATCGGCTCTACGTCTACGCCGGTCGCGCCTTCGATCAGGACCAGAGCGTGGAGGAGACCAAGGTGCGCTCCGGCCGCATCCAGATGCTCATGCCCACCTACTCCGACGCCGTCTCCTTCATGGATCCCGAGCTCCTGGAGGCCGACAAGGCAGAGATCGATGGCTTCGTGGCCGACTGGGAGCCGCTGAAGACCTACGAGTACCTGTTCGAGGATCTCTATCGGCTGCAGCCCCATACCCTCTCTGCGGGCGAAGAGCGGCTGATGGCTCTGAGCGGCAACGTGGCCGACGCCCCCTACTACATCCACGAGGCGCTGCTGAACGTCGACTACAGCTTCGACGAGATCACCAACGACAAGGGCGAGAAAGAGCCGCTCACCATCACCGGCTTCACCAAGTACCGCGGATCCTCCGATGGCGCGGTGCGCAAGCAGGCGGCCGACACCTTCTTCGCGGGTCTGAAGACCCACGAGAACACCTTCGCCAAGCTGCTCGACGGCATCGTCAAGGCGCATATCTTCAACAAGGAGGCCCGTGGCTACGACTCCTGCCTGGCGGCCGCGCTGACGCCCGACAACATCTCCACCGACGCCTACCGCATGCTGATCGACACGATCAACGGCGAGCTGGAGCGCACCCTGCACAAGTACATGGCCCTGCGCCAGAAGGTGATGGGCCTCGAGGGTCCGGTCACCTTCGACAACCTCTACAACCCCATGATCGAGTCGGTGGAGCTGGAGTACAGCTACGACGAGGGCGTGGAGATGATCCTGGAGTCCATGGAGCCGTTGGGGCGCGACTACGTGTCCTACGCCGAGGAGGGCATGGACCCGGCCACGGGCTGGGTGGATGTCTACCCCAACGCCAAGAAGGACAGCGGGGCCTATATGTCGGGCAGCGCCTACGAGGTGCACCCCTACATCCTGCTGAACCACAACAACGACCTGGAGTCGGTCTTCACCATCGCCCACGAGTACGGGCACGCCATGCACTCGTACTACAGCAACCGCGCCCAGCCCTTCCACTACGCGGGCTACGCGACCTTCAACGCCGAAATAGCCTCCACCACCAACGAAGCGCTCTTGCTCGACTACCTGCTGAGCAACACCAAGAAGCGCGATGTGGACACGCGGCTGATGCTGCTCAACCAGCGCCTGGAGAACATCCGGCTCACCATCTTCCGGCAGACCCTCTTCGCCGAGTTCGAGCTGGCCATCCACGAGTACGCCGAGCAGGGCCAGCCGCTGACCGCCGAGTTCCTGAACAAGACCTACGGCGATCTGATCGCAAAGTACTACGGCCCCAGCTTCCAGATAGGCGAGAACGACGCCATCGAGTGGGCCTATATTCCGCATTTCTACTACGATTTCTACGTGTTCACCTATGCCACGGGCCTGACCGCCGGCATCTCCCTGGGGCAGCAGATCCTGGAGGACAAGACCGGCAAGGTGGCCCAGCGCTACAAGGATGAGCTGCTCTCGGCTGGCAGCTCCGCGCCCCCGCTTGAGATCCTGAAGAACGCGGGCGTGGACATGGAGAGCCCGCAGCCCATCCTGGACATGCTCGATCTCTTCGAGCAGACGGTGATCGAGTTCGACGAGACCTGGAGCAAGAAGAACAAGTAGGCTGGGCAGTCCTTTGCTCCTTGCCCACGTCCTGGCGTTGGGCTTGGGCTGCGCGCAGCCTGGCGATGGCGCGCGCTTTGGCCAAGCCCTGCACCAGGCGCAGAGCGACCTGGACCAGGGCCTGGCGCGCTGCCAGGAGATTGAGCGAGCGGACCTGCGGGACTACTGCCTGGTCAGCGTGGCGGAGCTGGGTGGCGAGCCCGGCCAGGCCTCCCAGCTCTGCGCCCTGCCGCAGCAAGACCTGTGGCGGGACGAGTGCCAGTTCGCGCTGGCTGAACGCGCCGCGCACTTGGGCGAGGCCGAGCGCGCCGCCCAGCTCTGCGGGGCCGCGGGCCAGTTCGCGCAGAAGTGCAAGGGGCATGTCTGGCACCTGATGTCACGAGCCGATCTGACCGCCGCCCTCGACACGCGTGGCCAAGCCGCGGCCCTGATGCGCGCCGTGGCCTACCACCTGACGCTGGATGTGGCGCCGGATTCAGGCCACGCCAAGCCCTGGCAGAAGGACCTGGCCTGGCAACGCAGCCTGCGCCTGGCCATGCAGCGGCAGAAGCGGGCCGATGCGAGCCTCTGCGATCACCTGGCCGATCCAGCGCTGGTGGAGGCGGTCCCGGCACTGCGGCCCGGACGCTGCCTCGATCTCTACAACCAGGCTTTGAGCAAGCAGATCGCCCGGGTATGGTCGCGAGACACAGGCGCCATGGAAGAGGCGCTCTGCTCGTGGTCGGGGAACGACTCCACGGCGCCCTGGCCCGGACCCGGCCCCGAGGCGGCGCTGGACTGGAGGGATGACGGCCGCCTGCGACCAGGGCTGCTCCAGGCGGCGCAGCGACATTGTCGCTCCAAGGGGCGTTGAGCGGAGATCGCTTCGGCTGTCCTCGCCGCCGTGCTACCATCAGCGCGAAATCCGATGCGGAGCCCTGGGCACCGCGAACCCGGAGGAGTGATGCCACCCCGCGCTGGGAGACGAAGGGTCATGGCTGGCGCGCTCTGGGCCCTGATGATGCTGGCGAGCGTGGGCCAGGCCCTGGGGAGCTCTGCGGACGAGGAGGCCCTGGGGCGCTTGAGCTGTCGTCAGGTGGGAGCGCTGGCCTTGGAGCTGGAAGAACCGGACGAGCAGCGCAGCGCGCTGGTGGGCCAGTGGCGGGCCTTCTGCGAGGAGGACAGCTGGGAGATGGCGCTGCTGGACTGCATGGCCGGCGCCAGGGACGATGCGGCCTGGGATCAGTGCCGGGAGGCCGCAGGCCAGCCCTCGAGTCCCGCGGAAGCGCCGCCTGAGGAGGCTCCGCCGGAAGAGGCTCTGCCGGAAGAGGCGCCGCAAGAGTTGGATGTGGGAACGGCTGCGGAGGAGGGGGCGCTTGGAGGCGCTCCGGACGCTGCGGGCGACCTGCCCGCGGGCCCTGGCGAGGCGGTCCAGCCCGTGGTGCAAGCTCCCCCCGCTCCCCCGGAAACGCCGGCGGCACGGCCTCTTCCACCGGCAGCTGCGGGGCCTCCTGCGGCTGCGGATGCGCCCAGGGAGCTCGAGCAGGCACGCAGGGGCCCGCCACTGCGCATGAAGCTGGGGAGAGACCCCGTCATCGTGGGGCCGCTGGGTCAGGCCCTGGTCGAGGCCGTCTTGCAGCGGCAGCGTGGCAGGTTGCGCGCTTGCTGCCGGCGCGCCACGCAGGGGCAGCCCAGGGGCCGGGTCGTGATCAAGTTCATCGTCGATCGAGACGGTTCGGTCAGCTCGGCCGGCGTCGAGCACAGCAACTTGAACGAGCCAGAGGTGGAGCGCTGCCTGGCGCAACAGATCGGGGGGATCCGGTTTCCAGCACCCCGCGGGGGCAACATGGCCACGGTCTCCTTCCCCTTTGTCTTCTCACCGGGCTAGTCGTCGCGCGAGTTAGGCTCGCGAGAGATCCACCGCAGCCATGGAGCGCTACTGTGACCCAACGAAAGAGCAAGTCCGGCAAGGAGTTCAACCCGGAGACCCTGGCCCTGGGCCTGGGCTATGATCCCGAGCTCTCCGAGGGCTCGGTCAAGCCCCCGGTCTTCTTGACCTCCACCTTCCAGTTCTCCTCCGCCGAGGAGGGCAAGCGCTTCTTTGAGCTGGCCTACGGCCTGCGGGAGCAGGGGCCGGACGAGGCCATGGGCCTGATCTACAGCCGCCTGAACAACCCCAACCTGCAGATCTTCGAAGAGCGCATGGCGGCCTGGGACCATACCGACGATGGCGCCGTCTTCGCCTCGGGCATGGCAGCCATCTCCACCTCCATGTTGGCCTTGCTGAGGCCGAAAGACGTGATCCTGTCCACGGCGCCGGTCTACGGCGGCACTCACTTCCTCTTCGAGAACATCCTGCCCAACCTGGGGGTGGAGGTGAAGCAGGTGCTGGCGGACCTCGACACCGCGCAGGCCATGCGCGAGCTGGCGCAGCAGGTGGGGCAGGAGCGCGTGCGCATGCTCTACGTGGAGACACCCGCCAACCCCTCCAATGCCATGGCCGACATCGCCGGCGTCTCCGCGCTGGCCAGGGAGCTGTCCCAGGGGCGTGAGCGGCGCGTGGTCACCGCGGTGGACAACACCTTTCTGGGCCCGGTCTTCCAACGGCCGGCCGACCAGGGTGCCGACCTGATCATCTACTCCGCCACCAAGTTCATCGGAGGCCATAGCGACCTGATAGCCGGTGTCGTGACAGGGGCCGCCGACCTGATGACCGAGGTGAAGACCTACCGCACCATCCTGGGCACCATGGCCAATCCCTTCACCGGCTGGCTGCTGTTGCGCTCCCTCGAGACGGTGTCGGTGCGAATGCGGCGGCAAGAGAAGACTGCCAGGAAGCTCGCCCAGCTGCTGGTTGAGCATCCCAAGGTCCAGGCCGTCCACTACCCGGGCCTGCTGGAGCCGGGCGATCCGCGGCGAACGCTCTACGATCAGCAGTGCACAGGCGCGGGCTCCCTGATCGCCTTCGAGGTAGCCGGTGGCGAGGAAGCGGCGTTCAAGGTCCTCAACAGCTTCGAGGTCTGCCGACTGGCGGTCTCCCTGGGCGGCACGGAGACGCTCGTGGAGCACCCCATGAGCATGACGCATGCGGACGTGCCGCCGGACTTGTTGGGCAGCTTCGGCGTCCACCCGGGCCTGATCCGCATGTCCGTGGGCCTGGAGCATCTGTCGGACCTGAGGCGCGACCTGCTCATGGCCCTGGACGCCTGCTGAGCGGGCCTGGCAGGAGAAAGCGCGTACGGGTATCCAGGACCATTGCCTCGCTGGCAGGAGCCTGTGCGCTGGCGTCGGGCCTGGCGCGCCCGTCCTGGGCGGGTTCGGAGGAACTGGCGAGCGTCACGGAACTCCAACAGTCGTCCCCCGACGAGCGCTTCGCCGTGGTCTCCTGGACCACCCGCGATGGACTGCCCCAGAACTCCGTCACCGACATCACCCAGAGCCGTGACGGATACCTCTGGCTGACCACCTTCGGGGGGATCGCGCGCTTCGACGGGAGGCGCTTCGAGGTCTTCGAGCTGGCCAGCCACGAGGGTTTGCAGTCCATCCGCTTCCTGTCGGTCCTGGAGGACAGCCAGGGCATCCTCTGGTTCGGCACCCACGAGCGGGGCCTGGTGCGCTTCGAGGGTGGCGAGTTCGAGACCGTCGCGCTGCCAGGGGTGCTGGCCGACGCCAATGTCTACGATCTGGCGGAAGATCACGAGGGAGCCATCTGGCTGGCCTCCAGCCGTGGCCTGGGCAGGCTGAAGGCTGGGCAGGTCGAGCTCGTGGAGGGCTTCGATGGAGGGATGGACGACCTCTTCATCGGGTCGTCTGGGGAGGTCTGGGTCGACGGACCGGATGGGCTGATCTGCGTGCGGGGCTCCTGCTCCCTGCCCCTGGATTCCAGCCTCTCGGGCCCGCTGGAATGGGACGGCGCGGGACGACTCTGGGGGGCCAGCGGCTCCGAACTCTACCTGATCGACGGGCGCGGGGCGCGCTCCATCGCGCAGTACGGCGGGACCTACTACCCGAAGGTCGTGGCGGACAATGTGCGGGATCGGCTCTGGTTCACGGCGTTCTCCGGGCTGCGCGCGCTCGAGTCCGCATCGCAGGTCGATGGGCCGACGGAACCTGTCGCCGTCGCGCCCGAGTCGCTGCGTGACATCCGCTCCCTCTTCCTGGATCGCGAGGGCAGCCTCTGGGTGGGCACCGACGGTCACGGCCTCTTCCAGGTCAGCGATCGGGAGCTGCAGCGCTTTGGTCGGGGACACGGGCTGGCGCATGGCGTTCGCACAGTGCTCGAGGACGAGGACGGATTCTGGGTGGGTGCGGGATGTGACGGGCTGTTTCGTTGGGATGGGCGGGTCTTCAGCCCGGTGAAGGGGGCCGATTGGCAGCCGGGTTGCGTCGGCGCCCTGGCAAAGGACGTAGAGGGTACGCTGTGGTTTGGAGACAGCCACCGCCTGGGACGCTATCGGGGGGGCGAGTTCGACAGCCTGGGACCCGAGCATGATCTGCCCGATTCTCCGATTCTGGCGCTGCTGAGCGACAGTCAGGGCAGCCTGTGGATCGGTACGGAGAGCGCTGGAGTGGCGCGCTTGGATGGGGAGCAGGTGTCCGCCAGCTACCGCGCCGAGGACGGCCTGGGCGACGATTCGGTGCACTGCATCGTCGAGGCCACGGATGGCGCCCTCTGGTTCGGTACGCGCAGGGGCGTGGCGCGGCTCTTCGAGGGCCGCTTCGAGCGCTACGGGCCGGCGCAGGGGCTCTCTCGGGGAACGGTGCGCGATGTCGCCGTGGAGGCCGACGGCACGGCCTGGATCGGCACCTACGGCGGAGGCCTGACCCGACTGCGAAAGGGCCGCGCCACGCGCTACACCCGCGCCGACGGCCTCTGCGACGATGTGGTCTCGCGCATCTTGATACGGGATGACGCTGTCTGGATGAACGGCAACCGGGGCATCTACCGTGTGCGTCGGGCGGAGCTGGAGAGCTTCGCGGCTGGACACAGCCAGTCCCTGCACTGCACGCTCCTCGACAGTGGGGAAGGCAACGGGGGCGCCCAGCCCGCGGGGTGGCTGGCCGCGGACGGCGGCATGTGGTTCCCGACCATCCATGGCCTGGTGAGCCTGGATCCGTCCAAGCTCACCCAGGCCTATCGCTCAGTGACCCCCAAGGTCACGGTGGAGCGGGCATCCATCGACGGCAGGCCTCTGTCCCTCGGGGAGGATTCGTCGTTACCGCCCGGGCGAGGTGACCTGTACTTGAGCTTCACCGGCCTGAGCTTCAGGGCTCCCGAGCAGGTGGTCTTCCGGCATCGACTGCTGGGCCACGACGCGCGCTGGGCGGACGAACACCGCGATCGAACAGCGCACTACACCAACTTGGCTCCCGGCAGCTACCGCTTCGAGGTGCAGGCGCGCTCGGCGCAAGGCCTTTGGAGCGAGAAGGCCTCTCTGTCCTTCAGCCTACAACCCCACTTCTACGAGACAGCCTGGTTCTACGCGCTCTGCGCGTTGTTCGGCAGCCTGGCGCTGTGGGCTGTGATCGCCCTGCGTACGCGCGTCATCCAGGCGCGCAACCGAGCCCTGCTGCACGAGGTGACGGAGCGGCGCCGCGTGGAGGTGGTGCTGCGGGAGCGGGAGGCCCACTACCGCACCCTGTTCCAGGGCGCGACCAACGGGCTCTTCCTGCACGATGCCAGGGGGTGGCTGGTAGAGGTGAATCCGGCGGCTTGCGAGCTGCTGGGCATAGGGCAACAGGCGCTGCTGGACACAAAGGACCTGGGCTGGGTGCATCCCAGCTTCCAGGAACGATACCGGGCCTTGCTGGAGGGAGCGCTGTACGGCCGCAAAGGTGGTCCCTGCGAGGTGGTCTTCGCCCCTGGGCAGGGAGTGCGACTGGAGGTGAGCCTCCAGGTCACGCCCTTTGACCGCCAGGGCATGGCCCATGCGCTGGTCACGGCCGTGGACCTGACCGCGGAGCGCAGCGCAGAGCACCAGCACCAACAGCTGGAGGAGCGCCTGCAACAGGCCCAGAAGCTCCTGGCCCTGGGCAAGCTGGTGGGTGGCGTGGCCCACGACTTCAACAACCTGCTGACCGCCCTGAGGGGACAGGCATGGTTGCTGCGGAGCGCCCTGGAGGCCGGTGAGCCGGCGCTGCGCCATGCCCAGGAGATCGAGAAGAACATCACGCGGGCCAGCGCGCTCACCGAGAAGTTGCTGGTCTTCAGCCGACAACGTCCTCACAGCGCCGAGCTGATCGATCCACGCGCCCTGCTGGATCAGCTGCACGACGTGCTTGGGCGTCTGGTTCGTGAGAACATCGAGTTCAAGCTGCGGCATTGCGCCCTGCAGGGAGCGGTGCGGGCGGATCCCGTGCGGCTCGAGCAGGCCATCATCAACCTGGTCGTCAATGGTCAGGACGCCATGCCGGATGGCGGACGACTCGCGGTGGAGGATTTCGCCCTGAACCTGGGCCAGGCCGAGGCCGAGGCGCATGGGGTTCCTGCCGGGCCCTACACCGTGATCGCGGTGACCGACGCCGGGACCGGCATGGATGTGACGCTGCGCCGCCGCATCTTCGAACCCTTCTTCACCACCAAGCCGACGGGCAAGGGTACGGGCCTGGGCCTTGCTTCCGTGCACGAGTTCGTTGAAGAGGCCGGGGGCTTCGTGGAGGTGCAGAGCGAAGTCGGCGAGGGGTCCTGCTTCCGCATCTGCTTGCCGACGGTGGAGAGCAAGGCCAGGAAGCCTCGCTCCGCTCCCCCGACCCGGGAGCCGCTCCCCAGGGGATCGGGCGTGGTGCTGCTCTGCGACGACGACGAGCAGGCGCGCCAGACCACCGCCGAGATCCTGCGGCTTCACGGCTACCAGGTGTTGGAGGCTGATGGACCGCAGCAGGCCCTGGCCGTGGCCCGCGGGCATGAGGCGAAGAGCGTCGGTTTGATCTTGACCGACATTTTCATGCCCGTCATGAACGGCGCCGAGCTCGCCCAGCGCCTGCAGCAGGAGCTGGGCGCCGTGCCCGTGCTCTATATGTCGGGTCATACCCAGGACGTGATCCTCGAGCATGCCCCGCTGGAGGATGTGCCCGACCTGCTCGCCAAGCCCTTCACCATCGAGGAGCTCCTCCGAGGCGTGGCCCAAAACATCGTGTGAAATACCTCTCCAGGGGTGCCGATAGGACTGGCGTAGCTCGTTCTGGTCGTCGGAGAGGCAGATGGGATTCCTCGAAAGCACAGTCAGCAGCACCCTGGTCGTCGCGTCGGCGCTTCTGGTCCTGGGAAATCCGGGACATGTCCAGGCGGCCGAGGCCGACAGCGCCTCCGGAGGCGAGGCCCTGCAGCTGCACCTGGATGCCCTGCGGGCCCTGGAGACGGGTGAGACCAAGCCCGCGGCCAAGACCTGCCGGCGTGCTCTGAAGGCCCTGGGCCAGGCCGAGGAGATCGTCTCCACGGATCTTCTGGCCGCCCTCCATTTCACACGGGGCCTGGCGCTCTGGGACCAGCAGTCCGAGGCCGCCATGGAGGCCTGGCGCGAGGCTTTGCGCGTGCGCCCGGACCTGAGTTGGAGCGGGGAAGGCTGGGTCGAACCCAGCGCGGAGACGGTCTTCGAGGCGCTGCGGCGCGAGGTCGCCAGCTACTCCCGCATCGACCTGGGCACGCCCGAAGAGGCCGCGGCCGAGCGCGTCTACGTGGCAGGACGCTCGCTCGAGGAGAGTCGGGGGCTGCCTGAGGGACGACACCTGGTGCAGGCGCGCTGCGACGAAGGCCAAGTGGTCAGTCGCTGGTGGTCCTTCGGCAATCCGCCCGACTACCAGCGACTCTGCCCGGGCGGTTTCACCAGCCCGCTGGCCGACAACGAGGGCTGTGACGAGGTCGAGTTCGATGACTTCGGCAACCCCGTCTATACCTGCGGGGAAGAGAGCGTGGCCGTGGGCTCGACGCTCTTGAGCGCGCTGTCGGGCGACTAGGCGCTCTCCCGCTCCTCGCGATCTTCTAGGGCGCGCTTCAGCTTCAGCAGCTGCATGCCGTCCTGGCGACGCACCAGGTAGCCCAGCAGGGGCTCGACGAGCCGCATCACGCCCCGCCCGTCGCAGGTGGCGTAGAGCTCTACGTCCGTGGCGTCGTGCACGGCCTGCAGCGTGTAGGTGTAGGTCACGGTGAGGTCCTCGCCCCGAGACGTGACCTCGTAGCGGTGGCAGGGCTTGTGGACCGTCACCTCGAGCTCGTTGTGGAACTCGGCGCCCATCAGCTCCCGGGTCTCGCGGTAGCGGGTGCCCAGCTTTGCTGGGCCAGGGCTGAGCTTCTCCACAGCGCGCACGCCACCCAGCCAAGAGCCCATGTTCCGGTGGTCAGCCAGGATGTCCCACACCTCCTGGGGAGAGCAGCCGACACGTGTGTTCAGCCTGAAGCTCGACATGTTCAAATCCTGGAACAGCGCCTTGAAAACCGAACGGACGTTCTAATATTCCACTTTATTCGCTTAGTGGCAAGTCCCCGGGTTTTCGATCCCTGATCCAGATCGTTATTTCTGGATTCGGGATAATTTTAGGTATCTGACGGTGCCGAGCCCGGGAGCTCGACGCCCAGTATCTGCAGCTGTAGCTCTGCCTGGGCGGCCCAGCCCCGGTTTGCCAGGGGGCTGGCGGGGCTGGGGTGCAGGATGCGGCCGGTGTGCAGGTCCAGGCCGCGGGCCGCGCGCCGCAGCCGCGCCTCGGCGAAGGCGCCCACGCCCAGGGCCAGCTGGGGCCGCAGGACTTGCAGCGTCTCGTTCAGCGCCCGGTCGCAGGCTTCGAAGAGGGGCCTGCGCTCGGCCACGGGCAGCTTGTCCGGGGTACGGTTGCGCCCACTGGCCTCCATGAAGCACAGGGGGCAGTAGTTGGCCACGAAGAAGCGCGTCGAGAAGGCCTGGGGTGTCAGGAAGCGCTGTCGGACCCAGCCCCAGAGGCGGCGACCGCTGACCTCGCCGCGAGGGCTGCGCAGCCCCAGGACCGGCCGCTTGGGGTGCTCCCTTGGCGGGCGCCCGACTTCGGCGTCGATGCGGAGGAAATCTCGCACCATGGTGGGATCGCCGAAGGGCACGCCGGTCTGGGCCATGCCCCAGGGACCGGGGTTCATGCCAAGCAGCAGCACCTGCTTCGGCGTGCAGCCGAAGCGCTCAAGGTATTCCCGATAGGCCTCCCAGGCGTAGTCGGAGGGATCGTAGACGTGGGTGACGGGAGCGGAGAACTCGAGTGAACCAAGGTTTCGAGAGAGCTCGCGGGCGACCTTGACCAGGTCCATCGGCGCTCCTGCGGGGGATGAGGGGGGGGGCTGGCAGCGAGCCGGGTCGCGTTGGGATTTCAGCTTTGGGGTCTGCTATGTCTATCCAGTCTTTCTCCGGAGCGTCTCCACGGCAGCCCAACGTCGCCGCACCCTGGTGCTGCTCTCGGGGGCGCTGAAACGCAGGAAGGGCCTCGGGGGGCTGCCGATAGGGGAGGCAACACTCACACGGGAGCCACCCATGTCCCTGACCGCCGCTGCGCTCTCTCTCTTGATCGCTCCCGACGTCATGGCGCAAGGCTGCCCCAGCTACGAGGATCCCAGCCCGTTGACCACCGTGCGCAGCGAGCTGCTGGACGAGTCATCGGGGCTGGCGCTGTCCAGGCGCCAGGCGGGTGTGCTCTACACCCACAACGACTCGGGCGACGAACCCAGGATCTACGCCTTCGGCCTGGATGGCAGCCTGCTGGCTACGCACGAGGTGCTGGGCGCCAGCGCCACCGACTGGGAGGACATGGCCGCTGGCCGCTGTCCTGGCTCCGCGGCGCCCTGCCTCTACATCGGCGACATCGGGGACAACAGCGAGTCCCGCAGCTACGTGACCATCTATGCCGTGCCCGAGCCGGCGGCGGACGGGCCCGTGGGCGTGCTGCGCGAGTGGCGGGTGGTCTACCCGGACGGCGCCCACAACGCCGAGACCCTGCTGGTGCACCCGCTGACGGGCGCCATAACCATCGTGACCAAGGACAGCGATGGGCAGTCCGGCGTCTACCTGGTGCCCCAGGTGGTCGGCGCGAGAGTTGTGGAGGCGCTGCCCATCGCGGAGCTGGAATTCGACGGATCCTCCAGCAACGATCGCCTCGCCACGGGGGGCGACTGGATGGCGGACGGCAGCCGCCTGGTGATCCGCACCTACAACGCGCTCTGGGAGTGGACCACGGATCCGCTGGAGCCCGATGCCCACTGGTGGGACGCCCCCGTGGTCTGGGATGCGGCGGAGGAGCAGCAGGGCGAAGCCGTGGCCTACACGGCTCTGGGTGAGATCATCACCACCTCGGAAGGCTCCCCCATGCCGGTGTCCGTGCTGCGCTGCGGGGACTGAGAGCCCTCGGAGCTACCTGTCCCTGCGCCAGCGACGGCGTTTCTTGGGCTTGGACTTCTTCTTGGGAGGCAGACCCGTTTCGGGGCCCCCTAGCAGTCCCGGACCCTGGGATGAGCTGGCCACCATGGGGAAGAAGGCCGGCGCGGATTTCTGGAACTCCTGGGCGCTGCGGAACCAGTGGTTGTCCTGGATGATGGTGGGCGGCCCGGACTCCTGCCAGGCCACGGTGGAGCTCTCGCAGGCGATGTATGAGGCGCCCACCGCTCGGTAGCGGGTGCGGTTCTCGAAGACGCGGCCCTCTGCGCGCATCAGCCTGATCTGGCGCAGCAGCAGGCGCCCGCCGCGCTCACGCAGCACCACCAGGTGGGCGCTCTGGTCGTTGTTGTGGGCGTAGCGGCCACGACGGCCCAGGCCCATGCCCGACTCGCTGGTGTCGACGAACTCGCCGGCCCCTTCCTCGCGCCAGGTGTGGGCCAGGCGGCGCTGGATGACGGTCAAGGCGCGCGGCAGGTGCAGGGGAGGCTGGAAGAGCCCCGTGCGCTGTCGGAAGGCCTCGCTCCACTCGTCGCCCAGGTGATACCAGAAGTAGTGCACACCACCGATATAGGCGGCCCGCAGGTTGTAGCTCTGACGCAGGTGCAGATCGGCCAGGGTGGAGCGCGTGATGTCCAGCAGCAGGGAATCGGCCTCTCCCAGCAGCGGGATGGGCGCCCAGGCGGATCGAATGCGCATCTGCCAGGCCTGGAAGGGATCGCCGCTGACCTGGATGGGCACGGCGCGCGGTTCGCCCGTCATGGTCAGGTAGCGGATCTCGATCTCTTCGCCCTCCTTGATGGCCACCTGGTGCTGGGGCAGCAGGAACTTGAAGCGTCCGCCCCCGGCCATGCCCCCGACGCCCAGGCCCACCAGGTGCATGGCCCGGGCGGCGATGCCCTTGACGATGGCCTCGGTGAAGGCTGTGATGCCCCGCAGGTTGAACTGCCTGCCGCCTGACAAGCGGCGACCCAGGATGGGCGGGATGACCACCAGGGAGCTCTGGCCTGCCAGGCTGGTGGGCCCTGTAGTGGGGATGGTGCCCACGCCTGCGATGAAGGCGCGGTTGGTGTAGAGCCCCTCGGCCATCTGGGACTCGGTGTAGGACTTGATGCGGCCGTCGGCGAAGCGCGACGCGATGCGCACCACCGTGGAGCCGAAGACGCCCTCGCGCAGCACCACGCCGGGGATGCGGATCAGGTAGCCCAGCATGCCCTTGGTCTTGGAGGTCAGGTCGGCCGTGAAGAAGTGGCCCGCCCCGGGACCGCCCGCGGCGTGGCTGCTCAGGCGCACCCACTGGCCGTCGAAGCCCATGATCGAGATACGGGCGGGCACCACCACGGCCTGGCTGGTGAAGTAGCGCAGAAAGCGCTTGACCACCTGGCGCTCCCAGCGGTGGCGCAGGCCTTCCAGCCAGGAAAAGCGCGTCAGCAGGCCGGCGAACTGGGCGTATACCCAGCCAGGCACGCCGGCGAAGACCGCGTTGTCGGCAGCCGTGCCCGCCGGGAAGCAGCAGATGGAGCGGATGTAGGGAAAGAGCCCCTGGAAGGTGCGCTCCTGGGAGGCCTCTGCCAGGCCCGAGACGTCGAAGCCGTGGGGGCGCAGCAGCACCTTGTGCGGCAGAAGGGCTGCCAGCACGGCCAGGCGCAGCACCGGATCGCCCAGATCGCGCTTGGACTTGCGCAGCACGCGCTCCACGGAGCGGCCCTTGCGCAGCAGTGGCTCCACAGCGGCGCGCAGCAGCCAGATGTCCTTGATGGTCTCTTCGTCCGGCGTCAGCCCCTTGCCGTCGGGCATGGGGTTGAGGAAGGCGGCCCGGTAGCGGTCGGGCAGGGGGGCCAGATCCGCGGCCTGCACGGCGCTGGTGTCGATGGTGCCGGCTTTCTGCTCGATCAGGTCGGGGAAGAAGGCCCAGAAGGCGGCCACCAGCACGTGGTGGTCCAGGGTGCCGTCGCCGCTGACCACCATCAGATCCAGCGGGCGGCCTTCGCTGGCGGCCTGGCGCAGCACGTCCCGGATGCGCTCCACCGAGCGCACCCTGTCGGCCATGGTCTCCACCACGCGTACGTCCCAGCCCGCGCGGTTGATGGCCCCGAAGAGACCACGGGGCAGCTTGAACATGCGCCCGGGGTGCACCACGGCCACCAATATCCCAGGACTGCGGTCCTGGTGGATCGCCGCGCGGATGTAGACCTCTTGTTGGTCGGGAGTCAGGTCCTGGGGAGGACCTGGCGGCGGCGGTGCGCTCAGCAGGGAGGTGCCGCTGGTCACTGCGGGGGAGGTTCCCTTGGCCGCGATGGGTGGCGCCTGGGGCTCCTCGCTGGCGGCGGGCTCTTCCTCGGTGGGCGCAGGCTCTTCTTCGGTGGGCGCAGGCTCCCCCTCGCTGGTGGCGGGCTCCTCCTCAGCAGGATCGAGCTCGTCCTGTGCAAGGGGGGCCGGGGGATCCTGCTTGTTGCCCATGACTTCGCGCCCGCGGAGGGTTCAGCGCCATCCTAACCGGCGAGCGGCGGATGAGCCGTCAGGCGCTGGCTGCGGCCTGCTGATGCGCGACTTTGGCCCGCACCTCGTCCATGTCCAGGGCGCGCACCTGCCCGATCAGATCGTCCAGGGCCTGCTCGGGCAGGGCTCCGGGCTGCCGGAAGAGCAGGATCCCGTCTCGGAAGATCATCAGGGTGGGGATGGACTGGATGCCCAGCGAGCCGGCCAGCTGCTGCTCGTCCTGGGTGTTGAGCTTGGCGAAGACCAGGTCGGGGTTGGCCGCGGCGGCCTTGTCGAAGATGGGGCCGAACATGCGGCAGGGACCGCACCAGGGCGCCCAGAAGTCGATCAGGACGATGCCGTCCTGGGAGATGGTCTGCTCGAAGCAGTCCTGGTTGAGCTGCAAGGCGGACATGGCTCGTCTCCTCTCGACGCTCGGCGCGGCTCGGCGAGCCGGCGGGAGGTCGTGTTGGTTTGGATTGGCGGGGGGCCTGCTCAGGCGCCTCCTAGGCTTGCTGTACTTGTATGAGCCGCTGGCAGGGTCGGGTGTTACGCGGCCGGAAGGAGGTTTCCATGGGTCGCTCTCTCTTCGGCATCCCACTCCTCTGCGCCCTGCTCGCGGGCGCCTGCGACGACGGCAAGGACAGCGCCGAGCCCGTCGAGGCGGACAGCGATACGGATGCGGACAGCGACACCGACGCCGACACGGATGCCGACGCGGATGCCGATGCCGATACCGACGCCGATACGGACAGTGACACGGACACGGATCCGGTCTCCGAGGACTGCGGCGACGGGCTGGACAACGACGGCGACGGCGACGTGGACTGCGAGGACGAGGACTGCGCCAAGGCCTGCGTCGAGGACTGCGGCGATGGAGCGGACAACGACGGCGACGGCCTGACGGACTGCGAAGACGAGGACTGCATCGAGTACTGTGTCGAGGACTGCGAGGATGGCCTGGACAACGACGGCGACGGCGACGTGGACTGCGAGGACGACGAGTGCGTCGGCGATGCCGCCTGCCCCATCGGCTACGACGTGACCCTCACCACCGAGCTGGAGGTGGCGGGCTTGGCCAGCGGATCCTACTTCCAGCACATATTCAGCTACGACGCGGTGGGCATGCTGGGGGGCTTCGTGGAGGTCGAGGCGGTCCCCGTGGACGGAGGGGCCAAGAGCTTCGCCTGTCGCGGCATGATGCTCGTCTCCTTCGCGCCCCCGGCCAAGGCCAGCTACGGATACG
>CAYVQL010000036.1:0-50665 GCA_964454135.1 uncultured Enterobacterales bacterium | reverse complement strand
CCATCCATGGCCATGTCGTTCATGGCTGTGAGGTAGCCGCCATGCATCAGGTAGCGTTCCAGCAGGCCCTGCAGCGTCGCCATGGTCTCCGGAGGCGGATCCTGCGACGGCTCCAGGAGACTCTCCGGATCCTCCAGGCCACCGGCGAGCTGGACGAAGGCCCCAAAGCTCAGAGGGTGCAGGTGGAAGTCCGCCCGCTCCGCCCGGCCGCGCCGTCCCGGCAGGCGCAGGCGTGCGTCCTGGATCACCGTCAGATCGGACCCGGTCACAATGAGCGCCACTCGCTCGAGAGCACCCAGGTCCGCGAGGTACTTCACGCCCTTGCCCCAGCCCTTGATGTAGCTCACCTCGTCCACAATCAAAAAACAAAGCTGCGAAGGAGGCATCTCCGCCAATAGATCCTCCAAGATGCGGACCAGCGCATGGTGATCGTCGATCAGTTCCCCCGTTACGAAGCCGATACGGCTCGGCGCGACTCCTCGTTGGAGGAGCGCGTGCATCCACTGCTTGAGTAGCGTCGTCTTCCCCACCTGCCTGCCGCCACCTAGCGTGTAGATGCCCGGCAGCGCCTCGGGAAGCTGCTCGATGAGGGGCGAATGCCAGATCAGGGCCTGGTGGCGCAGGCGCCGTAGCTGCGGATCCAGTTCCTGGAAGCGTTCGGGTTCTTCGTGGTGGCTGTTGTGCGGCAGGAAGCGGGAGTCAATCATGTTCACTTTGTGCTGTTCATTTTTATTCAGTGTACTGTGAATATATTCCCGAAGACAAGGTGTGCAGGCCGGGCGAAGGGCGTCTGTCAGCAGGCCCGCGTCCGGGGCGCGGCCCCCAGCCACGTAGGCCGAAGGCGAAGTGGTGCATGCCTCAACCCGCTAGTGGAGGCTCCACACGCCCCATGACCGCGGCCGTGATCAGGGCCTGGCGATACCCCCGCAGCCGGTCCAACAGCTGCCGAAACGCCCCCTCGCCCTTGCCCAGCGCCTGGGGGAAGCCCCGGATCAGACGATCGATGGCGGCGGTCTTTTCGTCGAGGAAGCGGGCGATGGCGCGCTGCCTGGCCAGCGGCGGCAGGACGATGGGTATCGCTCCCACCTCGGCGGCGTTGGTGGCCGGATAGCCGACACCGACCGAGCGGGCGCAGATCTCGTCGACCACGGGGGTGGAGCGCAGCCAGTAGTACATGAAGCGCGGGTGGATGTGTCGCGTGCGCGGGGTGACGACGGCGAAGCCGGTGGAGGCCACCAGGTCGCTGTCGTCCTCTTCGATGGCGGCTACGGCCCTGAGGTAGGTGCGCACCGTGGACACGATGGTGTCTCCCTGCGCCACGAGGCGCCGGGCGCGGGAGGGAGCCCTGCCAAATGGCATGCTGGCGATGGGCGCGATGCATCCCAGGGAGTCTACGGCGCTGATGTCGATGTAGCGGATCACCTTTTCAGAGGGCGTATTCTCGGGCAAGCTGCGACGATTGATGCAGGCGACGTGTTTCAATGGCGCCCTGTTCCAGGCTCGGGGGAGCGCATCCAGCCATGGAGTGCGATGGTCGCAGCTCACCAGTGCCCTGCTTGGCTGCGAAGGGGACTTCATGCCGCCTGCTCCTCGCCATGCGCGGGGCCGCTGACCGCGGCGCTTACCAGGGCCTGGCCGTACTCGTGCAAGCCTGCTCGCTGATGGCGCAGCAGCTCCGCCAGCCGATCCTGCTCAGCCAGACGGGCGCCCAGGTGCCGGAGGATGACCTCCTGCTCCCCCCGGCCGGGCAGGGGGACGGGGATCTGGTGCAAGTCGTTGCGGTCCAGGCCCGGAATCGCGGACTTGGCGGCGAACATGCCCACAGGGAGGACCGCCAGCAGGTGTCGGATGTACGCCGGCGCGTTGCCAAAGAAGCGCTTGACCCAGAGTGCGGTGTTCAGGGGCCAGAAGGGCTCCTGCACCATGTGCGCCCGGCCCAGGGTGCCGTACCGGCCGATGACCACCCCCGGCCCGTTGGCCATGGCCCGGTCGTGCCATCCGCAGCGGCCGCCGCCCCCCATGACAGGGACATGACCGGCGCAGCGGCGTTGGGTGGGCAGGTCGAAGCCGCGCTGCAGCAGGCAGGCGCGCTTGAGACGCGCCAATGTCCAGTGCGCCGGCATGGGCCCTATCCAGGGCACGCCCGAGTCCTGCATGGACGCGGCGGGCTCCAGGCCCCGGCGCAACGCCCGCAGCAGCAGCGCGCGCCGCCGCTCGGCCAGCAGCGAGAGCTGACGCTGCAGCTGCCCGCGCAGCGCCTCGATGGCGGTGGTCTTGTCATCGAGCCGGTCGGCGATGGCGCGCTGGGTCCGCAGCGCAGGCAGCGCCAGCTTGAGGGAGCCCAGCTCGCCCAGGTAGATGCCGGGCTGGGCGCTGGCCCGGACGCGTGCGCGTAGCTGGCGCTGGAAGGACGTGGCCTGGATGGCGTAGCGCAGAAAGCGCCTCTCGAGCCCCGGGCCGGGCCGCAGGCAGGCCACGCTGCGTTGGAAGGCAACGGGCTGGTCCAGATCGAAGATGGCCGTCCTGCCGATGGCGCCGACCACCGTGAGCAGCACGTCGCCCTGGCGCAGGTAGTCGGAGCGATGGATGGCTTGGTAGTCCTGGGCGCTGATCAAGCTCTCCCGTCCGCTCAGGACCACCCTGCCCCCCGAGATGTTCTTGGCGCTCAGGAGGGGGACGCCCGTGCTGGTGCGGGCGAAGCTGCCGTGGGTGCCGTCCCGCAATGAGGACAGCACGCGGCGCAGGCTCGCCTGGCGCCAGCCGCTCACGCCAGCACCTGGGCCAGCTTGCCCCGGATCTCGGCCTCCAGCTGCCGCAGCTCGGCCTCGATCTCCTCCAGGGGCCTGGGCTGCTCGTAGGCGTAGAAGTGCCGTGTGAAGGGGATCTCGCAGCCCAGGCGGGTCTGGCGCTCATCGACCCAGGCGTCGGGCACCCAGGGCAGCACCTCGCGGGCCATGTACCCGTCCAGATCCTCTTCGAGGGGAACGTTCTCGTGGTCCCGCAGTGCGGGATCGGGTCTGGGGGCGCCTTGGGCGTCGCGCTGGAGCTCGGCCTGCGGATTGGGCTGCGACAGGGCGGCCAGGACAGCCCTGCGCAGGGCCGGTGTCAACGTGGCGCCCTCGGCCTCGACGGCTCGATCCAGGTCTTCCTGGAAGGCGGCGCGGCTCAGGTAGCGGCGCTGAGGATCGAGCCGGTCCAGCGCCCGCAGAAGCGCATCGCGGTTGCGGCGGCCGGCCAGCAGCTGCGCCTGTGCCGCCTCTCCCTGCTTCCGGCTGCGGCCCAGGTTGCGCCAGGCTCGCTCCTGCTCCAGCCCGGCCAGGCGTTCAGGGCTGGCCTGGTAGTCCCGCTGCAGCGGTCGCTCGACGACGACACGACGGAAGAAGAAGTCCTGGTTGCGGAAGATCTTGCTCTCCGGCCCCTCTTCGAACTCGCGGTGCAGGCGGCGCAGGTGGGCGATGTGCTGCGGGTCCAGCTGCTTGCGCTTGTCGCCCAGCGAGCGCGTCAGCCTGGAATACCGCGCCGTGCCGTCGATCAGCTGCACCCTGCCGCGGCGCTGGGGCGCCTTGCGGTTGCTGAGAAGCCAGATGTAGGTGGCGATGCCGGTGTTGTAGAACAGTTGGTCGGGCAGGGCGACGATGGCTTCCAGCAGGTCGTTCTCCAGCAGGTGGCGCCGGATCTCGCTCTCACCAGAGCCCGCCGCGCCGGAGAACAGGGGCGAGCCGTTGAACACGATGGCCAGCCGCGATCCCCCCTGCTCCGTTGGCCTCATCTTGCTCAGCATGTGCAGCAGAAAGAGCAAGGAGCCGTCGTTGCGGCGGGGCAGGCCCGGTCCGAAGCGCCCGGCGTGGCCCCGCTCCCGGTGCTCCTGGCGCACGGCATGCTGCACCTTGGTCCAGTCCACGCCAAAGGGCGGGTTGGAGATGAGGTAGTCGGCCCGCAGCTTTGGCAGGCCGTCGTCGATGAAGGAGTTGCCCAGCTTGATGTCGCTCGGCTGGCGCCCCTTGATCAGCATGTCGGCGCGACAGATGGCGCAGGACTCGGGGTTCAGCTCCTGGCCGTAGACGCGCAGCTGGGCGTCCGGGTTCAGCTCGGCCAGGCAGCGCTCGGCCACCGAGAGCATGCCGCCCGTGCCGCAGGCGGGGTCGTAGATGCTGCGCTGGACCGCGGGCTGACGCAGGGCCTCTTCGTCCCCTGCGAAGAGCAGGCCGGCCATCAGGCGCACCGCGTCGCGGGGCGTGAAGTGCTCTCCGGCGGTCTCGTTGGAGCTCTCGGCGAACTTGCGGATCAGCTCTTCGAAGATGGCACCCATCTGGCGGTTGCTGACGCGCTCCGGATGCAGGTCGATGGCGGCGAACTTCTCGACGAGCAGCCGCAGCAGGCCGGAGCGCTCCAGGCGTTCGATCTGTCGCTGGATGCCGAAGGCCTGCAGGGTGCGCAGGGCCTCGACGGAGAAGCCGTGGATGTACCGGAACAGCTGCCCAGCCAGGTCGCCGGGGCTCTCCAGCAGGCTGGGGAGACCCGACGGGGAGCTCTGGCCCAGGCCTTGCCCCGCCGTGCCCGCCCGCGCCTGCTCGAAGCGCCGCAGCAGGGTGAAGGGCAGGATCACCCGGCCGTACTCGGACTGCTTGTAGTCACCGCGCAGCAGGTCGGCGATGGACCAGATGAAGCTGACCTTCTCCGCAAAGCGCTCCATGCCTGTGGTCCTCCGGTGGGGGATGGACCTCTCTACTTCGGCAGGCGGGCGCCGTCTTCAGTCTTCGCGTCTTCCAGCCAGCGCACGAAGTCCTGGACCTGGGCGCGCATCTGGTCGCGCCAACTGGTACCTGTGTCCTCCCAAGTGATGCCCGGCTGGTAGAATATGCCCACCGTGCCGCCGCCCACGCCCGCCGCTAGGGCGAAGGAGACGTGCTCGGCCACGCCCAGGACATTCGTTCCCCACACGGAGCAGCCCTCAAGACCCTGGAACTCGACCAGAATCTGATCGCAATCGTTCCGGGCCACAAGCTCCACACCCAGGCGCGCCTCCTCGTCCCACAGGTCGAGGCCGTCCGAGATCACGGCTCCGTCCAGCACCTCGTAGTCGTAGGGCAGTTCGCATATGCTGCGAACGAAGAGCCGGTCGATGGGGTAGCTGGGATTGAAGACGTCGCGTTGCATGTCGCGGTAGCCCGCAGCGCGCAGCTCGTCCTCTATCAGGGTCAAGATCTCGGCCTCGGTGGTGTAGCCGGGCGGGGCCACGACGATGCAGCCGTAGACCAGTTCGCCCGAGCCGTGCTCGAAGAGGGGCGCCACGATGGTAAACAGGCGATCGCAACCATGCAGCAGGGGGGTGGCTCCAGCCAAGGCTCCAGCCAACAGCAACTGCGCGCCTCCACCCCCGGAGCGCACGCGGCGGGGATAGGCGGGTTCCGGCGCGTGGGGGACGGACACGGGGTGCAAGACAAGGGAATCAGATGGGTTCACAGGCAGAACCCCAGGGAGACCTCGGTGCTGATGCCGACGGTCGGTATGAAGGTCTGCAGGGCGACGGTGGAGAAGCCCCACTCCAGGCGCGGGCCCAGTTTGAGGTCCAGCAGGGTGCGAAAGGGCCGCTTCGTGTGCTGGGGAAGCCGGAAGCGCCAGGCTGCCAACGCCGCCGCGCGGGCCGAGAGGCTCAGCGATGGCTGGCCTACGATGAGCGAGGCGCCGATGCGCGGCTCCAGGAAGAAGCTGCGTTCGAAGGCGACGGGGTGCCAGCCGAAGCCCGCGTCGCCGTCGAGGCCGAGGTAGCCGTTGAAGACCGCCAGCAGGCTGCCACCCACAGCCCATCTTGGCTGGTAACGGTATTCGATGGAGGGCCCGGCGTTCCAGGAGGCGCCGCGACCGCCCACGCGCAGGTGCAGCCAGTGGATGGCGACGCGGGCATCGTCAGTGGGTGAGGATTGGGGCTGTGGTGTGGGGGTGGGTTCGCCGGGCTCGGGTGGAGTGGGGGTGTTCTCGGCGGTGGGCGCGCTGGGCTCTGCCGGCGGTTCTGGTGCGGCCACGGCCTGCTCGGCCTGCTCGGCCTGCTCGGCCTGCACGGCCTGCTCGGACTCCGTGGCCTGCTCGGCTCCGGGGGCCGGTGCGTGCGCCTGGCAATCACCGGTCAGCTGCAGCTGGGGCGTGGGCGCGTCGGTTTGCAGCAGCAGGCCGCAGTAGTAGCCGAAGTGCAACATCTGGGTTTCCAGGGCGAGCAGGGGCTGGGGTAGGAGCCCCAGCACGCGCAGGAAGACCTGGTTCGTGTCGAGCTCCCTGGTCAGGCCTTTGGCCCGCTTGAGAGCGTGCTCGCCCATCACGCCTACGATGATGGGTACGCCGGCGCGCTGCTGGACCTCCTCGATGGCGCCGGCCGTCGCGCGGTCCACGGCCGCTGCGCGGCTCTCGCCAACTGCGCAGAGCAGCGCCAGCGCCAGCGCCAGCAGCCCTCGTCGCCCGCGGCTCTCCATGCCACTCCTCACGCTCATGCTGAATAGCCAGTATACACGGGCCTGAATGGCGTATGGGCTTCTTTGGCGCGGACCGCGGTCGTATCTGCGGAAGCACTGCTCACCCCAGCCTCGCCTGCACCCCCCCCCTCGCCCTGTGCTACCCTTGCCGCCGTCCAATCCCAACCCAGAGGTACGCGCCGTGTATATCGAGAGCGAAGACAGACTGAACCACGACGCCCGAGAGGTCTACGAGCTGGTCAGGGATGAGCTGCCCAAGCTGCTGCCCCACCTGCCCGACGTGGAAGAGGTGACCCAGCTGGAGTACACGCGGCTGGCCGACAACCGCGTGAAGGTGGTCAACCGCTGGCGGGCCAAGGCCACGGTGCCCCGGCTGGTGGCCAAGTTCCTGCCTCCCGACACCTTCACCTGGACCGACACGGCCAACTGGAAGGACGACGAGTACAAGGTGGACTACCAGCTGGACGGCTTCGGCTACCAGGTCAAGGGCACCAACTGGTTCAAGCCCGACGGCGACGGGACCTTGATCAAGATCACGGCCAACATCGACATCGATCCCAAGAAGTTCAAGATCCCCAGGGTGCTCTTCAGGAAGGTCTTCCCCATGATCGAGGAGACGGTGAAGAACGCCCTGCGCCCCAACCTGACCGCCCTGGCCCGCGGGCTGGCCTCCTACTTCAGGGCCCACGGCTGATCAGCGCCGCAGCCAGCCCAGGATGCCGTCCAGGCTGTTGGCGAAGAAGCCCAGCTCGCGCTGGCGCAGGTCTTGGTCCAGCTCGGCGTGACGCGCGCCGCCGCAGAGCGGATCCTCGCGCAGCACGCGCGCCGTGAAGCGCGCCAGCAGATCCCGCTCCGACTCGGCCAGCAGCTCGGCGGCCCAGTCGGTCCAGCGGGCGGTCTGCGCCTGAGCGAGCTCGGCCCAGGGGCGCAGCCCCTCCACGGCACCGTAGTGGGCGAAGACTGCGCGTCGAGGCTGGGGCTCCAGCGCAAGCAGCCTCTCGATGGAGGCCCCGTGCACGGCGGGCAGGAAGCGCGGCGGTGTGGCCGGGCGCAGGTAGGGCTGGCCGCTGGGCAGAGGGATGCGCGTGCCGAAGGCCTCGCCCAGGAAGAGGTCTTCCCCCTGCAGGAAGCTGACGTGGTGGGGGGCGTGCCCGGGGGTGGGCAGCACGGTGATGCCGGCCTGGGCCAGTTGCTCCTCGGCGACCAGGCAGCCGCCCGGCAGGGGCGGGGGTTCCCCGTAGCAGCGGGCCACGTCGCCCAGCACGGCCAGCGAGCCCTTCCACAGGCGGCGAGGATCCTCGACGTGCGGAGCGCCTTTGGGGTGGCTGTGGACCCGCGCCTCGGGAAAGGCCCGCTGCAGCGCGGCCGCGGCGCCGGCGTGATCGATATGGATGTGGGTCAGCAAGATGAAGTCGAGGCGCCGCAGGCCCAGGGCCCGCAGGCGCTCGATCAAGCCCGGGGCGCTGGAGGCTGGACCGGGATCCACCACGTAGGTGGGCTGGCCGGGATCCGTCTGCGCCCAGCAGCTCAGGAACTTGCGGAAGCCGGGCAGGGGCTGGTCCAGGTCGATGCAGTGCATAGCCGGCTCCGGGATGGCATTGCGTGGCTATCCAGGCACGCGGAGCAGCAGGTGGGTGACCATGACCTGGGCGCCGTCCGACGTGGTTAGCTCGGCGCGGTAGCAGCCCGCTATGGGAGGTTCGATGGGCACCAGCTTCCATTTCCCGCGCAGGCATTTCTCTTCGAAGTCTGCGCGCCATGCGTCGACCCGTCGGCGGCTGGAGAGCGTCACCGCGGCAAACGCGCTCGCTCCCCGCTGGTGGTAGCCAGCTGCCTGCTCCCCGACCTGCTTGTAGCGTTTGCGCCCCCAGATCTTCAGCTCGATGACGGCATGCTCGTTGGGGAATCCAGGGTGTCGCGCCAGCACATCCAATCGACCAGCGGCTCGCTGGGGCTCGCGCTCGGTCTGCCAACCCTTGGCCTTGAGTACAATGCTCACCAGGGCTGAAAAGAGCGCTTCGTAGACTAGAACGCGCCGCTTGGCTTCTTTCGCTCCTTCGGTCTCGTGAAAGTCGAGGCCGTTGCCGTGGATCTCCAGCAGCACCCACTCGAGTTCGCGGTCGAGCAGTTGCTGGAGGGTGCTTTCGCCATCTGTAGGGGAGATAGGCCGCGGTGGCTGCAAGATGGACGGTACGATGGCGACATCGACCTTGGAACCACGAAACTGACCGCGCACCAAGCCGGCGGCCTTGAGGAAGTGCAGCGCGTTCCTGGCCTTGACATCGCTCGGCGTGCTGCCCAGACACACCCGCTCCAGTTCACTCAGATCGTGGGGCCCTCTGGTAGAGACCAAGTAGTCCCACATGCGTCGAATGGGGTGTCCTGGGCGGCGCACCTGCAATGCGCTCTCGAAGGCGTCTTTGAAGGGCGCAAGCCCCTCCTCGTCCGCGAGCAGGTCGAGCACTGCCCCCACGTCTATCTCGTGGCAGTCCCAGAGCCGCTGCAGCGTGTAGGTGGTGAGGTAGGCATTCCCCCCGGTGAGCGCCCTGATGGTTTCGAGCACCTCTGGGGCTAGGGCTCGCCGTTCCCTCAGGGGCCCAGCCAGCAACGCGATTTCCCCTGCGGAGAACGGACGCATGATCTTGAGCAGAGCCCGACTCCAGAACGGAGATCCGCGCCCCATCTCGAAGCGCATCAGGCTCACGCCACCAGCCAGCATGATGGCGAGCCGTCGGTCGTTGTCTTTGCGGACCACCTCGAGCAAGTCGAACAGTTTCCGGCCGGCATCTGGGAGTCGTGAGCCGAACTCGTCGAAGAGCAGCACCAGGCGCTTCCCGGGATTGGCCTTCAGCCAGCCTCGTAGGGCGTAGCTGCAGTTCGGGGAGTTGTCGTCGTATGACCATTCCAGTGCCAAGCAGATCCGGATATGGCAGCTATCCTCACTGCGCTCCTCGTCCGGGAAGCGGAGCACTGCGACGTCCCGCCGTGAGATGAGAACCTGCTCGATCTGGTGCAGGGCGGTTGTTTTCCCCGAGCCATGTCCGCCCAGCAGCACGAGCCCCCGGTCGGTCCTCATCACGAGGTCCGCCAACTCCAACACCTGGGCACGCTCGATGAGAAAGTCGCTGTGCCCCCCCGAGCGGTAGGGATTGTCGTTCGGCATTGTCATCCGGCCCTCGCCAGCGAGTCCCGTGGCAGCCAGCGCACATGTACCAGGAGCAATTCGGGGATGAAGAGCGCTCCGCTTTCGGCGCGGGTCAGCAGGCCTAGCCGTCGTAGCGTCCGCGCACCGGGAGAGCGCCAGCCCCCGAGTGCATCGAGGTTTTCATCGTTCGGCTCGCGGTGCGCCAGCTCTAACAACAGGTTCAGGGCTGGTGGGAAGTGGGCGCGCAACAGCTGGATGGTCTCGGCCGCCACGGACTCCACCTCCAGCCTCTCCTCGAAGATATCTACGGCATGTTCCTCCAACTCCGCCGTGTCTGCCGCGTCGCGCTGCCCCCGACCCGCGGCCGCCTCATGCAGTGCGCTGCCGAACTGCCGGTGCAGGAAGGCATGCCCGCCTGTCCAGCGCCGAGCCAGGGCGCAGGTGGAGTCCGCTACGCTCAGCCCTATGCGCATGCCTAGCGTGACCAGCAAATCGTCGGCCGCTTTCTTGCTCAAGGGTCCGAGCCAGCGTGCTCTGAACCAAGCCAGGAATGGGTTCGGCAGGCCGTCGAGCAGTGGGACCTGGCTCACCTCATGGTTGCGGCCGATCAATACCACGGACAAGCGTCCGCGAGTCTGCGAGACCGCGCGCAGCACCCCCAACAACGATCCCACGCCCGGGATGTGGGATGCGCCTTCCTCCCCTGCGAACAGGTAGTCGCACTCGTCGATCACCAGGCAGAGGGGCTGGCAGCATAGGTCGAGCACGGCGTTCAGCAGGTCGTGCAGGCCCTCGGCGCTCGGTTCTGGAAGCTCCACGTCGAGATCTGAGCGTCGCGCACGCTGGAAAATCTCCTGACTGATCATGCGGTAGGTGTCCCTGATGTGCTCCCTGCGAACTGCCTGTACATCCACCCACGCGACGAATGCACGAACATCGGTCGTTTCATCCCCCGGTGCCCAAGCGGGAGAGGTGAAAGGATCGAGCCGGTCCGTCACCGCTCGCACGGCAGTGGACTTGCCGATCTTGCGCAGTCCGAACACGCCCACAGCCTCCCCGGCCAGCACTCTGGCCGAAAGATCTTCGATCTCTTGGTGACGGCCGAAGACGCTTCCCAGGCGCACGGGCGTATGGCGGTCGAAGACATCGAAGCTAGGCAGGAGTCGGTGGAATTGGACCGCCAACTCCTCGTCCACGGGCAGGGGTATCCACCGTCCTCGTTCGCCTGGGAGACCAAGCAGCCGGTTTTCCAGCTCGGGCCGACCGTCTGCCACCAGCATCAGCTCGGACTCCACCTGCCCGCCGTTGCGGTGGAGCTCACGCTCCCCGCGCTCCAGGTCCAGGAGCCGGACCTCGCCCGCCAGCGCCATGAGCAGCAGCTCCCTGGCCAGGCCAAAGCGATTACGGATCGTTTCCGGCACGCGGAGACGCAGGATCCAGGTTTCCCGTCCGCCGACGCTGTGGGCCGCGAGCGGCCAAAAGCCCTCCTTCTCCAGGTTGGCCAGAAGTCTGCTCGCCCAGGGGAGAGCGTGCGCCAGGTCTTCGGGCCCCTCTGCGACCGAGAGGGGAGCAACAGCGAACTCGATGTCGTCTGGGACTTGTGTGCGCTCTTCGAGGTCTGTCAAGAGCAGCAGCAGCACCGGATCCCCTGCTTCGTGAAGACGTCTGATCTGTTCCAGCTTGTCCGCGCGAGGGCGACCTCCAAGGCCGAGTTCCACCAGAATGCGTAGGGGAGGCCCCTCGGAGTCTTCGATGGAGGCCAGCACTACCAGGTCCGACTGGATGGGTCCTCCAAGATGCCGTCGCTCCACTTCAATACGAGCGCCGACAACGACGCCTCGCAGCCAATGCTCCAGCTCCCTGCCGACCAGACCGATCAATGAGGACTCGCGGAGGACACGGCGTCCGTCCTTGCCCCTTGCAAAGTACTCCTCCGTCAAACCGCGCTCCAGCAGCTCCCCGAGCGTCGCCGCTCCAGCGCGGATTGCCTTCATGAGCTGCTCTTCTGCCCGCACGAGGTGGGCATCAGGAGCCTCCAACAGTTGTTGCAGCTGTGCTGGCGTGGGAGGTCGCCAGGTTGCCTGCCGTGCCCGCGCCCGCACTTCCGCTATCGAGGCGCGTACGCCCTCGTAGTGGGGCCGTACGTCGAGGATACGTTCCAAGGCGACCGCTGCGGACCAGGTGCTCCGGCTGGCGAGCCTGTTGAATGCTCGGGTGCGCACCCGGTCAAGCAGGTAATCGCCTTGCACCTCGATCATCCTGTCACGAGGCCATTGGACCTCGGGAACCAAGCCGTCCAGCCACAGGTACAGGTCGGCCAGCCGTCCGTCGTCCAGAACTTCCAGCGCTCGCCCGCCGGGCCACTCGTCCATGTCCGCTACGACCC
The DNA here is from genome assembly GCA_964454135.1 of uncultured Enterobacterales bacterium. Lineage (GTDB taxonomy): Bacteria > Myxococcota_A > UBA796 > UBA796 > JAFGLY01 > CAYVQL01. The sequence continues at coordinate 38,670 of CAYVQL010000036.1, read as the reverse complement.
AACGGTGCTCCGCATCGCTCAAGATCCATCCCCAGAGAAGATCCCAGGCTTCCTCGGGGCGGAGCACCAGCATGGCCGCGGCCACCGGCACGGTGAGCGAACCCCGATCCAGGCGCTGGACGGCCTCGGACCACGCCTCCTCCACGCCCCATTCCAGTAGGTGTCGGAACAGCGTACCTTCTGCAGTGAAGTTGGCGTCATGAATTCGCAAGATGAGCTGGTCGACCACAGGGGCTACGCGGAAGTACTTTCCGACCGCATCGAGCAGCATGCCGACAGTGCCACCGGCCTCATCCAACAAGACGCCGATGAGCCTACTCAGCTCCTGGGGAGCGCTTCGCACAAGCGTGGTCCCCAGGTTCTCCATTGTGTCGTGGTCACAGAAAGAAGGACCGTGTGCCACGATGGCAGGGGCCCAGCGTACGACCACCTCATCCTCAAGATCGTCCGGGGCGAATAGTTCGAGGGCTCGCAGTCCGGCGATGACCTGCCCGGGGATGGTCGAACCTCCCAACCAGGCCTCGCTATCGGGGTTCCCATCCCGTAGATAAACAGCGGCCGCCGCGGCGATGGCTCCTCGCCGCTCCGCCCGCGCCCAGCCCGGAAGGCTGCGGACGGAGCGCCGCAGGATGTGGCCGAAGTGCGTGTCACCTGGGCGAAGGGTCAACAGCTTGAGCAAGGGCCCCCATCCCTCGGCGTCCTTCTGCGCCAAAGAGAGGGCCGAGTCGACGCGGTGCTCGAGATCCGCGGCGCCGATCGGATCGGGCCCCGAACTTGGAGAGCGCTGCTCGAGAGAGCGAATCCGCTTGGCCTCCTCTGGATCCCTCTCGACCCACGAGCGAAAGACCTGGTAGTGCTCGGGGTTGGCGTGGTAGCGCTCGAAGAAGAGCGCGCGCTTTTCGGGTGGGACGCGTGCAAGGAGCCGTTCCGTCAGAGTGTTCCAGCCGATTGGCTGGTCGGGCCCGATCTGGTCGAGCAACCAGGCCAGATCCTCGGTCTGGACGAGCAGCGATCCCGCTCCACTGTCGTCGAGTATCGCCAAGTCTGTAGCCAGCGCTCTGCGTACAGCTGTGTTCGAACTCAGAACCGACGAGAGCGCGTGTTCGAGTTGGTGGCGATGACGGCCTGCTTGCTTGGATACCGCTATGACCGTCTCTCGGCGCACCTGCTCGTCTTCTTTGAGCAATGGGACCAGCCGCTGCACCAGTGTGTCGGCGAGGCGTGCCGGCCAGGACTCCTCAGAAGTGTCTGCCACCCAGCGCAGCGCGGCGATCAATCCGCGCCTATCCAATGCAGGCAGCACCTCACGCACCAGCAACCAGCCGACGGAGCTATGCCGCAGCTCAGTCCTGCGACGCGCCAGGTATTTGAAGAGCTCGCCAGGCTCCAGGCAACCCGTGCTCCAAAACGCATCCACGACCCTGGACCACAGCTCTTCGTCGGTCTGGCTAGACTCCAGCAGGGGCCGGAGCTGTTTGGCGATACTGGCGTCTTCCATGCGGATCACGGCAAGAACCGCCTCCTGCCTGACCTGGCTATCACCAGACTCGATGGCCTGTGATGCAACAGCCCCGCCCATCTCCAGCACCTTGCAGAGTCCCGCCACCTTCAGGGAAAACAACCTACGATGACGCGGGATGCCGCCAGCCTCGAGCAGAGGGCGTAGCTGCTGCGCCAGTCCTTTGTGGGCGACGCGGATCACGCTTGGCCAGTCGAGGTTTCGGCTGTCCAATATCGGTTGATCCAGCAGCGACCGAGACAACGCGGCCCGCTCCGCGTCGGTCCAGCTGTCGGGCCGGCCGGCCAGAGCCGCCACGGGATCTCGGCGGAGCACCTCGGCACGCAGCCGGGCCGTCCCCATGTCTGCCAGCCAGCCGGCCACTCTGTGCAGGCGAGGAGGTACGCAGCCATCGTGCGGGTGGAGCAGCAGCGCTGCGATCTTCCAGAGATCGGAAGTGGCAGCCAGCAGCCCGCGGGCTGCGAGGTAGTCGCGCACGGCGGGCAGTACCCAGCCGTAGCCGTCCTTTCTCTGTTCGAAGAGCGGGTTCTCCAGCAGATCGTGTTCTGACGGGATGGGACCTTCATCGTTGTCGAGAACAGCCCGATCCGAAAACACCGAGAGCAGCGCAAGTCGCTCGAAATGCGGGATCGAGCCTACCAGGCGTTGCACGGCCTGCTCGTAGGCTCGCTGCCGGGAGAGCCTTCCGCTGCGCGCCCAGCCGTCCAGGAGCAGATCCAGGAAACCTGGCCAGCAGGCCAGTTCCTCCAGTCGGGCCACGTGGATCTGCTCCATGAACGCCGCGGGTTCGATTCCCCTCGATGATGCGATCCGGACGGCGTCATCCTTGAGCAGGGGCGCTGGAGCCAGAACTGCCGCGGCATTCTTGCCGAGCAGTTCGTCCGTGTTCTCTGGTAGCGAATGCGGGATTGGCGAGCTGACGACTACCAGCGTAGTGGATTTCGTCTCGGCCAGAGCCTGGACCAGGGACGGCAAGACAGACCCCAGGCGCGAGGGCTGATGAAGAACCATCAGTGCGCCCTCCGCGAATCGCGGCTGACCGGAAACGATGCTCCGCCCGACCTCCCTTCCCATCGCAGCGGCATCTTCCACCAAGCCCTGCACCTCCGCCTTGATCCCCGTCCATTCGTGTCCCTGGAGCCAGACGAGGCGTCTGTGCTCGAGCCACCATTCTGTCTTGCGGGGCAGATCGAGATGGGGGGAGCGGGTGTCGTCGTCGTCGTGGAAGAAGTCGGGCAGGAAGCCCTCGGCGGGACTGGCCTGACGTCGATCGAACCAATGGAATCTCGGACGCAGGTGGCTGATGCCAGGAGGGTGCATGTCGGCATCGTAGCAGCGTGGCCACGAGTTTGCCCAGGGTGGTAGCTTCTGGGTTCTCACCTCCTGGCCCCATCGACTCCATCAGCTCCCCCTGCGTCGCGTCCCCCTGTGGCCAGCCCCAACAGCTCATCCAGCTGCGCCTGGAAGAGCTCGGGCACGCTGCTCTGGGAGCCTTGGAAGCCGTGTATGTTCAACGTGAGCCGGTCGCGGAAGCTGGTGGCCGTGATCACCGGGACGGCCAGGCCGCGCACCCAGGGGCCCAGCAACGAAGCGTCGCGCACGCGCGAGCCCAGGGGCTCCAGGTAGCGGTCGATGGCGCCCACGTTGGTGACCAGCAGGCCGCGGTTGAGCAGGGCGGTGGCCCAGGGGATCCACAGGCGGATGACCCGACGCAGCAGGCCGTGGGGCAGGCAGAGGTTCAGGCTGTGGTTGGCCAGCACGGCGGGCAGGCCGGGGAAGCGCTGCTTGCGGCGCGCGGCCAGGGCCGAGCTGGCGCGGGCCGTCTCGTCGAAGCCGCCCACGGCCTCGCGTGGCAGGAGCACCACGTCGATGCCGCTCAGGTTGCTGATCCGGGGCCGCGCATCTGCCAGCATGCGCCGCATGTCCACGGTGAAGAAGCAGCCCAGCCGGCCGGGCCCGGAGAGCGCGGCGTTGAGCTGGGCCAACAGGGCCAGCAGACCGTCGTTGACGGTGCAACCCAGGGCCCGCAGGCGGGCCCGGAAGGGCTGCGCCGGGCCGATCTCCCACTGCACGCTGCGCCAAACCCGCGCCGAGCCGCCGTCCAGCGCGCCGGGAGGAAGCAAGGTGCGACCCATGGAGAGGTACTTCAGCGGCATCAGCAGCTGCTGGAGCGTCTCCCAGGCCAGGACCGGGAGCTGGCGCAGACGCACCGCGCGCAGCAGCTGGCCAAAGCCCCGATCCCCCCCGTCAGGGAGCGGCTGGTCCTCGCCCGCCAGGTGGCGGACCAGCTCCCCGACCACGGCCAACGCGCCGGCCGCATCCGCCAGCTGGTGCAGGACGTTGACCACCAACCGGCAGCCCTCGGGCGCGCGCAGCTGTGTGATGCTCCAGGGGGCCTGGCTGGCGGGATCCAGCTCACGCTCCACCAGCTGGGTCATGGCCGCCTGCAGCCCGCCGCGGGTCTCCACATCGTGCACCAGCTCGTCCAGCAGACCGGGATCGGGCTGCCAGCGGTCTCGCCAGGCGCCGGTGACATAGCGGCAGCCCAGGATGGGAAAGGCCCGCACCACCGCCCGGGCCGCCCGCCGCAGCTCCTCGCCCGAGAAGGCCTCGTCCAGCTCCATGACGAGCTGCAGCTGCACCGGACCCATGGCGCGCCGCGCGCCAAAGAAGGCGGCGTCGAAGATCTGCGCGGGTATCGCGTTCTGAGACATGGGAAGACAGTTGGGGCCTATCCCATCCTCCTGAACCGCGCTTCACGCGTTCGCTGTCACGAGTTTGCAAGGGATAAAGGGGTATCTGTGAAGAAGCGGCCAATTCCGCGTCCGGGCTTGCGGAGGCGCTGGGGAGCGGAAGACTGGCGGCAGCGGACCTCTGTGGCCGGGAGCTTCGATGCGTGTTTTCGCCCTGCTCTGTTCCAGCGTCGCCATCGGCCTCGCCCAGGCCGCGCCCCCGCCCCCTCAGGAGGCGGACCAGCTGCAGGCCGAAGCCCGGGTTCAGCTGCAGGGCCCCGACGACCTGGCCTTGCTGCAGGCCGCGCCGCTCTCCGTGGAGGGTATGCAGCCCGAGGGATGGGTGCGGGTCGTGGGCGCCAGGCTGACCCTGGAGGACCTCGCGGCCCGCGGCCTTGCCGTGGAGCTGGTAAGGGCTGACCACCGCCTGGGCCCCCCTGGCTTGCTGGGCTACCGCAGTACCGAAGAGGTGCTGGCGGAGCTGGAGAGCCTGGCCGAGGCCTACCCGGAGCGCTGCGAGCTGGCGGACCTGGGTCGCAGCGCACAGGGCTACCCCCTCTTGGCCCTGCGTATCGACGAGGGCCCGGTGCGCGTGCGCCTGCTGGGCACCTACCACGGCAACGAGCCCAGCTCGACAGAGGTGGCCCTGGCGTCGGCCGAGCGGCTGCTGGCGGCCGATCCCATCCCGGAAGTGGAGGTGTGGGTGATGCCGCTGGTGAACCCGGATGGGCACCACCAGGGCTCACGCTACAACTCCAACGGCATCGATCTGAACCGCAATCACGACTACGCATGGAGCGAAGAGGAATACCGCAGCGGCGCCGCGCCCTTCAGCGAGCCCGAGACACGCGCCCTGCGCGCGCTGTCCAGCTACGTCAACTTCGCCACGGGCCTGACGCTGCACTCCGGGGCCCTCTGCATCGGCTACGCCTGGGGCTATCAGAACTCGCCGGCGGCCGACGAGGACGTGTTCCTGCGCCTGGAAGATGCCTTCGTGCGGGCCAACGGCTTCGCCGAGTTCGACGACGTGGGCCTGGGCTACAACACCTGGGGCGACACCAACGACTGGGCCTACGGACGCCACGGCACGCTGGACTTCACCGTGGAGGTCTCCAGCCCCTACGCCCCGCCCGAGGCCACGCTGCCCATGTACATCGGGCGGCACTGGGACTCCATCGAACCCTTCCTGCAGCAGCGGCCCACGCTGCTGGGCTCGGTCGTGGACGCAGAAGACGGTGCGCCCCTGGAGGCCAGCGTGATCCCCGAGGGGCGGCGCCCCTCCGTGGCGGGGACGGATGGGCGCTTCGCCCGCTTCCTGGCAGGCGACAGCGGCGAGCTGACCATCAGCGCGCCGGGCTACCAGAGCGAGCGGATCACCTGGGCGGCGGGGGATGGCGAGCCCGACCAGCTGGAGGTGGCGCTGGAGCCGCTGGACCTGCTGAGCCTGCGAGCCGAGCCGGCCCTGCTGCCCTGGACGAACGAGCCCCAACAGTTCTGGCTGGAGGGCCTGGAGGGCGAGTCCATCACCCTGTGGCGACCGGGTCATCCCTCCCACGAGCTGGCGTGGGAGGGGGAGGGCTGGTCTATGGATCCCTCGTTGCTGGCCCCCGGGCCATGGAGCGTCAGCGCGGTTGCAGGCAGCGCCCCCCGCGCCCTCTTCGTGGCTCCCTGGCAGCAGAACGTGGAGCTGGAGAGCACGCTCTGGACGGACGATGAGATCGTGGTGCGGGGCGCAGGCTTCGGCCGCGGCAGTCGCGCCTGGCTGATCGGGGACGAAAAACGGCACCTGACGCCCTGTCCCGTGCTGGCGGAGAGCGACGGGCGCCTGCAGCTGGACGCCAGCGCCGCCGCGCAACTGGAGCCGCCCGTGGACCTGCTAGTGCTCAGCGCCGGGGCCCAGCTGACCGCCCTGGACCTGCTGCCCGAGGGGGACACGGGCTACCTGGGGGACAGCGCCTTCTTCGACTCGAACCTGGATACCGCCGAAGAGAGAGTCCGGCCCGAAAGCGGCGTGGAACCGGCCGGCTGCGCCTGCAGCGCGGGCCGCGCATCTTCAGCGGCGGGCCTGCTGCTGGCGCTGCTGCCGCTGGGCCTGGTGCGGCGGCGACGCTGAGTCAGAGCTTTCTGCAGGCCAGCTTCGGCTCTTGCCCCTCCCCCCCGCTCTCCGAGCAGCTGTAGGCGGCAGGACCGGTCAAGCCCACCCAGGTGACGAGCTTGGCGCCGGACGCCTTTTGCAGCTGCACTCGGCAGGGCCCTTTCCCGACCTCGATGGTCAGAGGCGGTACGCCCTGCAGCTCGCCCTGGTGGCACTTCAACTCGAGCGCCGTGACATGGGGGATGTTCGCCAGAAACTCGACCTGGAAGAGCTCCTCTGTTTCGCTGGGCTCGACCAGGACGCCGTCCAGGCGCATTTCCTCGTCGGAGGCCTCTGCGTCGCTGGCGAAGACGTAGGTCTGCTCGAAGGTCATCCGTGAGGCCAGGGCGGGGAGATCCAGGGACTCGAGCCCCAGGACCAGGCAGGCACCCAGCTCTTCGTCGCCGGGCCCCTCGCCGCGAACACCGATCTCGCGGGCCCGACCCTCCCAGTCCAGGTTGAAGCGCACGGTCCAGCGGCTCTCCGCCCCCAGCGCCTGCTCGCCGTGCCGGGTGTGGCAGGCCCGCGTGTACTGGCGGTAGGCCTTCAGGCTGGCGGCCACCTGCCGGACGATCTCGCCGCGGTCGCTCAAGGGCGGCTGGGGAGGAGACGGCAGGGCGAGGATCGTGGGCCCGGCGCCGTTCGCTGCCGGCGGATCGGGGGCGGCCCATGCCCGCCAAGGCGTTGCAGCCAGCAAGACCAGGATCGGGATGGCCTCCATGCGGAGCGCTCGGGGCAGGGACCGCACCGGCTACTTGGGCTCCTCTCCCTCTGCGGCCTCGAGCGCCGCCGTCCAGCGCGCCCTCAGTCCGCTGGCCATGGCAGCGTCGGCGCCGGCCTTGGTCTCGTACGCCGCCAGATGGACCAGCGCCTCGTCGGGAGCGTCGAGGATCTCGCCGTGCAGGACGGCCAGGTTGTAGCAGGGCGCGCTCTGTTCGGGAGCGTAGACCTGGGCCGTCTGGAAGGCGGATAGGGCGTCCAGGGGGCGACCCACTTCGACGAGGGCCACGCCCGCGTCCAGGTGGGCGGCGGCCGAAGGCATCGTGCTCACGACCTGCTCAAGCAGGGGCAAGGCCTGCTCGTAGTCGCGGATCGCCATGTTGAAGCCCGCCAGGTAGTGCAGCGCCCGCATGTTCATGGGGTCCAGCTCGACGGCGGACATCAGCACTTCGCGTGCTTCTTCGTCGTGATCCTGCTGGGAGAGGATCCGCCCCAGGTAGGCGAGCAAGGTGGCTCGACCTGCCGGATCGTCCGTCAGCACGGCCAGATCCGCGGCGTAACGGAAGAGGAAACCCGCGGTCCGCAGGTCTCCCTCCGCCTGGTAGGTCAGACCCAGGCAGGCGTAGATCTCGGGTCCCTGCAGACCGGCGCGCAGCGCTTGCAGGGCGACCTCGCGTACGGCTTCGTGCTTGCCCTCGTCCGCCAGGAGGCCGATCTCGGCCAGCCAGAGCTGCACATCGTCAGGGTACTGCTCGCGGCCTTCTTGCAGAATCGCCCGGGCCGGCTCGAGGCCCTCGCTCTCCAGCACCAGGCGCGAGATGCGGATCCTGGTCTGGGTCAAGGTCGGGTCCAGCTGCAGGGCGCGTCGATAGGCTGCCAGGGCCTGCACACCGTTCTCCAGCATGTCGTAGGCGACCCCGATGTTGAAGCTGACGGCTGCCAACTCGGGCACCTGCTCCTCGAGCTCGCGCAGCTTCGCGATGGCCTGCTCCACCAGCTCGCCCGTGCCCAGGAAGAGCATGGTGTAGGCCTCGTCAGCCTTGCGCACGAGCGTGTACTTCGCCGAATCCGGGTCGAGGGTCGGGACAGCACCCTGCGGCGCCCCGGCTTCCTTCTCGTCCTGGAGCGCATCGGGCGGTATGGCGATGGGCTCGAGGCTCAACGCGGGCGCGGGGTAGTCGAGCACCTCCAGACGGAGGCTCTCGATGGCTGTCGGGTAGCGCTCGGGAAAGCGGTCCTTCAGCAGCTTGAGCGACCGCTCTTGCCAGGTCTTCCACGCGTGGGACTCCTGCGCGTGTTCCAGGCTGGACAGCACCAGCGCCTCGCCCTTGGCGTCGATGGGCTCGGTCACCTTCTGCAGCTGCTCTCTGTAGACGGTGACCTGCAGCTCGGTGAAGCCCTCCGGGACAGGAGCCGCGCGCACGATGTCGGCGTAGGCGAAGTAGGCCTCGGCCAGGTGATGGAGCACAGCCGACGAAGTCTCGAAATCCTCGTACTTCTCCATGATGGCCGTGCCGCGATCGCGCATCTGCTGCAGCTGCTCGGGCTTGGTCTGCAGCAGCAGCTGGGCGTCGGCTTCCTGGTCGCCGCTGTAGGCGATGGTGAGGAAGCCGGCCAGCTCCTCCACGAGAGAGCGGAAGGCGAGCTCGGCGGCCCTGTGCTTGGCGAGCTTGCCGGCGCGGCCTGAGCTGGCGAGCGCTTCGAAGAGCTCGACGAGGGCATCGTTCTGACGTTGCAGCTTGCGCGCTCTCTCCTGCGAGCGGTAGACCGCGGCGAGCTGGTAGCGGGCCTCGATGGCGAGGTCGCTGTCGGGCTGCATCTTCAGCAGCCGTTTGTAGAAGCCGCGTGCTTCCTTCTCGCCCACTTCGCGCCACTGCTGCGCCGCGGACAGGGCCGCTTCCTGCTTGTCCGGCGCCTCGGGGAAGGCCTCCAGGTAGGCCTCGAAGGCCTGCGCAGCACCCTCGTGGTCCTCGGCGATCCTGCGCAGCACAGCGGCATTGGATGCTGCCGCGGCGGCGTTTTCGCCCGCGGGGTAGCGTGCGACCAGGGCGTCGTAGGTGGCTATGGCCCGATCCATGTCGAGCAGCCCCGAGTAGTTGCCCGCGATGCGGAAGTGCAGGCCCTCGCAGCGCTCGTCCTCCGGGTAGAGCGCGAGGTAGCGCTCGAAGACCTCGTTGGCCGCCGCCGCGTCGCCGACGAGCTCCAGCGAGTTCCCCGCGTTGAACAGGGAGTCAGGGGCGTGCTCCGAGTCCGGGTACGCGTCGTGGAAGCTCAAGAAGGCCGCCGCGGCATCGGCGCGCCGCCCTTGTCCGATCAGGTTGAAGGCCTGCTTGAAAGCCGCCCCCTCCTCCAGGGAGGAAAAGTTCCTGGAGGTGGTGAAGGCCAGCTCGCTGCTTCCCAGGTTCTTCTCAGCGAAGACGGCCGAGTAGTGCTCGACCTGGGCGAGGTCCCCTTCGTCCAGGTAGGTGTTCAGCAGCAGCCCGGCCGAGAACGCCGCGACATCGTCCTGCGGGTACTTCTCGATGACCTCGAGGAAGCGCCGGCGCGCCTCTTCGTAGTGCCCGAAGGTGTAGTAGACCTGGGCGGGCAGGTAGTGCAGCGCCGGGAGGTTCTCCTCCCTGGCCTCGGCGAAGGCCTGATCAGTGAACTCGGCGGCCACCAGCCGGTCACACACATCGACGAAGGCGCGGTGCTCCCGCGTGAGACCGTAGACGGGCAGCTTCTTCCCCGCAGCCGAGGTCTCGGTGCGCTCCACCAGGCTGCCATCGGGGCGCACGGAGAAGGTGGCGTCCTCGCCGATGGGAATTCGCTTGCCAGCCAGGGTCAGCGCGAGCTCACGTTCCTCCGTGGAGCGCGCGACATGGATGTTCATCCGGGCATGCCGCGGTCGCGCTGCGATCTCGCCGTAGCGCTCTACGAGGATGTCGTGACGGACGCGCATGAGCCGAAACACGGCCCCGTCCCAGTGGGCGTGGGTCTCATCCTCCGCGATCGCGGCATAGGCTCCCTCCGCCCCTGCCAGGCGACCACCGAGGTACAAGGCGTCCGCGATGTACCAGGTGACCTCTGCGGCGTTGTCCGCGTCAGGCCTGCGCTCGAGGTATTCGCGGTAGAACTGGATGGCCGCGTTGTAGCGATCGATGCTGCCCGTGGCCTGGCCCTCCAGGTGGTTCTCCACCGCGAGATCGTACAGGGCGCTGGCGCAGATCTCCTCCGCTCCGGCAACGGCCTGCTTCTTCCTCGCAAAGGTCGTACGCCAAGCGCTTTCCTCTGCCGCCAAGTCGCAGAGCCGCATGGCGGCCACGGCCCCGGCTTCGAGATCCCGTTGCTGCGCCAGCTGCGTGACCACGATGTCGAACAGAATCGCGGGGTTCCGGATGTCGTCGGGCCAACGGGCCAACACCGCCTGGCAGACGCGGATCCGCTCGCGCCAACGCATCGTACGGCCCAACTCGGCGATCAGGGCGTAGTAGACGGCCTGTTCCCAGGGCTGGGGCCCGAGCTCGTCGAAGAAGGAGCTGATGGTCTCGGCGACGGGCTGGTGGCGCAACAGCGAGAGGTCGGCCAGCGTCAGCGCCAAGCCGCCGAGCTCCTCTTGGTAGGCGCCTTTGCCGACTCCGAAGGACTCAAGGTGCGGAAGGCCTTCTCCGAAGAGCAGGGTGTAGGGACCCCTTGTCTTCCCGAGGGCCGCCGCGTAGCTCTCGAGCACCTTCTCATAGGATTCCTGGTCGCCTGGGCGGCCGGAGTAGGCCGGTTCGCTATCCTGCTCCGCCTGCTGCTCGGACGCGGCTGGCTGCTGTTGCTCCTGGGCCCACGCCGCCTTCAGAGGCAACGCGAAGATCAACACGGCGAGTGCGTTCTGGCTGATGGGCATGTCGTTCTCCCCTGGCTGGCTCCTGCGTGCGTCGCGCCGGTCCTGGGCGGGCATGCTGAAAGAACCCCATATCGGGGAGTCGGCTCCGAAGAAACCCCATCCTCATGCTCTTTTCCACTATGGGGCCGTGGTGATCGTGAGCTTCGAAGCTGAGGAGAGTGGCCCGACAGCGATTGGAACGGTGCCGGACCGCGGAGACAGGCCCGGGCGGAAGCCGCTCCACGCGGCTCCCTGCAGCCCTTTCGCCTGCCGGACTGCGCTATGCTGATCCGGCATTGCACAGGAAACCTGCCCCATGAAGCTCGCCACCGACTTCGAGAAACGCTTCGACGAAGAGATCAAGGTGCTGCTGCGCGAACGCGTGGGCATCGGCGCCGTGGTCGCGGCCTTCGTCTACCCCTTTTTCATCCTGGAGGACCACAACATGTTCCCGGATCGCCTGGAGTGGATGGGACTGCTGCGCCTCATCTCTTCCATGGTCTGCATCTTCGGCTTCGCGCTGAACAAGACCGTGATCGGTGAACGACGGCCCTTCCTGCTGGCCCTGATGACCCTGCTGGTGATGGGCATCCTCAAGACCATGCTCAACCCGCTGGAGGTGCAGGGCATCGGCTCCCTCTACTTCGGCGGGCACTCGCTGATGGTCGTGGGCGCGCTCTGCCTGATGCCCCTGAGCTTCTGGCAGGCCGTGGCCGTGGCCGCCACCGTGCACCTGAGCTTCAGCATCCCGCTGCTGATCTTCTCTCCCAGCATCGACCACACGGCTTTCGGGGTGCAGAACGGGTTGATGACCACGTTCGAGGCCCTGCTGATCATCGGCTGCCACCTGAACTACAAGATGCGCCGCCGGGAGTTCCACCTGCGCATGATGCTCTACGGCATCCGCGAGCAGGCCCGGGACTACGCCTAGGGAGGGATCATGAGCACACCCGCATGCAACCACCTGGTGGCCTCGGACCTGCACCTCACGTTCGTCTACGACGACGAGGACCACGCCACCGACGCCGAGTTCAGCGCCTTTCTGGATCACTACCGACAGAACCGCGTGGACGACCGCCCCTGGCGCCTGGTGCTGGCCGGCGACGTCTTCGACCTGCTCTACCCCGACATGGAGCTCTTCATCCGGGCAGCCCCGGGCCCCGACGCCCCGCCGTTGGACGGCGTGGGCTTTCTGGAGCACTGGGACATCGACGCCATCGCCTGGCGCCTGGGCGTCACCATGCGCCAGCGCGCCGCCATGTTCGTCAGCCTGGCGCGCTTTCTGCTGGCAGGCAACTCGGTGGCCATCATCAAGGGCAACCACGACGGCGAGCTGCAGTGGGCCAAGGTGCAGAACAGCTTCAGAGAGGCGCTGGTGGAGATCGCTTGCGAGGCGGGCCTGGAGGTCGAGCCGCAGGCGCTGAACGAGCAGGTGAGCTTCTGCGACTGGTTCTACCTGTCGCCGGGCGAGCTCTACGTGGAGCACGGCAACCAGTACGACGAGTTCAACGCCTTCCCCAACTTCCTGGACCCAGCCCTGGTGCACGACCCCAACAAGGCCTTCATGCCCATGGGCTCGCGCATGACCCAATACCTGAGCAACGCCTTCCTGGACTACAAGCCCGGCCCCGCCCACGGCACATTCATGGGCTATATCTGGCGTACGGGGCAACTTTTCTCACGCAAGTTCCTGGGGCGCAGCTGGGCCATCATGTCCAACGCCCTGGGCTCTTCGGGGCTGTTCTCCGAAGAGGGCTGGCGCACGGGCTCCGGCAAGGAAGACCACGCCCTGCAGCGCCAGAGCGAGCGCACGGGTGTGCCCGTCGAGCAGCTGCAAGAGCTGCAACAGCTGCAGATCCCCCCGGCCACGGCCGTACGCGGCTTCTTCTTCAACCGCATGATGCTGGACAGGCTCTTCGTGCTGACCTTTGGCATCGCCATGATCCTGGTGGCCGTGGGCTGGGGCCTGCTGCCCTGGAACGAGCCGGCCCTGCTGGCCGTGGCCTGCGTCGGTCCCCTGGTGGGTATCGTGGCCACGGCCCTGCGCTTCGCCCTGCGCAAGGCCAAGCTGGCCATCCGCATCATCCCCCCGGCCATCGTCACGGCCAGTTGCATCGCCGCGCCCTACGTGCTGGAGGGCGGAGATTTCCTCCCCACCGCGTTCATCGCCACCACCACCTTCGTGGTCAGCGTGGGCCTGGTGATCATGCCCGTGGCCGAGATGATCGAGCTGCACAACCGCCTGCGGCGCTCCGCCGGCCACATCTGCCGCATCCTGGACGTACCCGTGATCGTGTTCGGACACCACCACCGCCCAGACGTGCGCCAGCTGCGCGAAGGCGGGCTCTATATGAACAGCGGCGCCTGGGTGAACACGGGCCTGGCCGCCAACCACGCCCACGTCACGGTGGTACGGCGCCCCGACGGCAGCCTGGACGCCGAGCTGCGCCGTGGGCGCGATTTTTTGGGAGCCGAGTCATGAGCGGCGATTCTACCCTGCTGCGCAGCCTGCCCCTGCTGGCCTTTCTCTGCTTCGCCTTGTTCTGGTCCGTCTGGGCGGCGGCCTCGGGCATCTGGGTGGCCATCATGCCCTCGTTGGTGGTGGGCAGCCTGCTGCTGGGCGCGGCCCTGCGCGGCCAGGGGGAGGCCTGATGCTCTTCGAGGTCACCCTGCTCTTGACCGTGGCCCTGATGGCCGGCCTGTGCTTCTGGCATTCCTGGCGGGCGCGCGGCCCGCGGCAAAGCTGGATGCTGCTCACCTGCGGCGTGGGCTTTGGCTACATCTTCCCCTTCATCGACATCAACCTCTTCGAGCAGTACGTCTTCCACGGCCGCATCACCGTCTTCAACTTCCCCTTGCACCTGGGCTTCGCCTGGTACGGGCTGTACTACATGTCCCTGTCGCTGGCCGAGCGTGTGGCGGGGAGCGGAGCCGAGCGCTGGAAGACGGCCGCGCTGGCGGGCTGCATCTTCGGCTTGCTGGAGGCCCAGTGGGATCCGGTGCTGCTGCAGCGCGGGGTGATGGAGCTCTTCCTGCCCAGCTTCGCCGAGTGGCCCCTGGGCTTCAACCCAGGCGTGCCCATGTGCCACGCCATGTTCGGCTTCTGCTGGTGCTACGGCTTCCTGCTGCTGCGCGCGGCGCCGCGGGTGGGGCTGGCCACAGGGGTGCTGTTGGCCTTTTTGGTGATCTGGCCACTGGGCATCATGGCCGGCGTGCCCTTCATGGAGCCCATCTACGCCTGGCCCGCCGAGCAGGGCTGGTCCCTGGGCCAGCGCATGGCGCTGGACAGCGTGCACTTCTTCACCATCTTCCTGCCCTCCAGCTTCGTGGCCGCGTTCGCGCTGCGGCGGATCGCGCGCTGGTTGGGGGCGGAATAGCGCTTCGGAGGTCCCATGCGCGTGATGTTCGCATCCCTCGCCGCCCTGCTCTGTGCGCCAGCCCTGGCCGATCCTCCCGGCTACGAGCTGATGAAGAAGAGGATGATCGCCGAATGGCCCGGCTACACGCTGCTCGAGGTGGAGGCGCTGGGTGCGGCATGGGAGGTTGAGATCCGCACGGCGGACGGGAGAGAGATCGAGGCGCTGTTCTCCACAGACGGCGAGCTGCTGCACTTCCACGACGAGGCCGACGAGCAGGAGATCTCCGTGGAAGACCTGCCGGCCGCGGTCGAGGCTGCCGTGGCTGCGGGCTGGCCGGGCGCCAAGCGGCTGGAGGCCGAGCGTGCGGGCAGCGTCTACGAGGTGGAGATCCGCAGCGCCGCGGGCGAGCGCGTCGAGATCGTGCTGCAGGCGGACGGCACGGTACTCGCCAGCGGAGTCGAGAGAGAAGAAGAGGAGGAAGAGGAGGAGGATTGACGAAGAGGCGGCCTGCCTGATCCAGGTCTCGGGGGTGGCCCTGCGCAACGAGCCCTGGTGCGAGGGTGCCGAGCCCGCAGAGCGGACGAACGGCGGCTGGCAGCCCCGCACGGAGATCCTGTACCTGCGCCCGGGGAGGGAGAATACCGAGGTGCCCGTAGTGGCCGAGATCCGACCCGACGCGCAGGGGCGCTTCTCCGTGGCGCTGGCGCCGAAGCAGGCCTACTGCGTACTCACGAGCGACCAGCTGGAGCCGGCCAAGGCGCTACCGGGCCCCGAGCATTGGGGCTTCGATGCGGACTGCCTGGAGCGACATTGGCGACGCTGCGCGGCGCTGATCGAGCTGGGCGCCGAAGCGCCCGACGAGCTGCGGCTCAAGCTGCATGGCCGCTGCGAATGGGAGGTCCCCTGCGCCTCGAACGCGCCGGCCCCTCCGGGCTAGAGGGGTCAGGATGTCACCATTACTGTTTTCGTCTAAGACGAAAACAGTAATGGTGACATCCTGACCCCTACTTGCGGATTTCCACTTGAAAGGTGCGATCCAGGCGCCGTCAGAGAAGCAGCGTCCAGGGCTGCGATCGATATCGGGGAACGAAGAAGGAGCCTACGTTCCGGCAACCGCCAGGCTGAACCTCTACTCCACCTGCGCGCTGGCGCTGGCCAGCAGCGTGGGCTCGTTGGCCACGCGGGCGCTCGCCTGGGTGAAGGCCTGCACCTCCGGGGCGTCCACGGCCGCCAGGTTGCGCTCCCAGCGCGCGGCCACGGACTGGTACAGCAGGCGCGCTTCGACGTCGAAGGGGCCCTGGGCTCCGCCCAGGTCGATCTCGTAGCGCACGCGCTCGCCGCCCTGATCGAAGTCGAGGTCCGCCACCGCCTCGCCCCGGATGCTGAAGCTGTCCTCCAGCTCGGAGCGCTCCAGGC
This sequence comes from uncultured Enterobacterales bacterium, assembly GCA_964454135.1. Taxonomy (GTDB): domain Bacteria; phylum Myxococcota_A; class UBA796; order UBA796; family JAFGLY01; genus CAYVQL01. The sequence continues at coordinate 22,937 of CAYVQL010000036.1, read as the reverse complement.
CCGCGGGCAGCAGTCGGTTGTCCTTCAAGTAGCCCGCGCCCTGCAGCAGGGTGGTGGTGACCCGACCGCCCACCGTACCCAGGATGGACTCGTAGATCTGCACCTGGTCCGGACGGCTGATCTCGCGGTGGTGGCGCTCATAGCTGGCGGGATCGGCGTCGTTGTCATTGCCCTGGATGGTCCCGTCGGGCTGGGGCGCGCCCGAGGAGAAGCGCTCGGCACCCGTGGCATCGCGCACCACCAGGTGGATCCATGCACGCCGCGAGGGGAAGCCCGTGGGCAGCTTGTGCCCAGCCAGGTTGGTCACGGCCGCGTCGAAGGACAGGGTGGCGCCCTCGCGCCGCAGGTCCTCCAGCGCCAGCTGCGCGCTGCGCTGCTGCAGCTGCTCGGCGGTGCGCTCCATGGTGGCCGCGAAGTTCGCCGAGCTGGCGGTGACGCCCTGGACCTCGGGGCTGGCCCGCAACATGCCCAGCACGTAGAGGTTGCCGCCCACGAAGTGGTGCTGGTGGAAGGGCTGCCCCTTGCGCTGCGCGGCGGGCATGTGGCAGTCCTGGCAGGCCTTTTGATCGGCCCAGTCGCTGCGCTGCCACTCCAGGAAGGCGGTCTGTTCTGGGAAGCTGCCGGCCACCTGGCCGCTCTCGTCCAGGTAGGGCGTGAACAGGGTGTGGCAGGTGGCGCAGAAGGAGGAGCGCTCCATGTGCTGGCCCTGCACGGGCAGAAAGCCGGAGATCTTGGCCATCATCTCGGCCTGGGCCTCGGGGGTGGGATTGGGGCCAAAGAGCTGGCGTGGCGGGTCCGTGACCCGCGCGTCGACGGCGAAGCCGCCGCTGTAGGCCTCGACCAGGCCTTCGCCGTGGTCCTGGAGCTGGTGGCAGAGCGTGCAGGACACGCCATCCCTGCCCAGCTCGCCCAGGGGGTGCTCCGCGGAAAGGTAGCCCCCATCGAGCAGCTCGACCGCTTTGCCGGCCGCCAGATCCTCGCTGCGGGCCATGGGCGTGTGGCAGGTGGCGCACTTGTCCTCGATGACGGTCTTCAGCGCGGGGGCGGCCAGGGCCTCGGCGCGCACCGTGGCCAGCCAGTAGGGATCGCGGGCCGCGTTCGCCATCATGGTGGAACGCCAGGCTTCGTCGGCGGAGATGTCGTGGCCCTCGTCGCCCTTGATGTCAGTGTGGCACATGGAGCAGTTCCCCGAGGCCGCGAAGAGGGCGCTCTTGGCCTTGGCCAGGGGCTGACCGGGATGGTCCGTGGGCATGGGGACAGGAGCCACAGGTGCGGCCGCCGGGGCCGGGCCTGGGGCCGGGGCCGGGGCCGTAGGTTCCTCTCTGTCGCAGGCCAGCAGCAGGAGCGGGAGGAGCGCCTTCCACGCCATGTCGCTTCTCCAGGAAAGGGGGGCCTCTCAGCTATCCTAGGGCCGAGTCGCTCGCCGCTGCGCGCAGGGAGACCGTGCTATCGTGCGCTGCGGAGGCTGCCGTGGAATCTCGCTCTCTCACCGCATGCTGGGCCTTCTTCCTGGCTGCCTGCGGCGAGTGCCCCAGCGAGCCGCAGTGGTCGGTGCTGGCCGAAGTGGCCGACAGTGGCGGCGACGCGGTCAGCGGGGCCTGGGCCCAGTACCAGGTCAATAGCGGTGCCTGGTCGGTCTGCGAGCAGCTGGACAGCACCTCCTGGGGCTGCGGCCTGGATGACTTCGGCGAGTTCCTGGTGCGGGCCGAAGCGCCGGGACACCAGGCGGCCCAGGCCCAGGTGACGGTGGAGGTGGAGGGCGACTGCGGCCAAGTGCTGACGGAAGAAGTAGTGCTGGAGCTGTACCTTGAGCTCTGAGGGCTGGGCGTCAGCGCCCGCGCAGGATCAACCTCCAGAACATCACCGACTTGTGCACCAGCTCGCCCAGCATCAGGCCTCCCGCCAGCAGGAAGAGCGCCTGCAGCCAGCGCCCTGCCGGCCAACCCAGGGCCCAGACGGCCAGGGAGAGCGAGGCTATGGTCAGATAGGCGGCCATGGTCACCCGGCTGAACTTCATGCCCGAGATGTCGTCGCGCGTGATCAGGCCCCGTCCGATCAGCACCGTGCCGCCGCCCACCAGGATGATCACGCGCGCCACGGCCAGCAGCGCCAGCCAGGGGGGCAGCAGGCCGCGCAGCGCCAGGGCCACCGAGAGCACCAGCAGCAAGAAAAGATCGGCGGTGCCGTCCCAGTACATGCCGAAGCGCGTGCGCTGGTCCAGGCGCCGGGCCAGCAGGCCGTCCAGCACATCCGTGAGAAACAGGGCCACCAGCACGCCCAGCAAGCTGGTGCGCCCTGCCAGGCCGGCGGACTCGGGGAGCATGGCGATGGCCAGGCCCAGGGGTGGTACGAGCAGGAGACGCAGGCTGGAGACGATGTTTGGCAGGCCCAGATCCTCGCGCAGCTCTCCGCTGTCGGGATCGCAGAGCGCGTCCAGGTGGCCTCGGGTCCACCACAGGCTGTAGCTGATGACGATGGCGTTGGCGCCCAACAAAGGCCAGAGCGCCCGCGCGCCGAGGACCCACAGCAGCACAGCCCCTGATCCTGCCATGCACAGCAGGCAGATGAGCGCCATCTGGGCTGTGATGCGGCGGGCGCGGCGCTGGGCGGCGCTGGGTTCCATGGGGACCTCGGGCTGGGGGATCATGCTATCGCGGCGGCCTTGCGCTGTGGCATGCCCGGGTCCGGCCAACCGCGGGCGCGGATGGGATGGGGGTCAACCATGGGGGTCAAACCGTGGGAAACCGTGGGAACCGTGGGTGTCAGACACTAGGAATAAACAATAAAGAACCCTGACTCCTCGTGTCTGACACCCGTTTTTCACCCGTTTCCATAGAAAATTCGCCATGACTGTGCCTTCGCCGCATCAGGTGGGTGTCAGGCACGATGAACGAACAAAGAAAATCCTAGTTCCTAGTGCCTGACACCCTTTGGGCCCGACACCCTTTGGGCCCCCTTTGGGCCCAGGCCCAGGCCCAGACCTTCGCGTCTTTACGCGTACCTTTTCCGCCCCGATGCAGTGAGGTTTCTTGATAGGGAGTGCCCCCCCAACCCGGACCCGCCATGTCTCCCTCCCCCCTGCTCCTGGCCTGCGCCCTGATCGGCTGCGCGCACTACGCCCCAGCGGAGGAACCCGCCCCATCCACGCTGGCCCCAGAACCCCGGGATCCCCTCTCCCCCGCGGCGCTGATGGAGACCGTGGGCCACCTGGCCTCGCCTGAGCTGGCGGGTCGCCAGGCGGGCAGCCCCGAGTACGAACAGGCAGCCGGTTGGGCGGCCGCGCGTTTCGCCGCCTGGGGCCTGCAGGCTGCCGGAGACGAGGGCGACTACCTGCAGCGCTTCGAGCTGGACAGCAACCGCATCCGCACCTGTCAACTGGGGCTGCCCGGCTGGAGCGGGGAACCGCTGCGGCTGGGCCAGGACTACGCCTGTCGCGGCTTCAGCGGCTCGGGCCAGCTCGAGGCGCCCGTCAGCTTCGTGGGCTACGGCCTGTCCCTGCCGGAGCGGGGCTACGACGACTACGCCGGCCTGGACATGACAGGGCGCGTGGCCCTGGCCTTCAAGGAGGCCCCTGCCTGGCAGCTGAAGGACGGTGGCTGGGGCGAGGCCCATATGCCGCGTCCCAAGGCCCAGGCCGCGGCTGATCACGGCGCGCTGGGCCTGCTGCTGGTCTCGCGGCCCGACCTGGACTGGAACCGCAAGCCCATCGGCAGCGTGATGCACGGCCCTGGCGCGCACCTGCCGGGACTACCCGCCCTGCAGCTGGATCCCCCGCTGGCGGAGCACCTGCTGGCGGGCGGCGACCAGGACCTGGCCGCGCTGCAAGCCCGCATCGACCAGGCCCGGGCTCCCGCGTCGCAGCCCCTGCAAGCCCCGGTGCGCGTCCAGGTCGAGGCGACCTACCAGGAATCCGCCCAGGCCTCCAACGTGCTGGCGTTGCTGCCGGGTACGGACCTGGCCTCGGAGCTGGTCATCGTGGGCGCCCACCTGGACCACGTGGGGCAGCAAGCCGACGTGGTCTACCCGGGCGCCAACGACAACGCCTCGGGCTCGGCCGTGGTGCTGGCGCTGGCCGAGGCCCTGGCCGCCCAGGAGCAACGCCAGCGGCGCTCGGTGCTCTTTGCGCTCTTCGCCGCCGAGGAGAACGGCCTGCTGGGCTCGCAGCACCTGGCCAGCCACCTGCCCGTGGCCTCGGATCAGGTGGTGGCCATGGTCAACCTGGACTGCGTAGGCCACGGCAGCGGCAAGCTCAAGCTGGGGGGCGGCAAGGCCTCGCCTCTGCTCTGGAACCTGGCCCGCGGCCTGGACGCGGCGGAGCTGAGCGTCGAGCAGACCTGGTACGGCGGTGGCGCCGACGCGCAGGCCTTCTTCGACGCCGGCATCCCCACCCTCTACTTCGCCACGGAAGACAGCTACACCCACCTGCACAAGCCCGGGGATCTTCCCGACACCCTGGACTCCGAGCTGCTGGCCGGTGTGGCGCGGCTGGCCTACGCCACCGTCGCGAAACTGGCCGCGGGGGGCTACGAGAGAGAGGAGCGAAAATCAAGGGAGAAATGATAGGCTCTTCAGGATTCCGCGCCGCAAGCAGCGCCCCGCGCCCCCCGCTCAGCGCAGCAGCAGCGCCCTCAGAGCCTGGGGACGGTCAGCCACCTGATCGGCCCCAGCGGCCAGCAGGCGCGGGCGATCCTGGTTGCCCCAGGTGACGCCCACCGCCAGCACACCCGCCTCCTGCGCCGCCCGCATGTCGCTGCTGGCGTCGCCCACCATGCAGCACTCGGCCGGCAGCACGTCTAGGGCGCCGGCGGCGCGCAGGATCTTCTGCGCCTTGCTCCCAGGAGCGTCCAGCCCATAGACCCGTGCCATGGTACGCTGCAGGTCGTGGTGCCGCAGGAAACGGTCCAGCAGTCGCTGCGGGCTGCCGCTGACCACGGCCTGATGCACGCCAGCTTCGTGCAGGTCGCGGATCAGCTCACCCATGCCCGCCACCAGGGGCGCGGGCGGATCCCGTTCGGTCAGCGCCTCCAGCAGTGCCGCCGTGAAGCCCGGCTGCAGGCGCTGCGGGAGCTCCATCTGCCGCGCCAGCTCGGCGAAGCTCATGGGCTCCAGCGCGGCCAGGTCGGCCCGTGTGGGGTGACGCGGATGGCTCAGCTGGGCGGAGATGCTACGCGAGAGGGCCAGCACGGCCTCGGCTGTGTCGGCCAGAACGCCGTCGTAGTCGAAGATGACGAGTCGTGGCAACTTGCGCTCCCCAGCCGCTCAGGGCCGCCAGACCAGCCCTATCCAGGAGGCGTAGTCCTCTAGGGCGCGGCAGGGGCGCGAGCGCAGGCCCTCCTGGGGATCTTCGACGATGCAGGCCATGCCCGCCTCCCAGGACATGGCCGGCAGGCGCACCAGGGGCTGGGATGGCATGGGCAGCTTCACGGAGAGCCCCACAAGGCTGGCAGCCCCGCCGGGCTCACTGTAGGGGTAGGCCTGCCAGTCCTCCCAGAGCCGGTGCCGCTGGGCGAAGAGCTCCAGGGAGCCCAGCGCGCCCAGGCTGGCGTGCAGCTCGTCGTGCCCCTGTCCGCTGGCGCTGCCCGGGGCCAGCACCGGCACGAAGATGCGGGTGGCGCTGTAGGCCCGGGGCCAGAGCGCCGAGTCCATGCCGCCCAGCTGCAAGCGATCCAGCTCGCCCTGGGCGTCGGTGCCGCACAGGTCGTAGCCCAGGGCCAGGCCCATGGCGTCCCAGCCCATGGACAGGCCCAGTCCGCCCGAACCCATGCGCCAGGGCGCGTCGCCGGTCCTGCCCAGCTGGAAGAGCCCCTCGGCCTGCAGGCCCGCCCAGGCGCGCCCCAGCCAGGCGAAGTCCTGGAACCAGGCGCGAGCCTGGCCGGCGCCGCGGCCGTCCTCCCCGCCCTCTCCCCAGGGTCGATCCAGCCAGGCCGCCAGGCCCATGCCCGCCCGACCCCAGGGCAGCTGGCGCTCCAGGCTCAGGTCCAGGGCGCCCCCAGCGCGCTGGGCGCCGCCGCCTTCGGACGAGGCGAAGCCCTGCAGCTGCAGCTCCACCGGCAGGACGCGCAGGGCCAACACGGAGCTGCCCCCGGTGGCGCCCTGCAGGTGGCCGATGGACGCCAGGGTCAGCAGCTCCCAGCGGCCCAGCAGGTCCCCCAGGCGCAGACCCAGGTCCATGGTGTCCAGCCCGGCGGCGGTGACGCCGCCCAGCAGCGGACGAGCTTCCAGCCGGCCCAGGCCGTAGGAGCGGGGCTCTCGCTCCAGGGGACGCAGCTCCAGCTGCGCCGCTGCGGCAGGCGGAGGACGAAGCACGGGCAGCGCGGGCGCCTCGCTCAGCTCGACGGGGGACAGGGCGGCGCCAAGCTCCAGCCGGCGCAGGTCCAGCCCCTTGCTGTCCATGGTCAGGTAGAAGACCGCCTCGCCGTCGGGCGTGGGCTCGGGGGCCAGCGCCAGGCCGTGGCTGTGGGTGATCTGCTGGGGCGCTGCGCCGTCCAGGGGCAGGCGCCAGACCTCCAGCAGACCGCCGCGACCCAGGGAGACGAAGATGCTCTGGCCGTCCGCGCTCCAGGCCGGTTGCCGCAGCGAGCTGCCGTCGGGCAGGGGCAGCAGCTGTTCCTGTCCATCGTCAAGGTCGCGCAGCACCAGCTGCCATGTTCCCGCGTTGCGCAGGTAGAGCAGCCTGGTCCCGTCTGGACTGATGCGCGGGCTGTCGTGCACGGCGTGGATGTCGGGCTCGGTCAGATCGCTGACCTGGCCGCTGGCCAGGTCCACGCGCACCAGCTGGGAGGCGCCCCAGCGCTGGCGACGCGCCACGGCCCAGCTGCCGTCGGGGGCCGGATCCGCGTCGCGCACCTGGGCCCCGCGGGTGACCCGGCGCTCGCGGCCGCTGTCGGGCTGCCAGGTGAAGAGATCGGGGCGCCAGTCGCCCTGGGCGTCGCGCTGCCAGGCCGTGAAGAGCAGGGCCTGGCCGTCGGGCAGCCAGCGGGGTTCGGAGGGGCTGCGGCCGCCGTGCACGCGCTGCGCCTCCGGATCCTTGGGGAAGACCTCGGGGGGCAGGGGCGCCACGTCCTGGGGATCGCGGGCCAGATTGCGGTCCACGCGCTCCTGCCACTCGCGCCGGGCCTCGCCGTCATCCTCGGTGCCGAGCACCAGCAGGCGCGGGGGCTTGTCCTGGCGCTGCTCCACCACGGCCAGGCGCAGCCCATCCGGGGAGACCGCCGGACGACCCGTGCCCCGGGAGAGATCCTGCCAGAGCGTGCCCTCGTCCTCGGGCAGCTGCCGCTCGATCTGCAGCGCGGCGTGGGAGAGCTCGGCGCAGAAGCGCTCGTAGAGCAGCTCGGGCGGGTCTCCGAACACCCCCTCGAAGGCGGTCTTGAAGCCGCGGATGCGGCGCGAGGTCATGCGGGCCCAGAGCGCGCGCATGGCGTCCTCTCCCTGGCGCTCCGCCAGCCACTCCATGAAGGCCGAGCCCACCAGGTAGGGCATGGCGCGCCCCAGGTAACGCTGGGAGCCGTTCAGCTGCCGGTAGCTGGGCAGGCGGCCCTCGCGCGCCATGGCCCGCAGCAAGCTGGCCCGCAGGTCGCCATTGGGGCGGCCTGCGCCGGTCAGCCGGCCCTCGAGCATGGTGGCGTAGCCCTCGATCACCCACATGGGCGACTTGAGGGCCACCGGACCCACGCCCAGCAGGGAGGTCGTCAGAAACCCAGCCGCGTTGCGCGAGGGGCGCAGCATGTGCACCAGGTGCACCTCTTCGTGCACCACCAGCTCCTCGACCCAGGAGTGGTAGTTGCCGATGCTGGACGCAGCCCCGGGAGCCGTGGTGAAGACCCCCATGCGGGGCGTGCGCAGTGTGGGGATGGCGAAGCCGTTGGCGCGGCCGTAGGGGTCGATCACCACCACGTCGACCACCTGTCGCGGCGTGTGCCCCACCTCTGCGGTGACCACGGCGTGGATGTCCTCGAAGCGCTTTGCAGCCTCCAGCGACCATGCCTCGGCGGCCAGGGGGTAGTGGATGCGGAAGTGCTCGGTCTCGACCGTGCGCCAGGGCTCGTGGGGGCTCTGGGCCAAGGCGCTGGCAGGCAGCAAGGAGAGGAGGAGAGCGAAGATGCGCATGGGCGGTCCTGGGATTCCGTAACGCTTCGACGACCAGGAAGTCTTCGTTTGTGGCAGCGCCTCGGGACCAGCGGTTAGCCTGAAGGGTGCAGAGAGAGCCTGTCGGGGCTTGGTTTCAACCCTTCCCAGGATGTTTTCACCATGCGCAGCCTCAGATTCACCCTCCTCGCCCTGCTCCTGGCCGCCTGCGACGACGACGGCAAGCCGCCCGCAGACAGCGGAGACAGCGCGGTCGAGCTCGTCGACGACGACGGCGACGGCCACTCCCCGCCCGAGGACTGCGACGACAGCGACGCCGAGGTCCATCCCGAGGCCCAGGAGATCTGCGACGGGGTGGACAACAACTGCGATGGGCAGGTCGACGAGGGCCTGCTCGTGACGCTCTACGCCGACAGCGACGGCGACGGCTACGGCGATCCCGGCGCCTCCGAAGAGGCCTGTCCGGGCAGCGCGGACCTGGTGGAGGACAACAGCGACTGCGACGACGCGGACGCCCTGGTCAACCCAGCCGCCGTCGAGGCCTGCGACGGCGTAGACAACGACTGCAACGACCTTACCGACGACGAGGTGGAGTACTTCGTCTGGTACGCCGACCAGGACGGCGATGGCTACGGCGACCCCGGCATCGCCCAGAAGGCCTGCGCCCAGCCCAAGGGCTACGTGGACCCCGCCAATGGCGAGGACTGCGACGACAGCGCTGACCAGGCCTTCCCTGGCAACACCGAGGTCTGCGACGGGCTGGACAACGACTGCAACGGCGAGACCGATGGCGAGGACGCCGAAGACGCCTCCACCTGGTATCTGGATTCCGATGGGGACGGCTATGGCGACGACGACAGCCAGAACCGCGGCTGCGAGCCGCCAAACGGCTACCTGAAGGACAACAGCGACTGCGACGACAGCGACGCCGGGGTGAACCCCGACGCCACCGAGATCTGCGACGCGGACGACACCGACGAAGACTGCAACGGCTTGAGCGACGACGCCGACGGGGGCGTGGACCTGTCCACCATGAGCCAGTGGTATCCGGATGCGGATGGCGACGGTCACGGCGATCAGGACTACAAGGCCAGCGAGGCCTGCAACCAGCCCAGCGGCTATGCGGCCGACGCCATCGACTGCGACGACGGCGACGCCTCGGTCTACACCGGCGCCGACGAGTACTGCGACGACCAGGACAACGACTGCGACGGCTGGGTGGACGAGGGCAGCCCGGTGGACGCGCCCACCTGGTATCGGGACAGCGACGGCGACGGCTTCGGCGATGCTGGCGCCACCACCACCAGCTGCGACCCGGTGTCGGGCTACGTGGGCAACGACGCGGACTGCGACGACAACGATGCCCTCGTGGGCGCCGGCTGCGGCGATACGGGCGGCGACACGGGCGACACCGGCAGCAGCAGCCGCGACGGCGACTACGAGGGCACGGTGACCATCGACGTCACGCTGGTCAAGCTGGGCCTCAACGACACCTGCGAGGGCGAGGTGGCCCTCACCGTGGCCGAGGCGGGCAAGCCCCAGATCCAGGGTTCCGGAGAGTGCGAGTTCCAGGGCATCCTGGCGGTCTTCGGCGCCCAGAGCGGCAACATCGACGGCAATATCAGCAGCGATCCGGACTGCGACGGCAATATCGTGGTGGGCAGCATGGTCTCCGGGACCTGGGAGGGCAGCTTCTCGGATTCATCGACCATCGAGGGCGAGTTCAGCGGCAGCGTCACGCTGAAGGGCATCCCCGTGGACTACGACGGCAGCTTCGAGGCGGTGCGATAGCGTCTCCCCGGCGGGGTCTCACTCCTGGGAGTCCTCGTCCTCCTCCAGCTTTTCGAGCGAGAGCACCTGCACCGAGCCTTCGGGGAAGACCCAGTTGTCATGGTAGTCGTTGGTCACCAGGGCCAACACGATGCCCTGCTCGCTGATGGGGATCTTGCGACGTATGCTGCGGCGGGCGCTCCCGCGGATCTCAACCAGCTCGTCGGGAAGCAGCAGAGTGGCTTTGTACATGAGCACCTCGGGTCACGGGGGGTGCTTGCCGGACGCGGGCCGGCACCGATACGACCAGTGTTCACCCTATCGGCACGACGGAAAGCCTTTGGAACCCCCTGCGCAGCCCTGGGCGCCATCACCCTGCGTCCTCTTCGTTCTTGCCGTCAATCTCGGCGCTTGCGGAGAGCGCGGAGCGCCGCAGCGCGAAGCGCCGGCCAGCAGCGAGGAGGGGCTGCAGGTGCTGGACCTGGCCCCCCAGCTGAGCCGGGCGGTCCAGGCCGAGGGGCAGAACGCGCCCCCGCCGGGCCTGGTGGCGGTCCGCAACGACCTGCGGCCGGGCGTGGCCCTTGCCGGCTCCTGGAGCAGCGCGGCGCGCTTGACCGTTCCGACGCTCGAGCCCGAGCTGCGCTTCGTCCATGGGCTGGCGCAGGCCGTTCCGTCGCGCTGCGGCGCACGGATCCGCTGGCGACTGGACCTGGTCTCGGCCGGGGACCAGGCCGTGGCGCTCTGGGAGCGCGACGCGGGCGCCGGGGCCGTGGACTGGGCCCCGGTCTCGCGCTCCCTGGCCCCCTGGGCGGGCCAGCAGGTGGATCTGCGGCTGCGAGTCGAGGCCGACCTGCCGCAGGACGCGCCGCAGGAATGCCTGCCCACGGCCGCCCTGGGCGAGCCGCGGGTGGTGGCTGGCCAGGGGCCGCCCGGGGCTCCCGACCTGTGGGTGGTGCTGATAGACACGCTGCGCGCCGATCGGGTCCTGGGGCAGGAGCGCGCGGTGCGCACCCCTGCGCTGGATGGGCTGCGCGAGCGCGGCCTGCACTTTGAGCGCTGCTGGAGCACGGCCAGCTGGACCCGCGAGGCGGTCTTTTCCATGCTCAGCGGCGTGCAGCCGGCGGCCCTGGAGCGGGCTGATTCCGCCTACGCCGGGGTGGTGGCGCAGAAGCGCCTGCTGGCCGGGGCGGAGCTGCGCCTGCCCGCCGGCGTGCCCACCGTGGTCGAGGCCCTGCGGGCCGCCGGCTACCGCAGCCTGGGGCGCTACAACAACCCCACCGTGCCGCCCGGGAGCGGGGTGGAGCGGGGCTTCGACAGCTACTGGCTGCTGGGCAGCGACGCCGACGTGGTGCAGCGCCTGCCCCAGGGTCTGGCCGCCAGCGATCCCCGGCGGCCGCGGCTGGTCTGGGTGCACCTGCTGGGCGCCCACCTGCCCTACGAGCGCTGGCCCGGCCTGACCGAGCGCCACCTGCAGGCGGCCGGCCTGCAGCAGCCCTGGCCCGAGCAGCTGCGGGACAGCGATCTGCCCAGGGAACAGGCGCCTGTGGAGCTGCGAAGCCTGGCCAGCGCCTACTACGACGGCGAGGTGGAGCGGGCCGACGCCCTGCTGGGAGAGCTGCTGGCCGCGCTGGAGGCCTCGGGTCGGGCGGAGCGCAGCTGGCTGTTCGTGCTCTCCGATCACGGCGAGGAGCTCTGGGATCACGGCGGTTTCGAGCACGGCCACAGCCTGTACCAGGAGCTGCTGCACGTGCCGCTGCTGGTGGTGCCCCCCGCGGGCTGGCAGGGGCGCACCGGTCCCCAGGACCTGCCCGTGAGCCTGGCGGACCTGGCGGCCACCCTGGCCGAGCTGGGCGGGGCCGAGGGGGCGTGGGGGCCCTGGTCCTGGGTGGCAGGCATGGCCGAGGGGAGCTGGAGCCCGGGCTGGAGCGAGCGCACGCTGGCGGCCTCGGGCACGCTCTACGGACCGCGGCGGAGGGCGCTCTTGCAGGGGGAGCGCAAGCTGATCGAGTCCGAGGGGGGGGTGGAGGTCTACGATCTGGGGGCGGACCCGGGGGAGCGGCGGAGCCTGGAGGAAGTGGTGGATTTCGAGGCGCGCTGGGCGCACGAGGTGCCGCCCCTGGATCTCGAAGAGCGGGATGCGGTCTGGGAGCCGGTTCCGGGGCTGGATGAAGAGGTGCTGCGGAGGCGGTTGGAGGTGTTGGGATACGTGGAGTAGTGCGGAGGGGTGATCGGTAACGGTTGAAGGCGGGTTTTCGGGTATCAAGCGCCACCGCCGCGGGATCTGGGGGGCGGTTCCCGGATGGCACTCCGATGCGAGAAAGGCCGCGGATCTCACGCAGCCCCTGGCCCTGAAAGCCTGACCAGGCCATCCGCCAGGTTGAAGGCGGCCGTTCAGGCAGGGCACGCCGCGGATCGAGCCGCAGCGGCGGCGATGTCGCAAAGAAAGTTGCAAAGATTTCGTCAAGGAGCGACGGTTTTGGCCTGTTTCCGCCCTTTCTGGTTGAACGCGCTCTCACGTTCTCCAGGCGGCTGAATGGGTGGACGCCAAGAGGACGGGGACAGTGATGGCGCAGTTCGAACGACCCGGCCGGCGGGCCCCTGAAGGGCCTTGCCGAGCCACCAAGGAGGAAGGGGGAAATCGTGAGGACTGACCGGAAGGACAAGGAAAAGGAGCTGGCTTCGGGCGCTGCGACGGATCCCGAGCTCTCCGAGCTCGTACGGAACTGGGATCGCGAGCTGCTGGCATTGTCCGAGCTGCTGCGGCGCCTGGACCGAACCGGCCCCCCCAGCATCCAGGCGCTGCAGGAGCGCGCGCGGCGCCGCCGCCCTCCTCACCCCGACGCGCTGCTGGATGGCACCGCTCCTTTCGAAGAGAGCCGGTATCGGGACGAGGGCTCTCCCCTGGAGCTGCTCCGCACCCAGCGCGGCGTGCGGGCCTGGCACCCCGAGGCGCGGCATCTGCTGGTCTTCGCGGCCCCTGGGGACGAGCAGGCCTCGCTCTTTGGCCAGGCCTGGGAGGAGCGGCCGGGCGTCGGTCTGGACCTGACCTGCGCCATCGAGCGCGAGACCGTCTTCTTCGCCATCGCGGCGCGGGAACGGCTCGAGCCCTTGCACTGGGCCCTGTGGCTGGCCGACGCCCGGCAGGCGGGGGAGCTGGAACCCTGCAGCGACTCGGACCTGGTCCACATGGCCATGGTGCGCGTGCCGGCTCCCCTGCGCGTCTCGTGCCTGCGCCTGCGCTCCTACCCCATGCCAGAGGCCCATCCCGAGGTCTCCGTCCTGCTCGATCAGGCCTCCCGGGCCGGGCGCGCGGACGACGCCGCGAAGGCGGGCTCTCTCTACCGGCGCGCCCTGGCCATGGCCTACACCGCAGGCGACAAGACCGGCGTGGTGAAGGCCACCGCAGGCCTGGCCCTGGCCCTGATGGGCCGCGGCTACCTGGCCGACGCCGAACGCTCGCTGCGACTGCTGGCGGAGCGCCAACGGCTGGACTCCCACTGGGCCGGGTGGATCTGCCGCATCCTGGCCTCGTGCGCCTACAACACGATGGATCTTCGCGGCGCCGAGGAGTGGGTGGAGGAGGCCGAACGGGCGGAGCGACCGCCTGACGTCTGGACCGCGATCAACAGGGCCTGGACGGAGAGCGCGGCTGGGCGGCACGAGCGGGTTCTCGGCACGCAGGACGCCATCGACATGCAGGCCCTGCCCGAAGCCACGCGCCACGTCCTGCAGTGCCACCGCTGCATCGCGCTGGCAGGCCTCGGACAGAGAAGCCAGGCGCAGGCCGAACTCGAGACCCTGCGCCTCAAACAGGAATCGGTTCTCGAAGCCGCGCTGTTCGACGCCTTGGCCAGGCATGCCGTGGCCGTGGCCGTGGCCGGCGAGCGGGCCTTCGATTGGCCGGCAACCGTGGAAGCGCTGCGCCCACGCATCGCCACCAAGGACGGGGACGTGTTGGCCACCTGGGACGCCCCCCCGCTGCTGATGCTGGCCGAGCGCGCCCGGCGGGACGGCTGCATCGAGTCAGCCAGGGAGCTCCTCCGCATGCGCTTTCTGGACAGCCGCAGCGCGGCGGATCCCGAAGCGCCCTTGCTGGCCCTGGCCGCCGTGCACGACGGATTGCTGCTGCACGGTCCCGGCGCGGGCGGCGGCTTGCATAGGCTGACCTTGAGCGGTGAAGAGTTCGCCCGCTTGACGGCCCGAGCCAGGGAGGAGCTGCGCGCCGAGCGCAGCCCCGACACCTGCCGCGTGCTGGGGGCCATGCTCTTCCAGGACGGCGCGCTTCCGCCAGGCGAGCTCTTGGTGGCCTCCGACGGCCTGCTGACCGACGCCCCGCTGCTCGCCATCGCCCAGGCCGCCTGCGACAGCCGTGACGACCTGCCATTGCTGTGCGACGTGGCAGGCCTGCGACGGCCAGGGCGCCGCATACCATCGCCGCCGCTGCCGGCCATCGCCAGCCTGGCCGATGCCCAGGGCGACCTTCCATGGGCCTGTCGAGAGGTAGGCCGCGACGAGGCCGCCATCTGGCTGCGGGGGGAGGATGCCCGCAAGGGCCGGCTGCGGCTGGACCGGCCGGTGGGGCTGCTGCACCTGGGCCTGCACGCCCGCCGGGAGCACGGCATCCCCCAGCTGCTCTTCGCCGACGGCCCGATGAGCCCGTTGGAAGTGGCCCGCCATCGTCTGCCCGGCCATCCGGTGGTGCTGCTGGCTGGCTGCGCCACGGCCGTGGCCTGCTCCAACGGCGGGACCGGGCGCTCGCTGGCCGACGCCTTTCTGCGGGCCGGGGCCGCGGGTGTGGTGGCCACCCGCTGGCGCGTGGAGGACCGGGAGATCCATCCCTTCGTGCGCGCCCTGGTGGACACCTGGCCTTTCGACGACCTGGCCCGCACCGTGCACGGCATCTGCCTGCGGCTGAAACGGCAGGGTGAACCTGCTCGAGTCTGGGCCGCGCCGGTGGTCTGCTGAATCTCGGCCAAGTGAAGGAGGGAAACACCCATGGACGACTGGCCCGAACACATGCTCGACCTGGTTTTGGTCCTTTGAGACGGGAGACGAACATGCATGCAGAGAGCCATGGCGCGATGCTGGAGTCGCTCACGCCACCCCGCCACGGCGGAACCGTGCTGGTGGCGGAGGACGACGAGGCCCTGCTCTACATGCAGGTTCAGTTCATGCGTGCCGAGGGCTACCAGGTGGTCGAAGCGGCAAACGGCGAGATCGCCTCGAAGATCCTCGATTCGAATGACATCGATGTGCTGGTCTCGGACATCCAGATGCCCATCATGGACGGGCTCGAGTTGCTGCGCATCGCATCCGAGCGGCATCCCGATGTCCCCGTGATCCTCGCTACGGCCCAACCTTCGCTGGTTTCCGCCGTCCAGGCGGTCGAGCGTGGCGCCTTCTGCTACCTCTCCAAGCCCTTCTCTATACGGGAGCTGGCGCGCCGGATGAGTCAGGCCATGCAGCTGCGCCAGCTGGCGCGCATCAAGCGCAAGGCCCTGGCGCTCTCCGGCCTGCCGGGCGGCTTGACCGACGATCCCGAGGGGCTGCTGACCAGCTTCGAGGAGGTCTTGCGCAACCTGGGCATCGCCTACCAGCCCATCGCGAAGGCCGAGAACGGAGCTCTCTTTGGGCACGAGGCGCTGCTTCGCTCCGGCTCGAGCGCCCTGCCGCACCCCGGCGCGCTGCTGCAGGCCGCCGAACGCCTCGAGCGGACAGCCGAGCTGGGCAGGGCCATCCGGGCGCGCGCCGCGGCCCCGCTGCTTGACGATGCCCATGCGGGCGGGACGCTCTTCGTCAACCTGCACCCGCGGGACCTGGCGGACGAGCGGCTCTACGGGCGGGACGAGCCGCTGTCGCGCATGGCCGATCGCGTGGTGTTGGAGATCAGCGAGCGTGCCTCGCTGGACGGGCTCGGGGATGTCCCGTCCCGGATCGCCCGTCTGCGGGAGCTGGGCTTCCGCATCGCCGTGGACGACCTGGGGGCCGGCTACGCCGGGCTGTCCAGCTTCGTGGCCCTGGAGCCCGATATCGTCAAGCTGGACATGTCCCTGGTGCGCGACGTGGACCGCGAGCCTCTGCGCCGCGAGGTGGTGCGCTCCCTGACGAATCTGTGCCACAAGATGGGCATCCAGGTGGTGGCGGAGGGCATCGAGACCGAGGCCGAACGCAGGACCGTGACGGAGCTGGGCTGCGACCTGCTGCAGGGATTCTTGTTGGGCAGGCCGGGGGCGCTGCGGTCGCCCAACGGAGAGGTCCTCCTGGGGTGATTCGTGATCATAGGTGTCAGCGCGCACGCTCCGCCTCAGTGGTTTCGCCTGAGGGCGCGAGCTTCGCTGCAGTGGCTATGGCGTGGTTCGGGATCGTCAACTCCGTAGCCAACAGGCGTTGGGGCAACCACGGTTCGATGTGGGCCCCTATCAGTGGCGAGGCGGTCGTCTGCCGAGTTTGCCGAGGGCGGCGACAGCCTTGTCAGCGGGGGGCGTCAGGCCCCGTCAGGCCTTGTCCCCACATTCTCGCGCTCGTTCTTCGTACCAGGCGATGCCTTGCTCATCGAAGTCCGGATGCGTCCGGGCGTGCTGGGATGCCGCGCCTGGTGCGGTATCTGCGGACGGCCTCGAAGCTCAAGCCTACGAGGTCGGCCAGCTGCTTGTCGGTGACCATGCCCAGCTTGTCGAGGTGGGGTTCCAGCTTCGATCTGCGGGGCATGGGCGGTGCCTCCGGGAGGGCGGCGACGGTTCCTGGGCTCTGGAGGCCAGGCGCTTCGTCGCGGTGAGGGCGGGATGTAGTACCAGAGGACAGGTCCCGTGGACCACCGCATGCCCTGGGGAGAGCGCACTCGCCCTGTGCTGGAACGCCCAGGCCAGGTCCAACGCCATATGCGTCTCGGTCGTCTTTCCTGCGGTCCAGCCGATGCGTACGACTACGGCCGACTCACAGATCCGTCAGAAGCCGCCCCCGAACATCACCAGGTAGGCGGCACCCGCGTACGTCCCCCCCGACCCCTCTCGGCTGGCCCCTACGAGCAGCTCGTCATCTCCATCGCCATCGACATCGCCCGCGCCGGCCACGGCGCTGCCCGCCCTGTCGTTCGAGGCCTCACCCGACAGCTCGGCGTCGGCGGCCGCGAGCTGCACGGTGCCGGTCACCGGTCCCAGCAGCAGGTAGGCCGCGCCCCCGCCCGCCGCCTGGTAGGCTCCAATCAGCACATCGTCGAGGCCGTCTCCGTCCACGTCGCCCGCGCCGGCCACCGCGTAGCCCGCTTCATCCCCATATGCTTCCGCGTACATCACGGCCTCGGCTTCCGAGAGGCTCACCGTGCCGCTCGGAAGTCCCAGCACCAGGTAGACCGTTCCTCCTTCGAGGTCGTCCTCTCCCGCATCCGGCGCTCCAACGAGCAGATCGGCCAGACCGTCGCCGTCCACGTCGCCCGCGCTGGCCACCGATTGACCGGCATTGTCTTGGTCATCCTCCCCCAGCAGCGTCGCATCGGCTTCGTACAAATGCAGCTCGCCCGAAACCGGCCCCAATACGAGGTAGGCAGCTCCGCAGTTGCTCATCCACCCATCGGCGCACCAGGCCCCGATAAGCAGATCGGCCAGGCCGTCGCCGTCCACGTCGCCCGCACTTGCTACCGAACCTCCTGCGTTGTCCGAGGGGTTGGTCCCCACCAGCTTAGCAGTGGCTGTGGAGAGCTCCTGTGTACTGGCCTCGGGACCGAGCTGGGAGCCCAGCACTAGGTAGACGGCCCCGGCGCCGGACTCCGCGCTGTCGTCACCGGAGGCACCCACCAGCAGGTCGCCGTGGCCATCGCCGTCCACGTCACCAGCCCCGGCGACCGCTATGCCCGCTCCATCGCCGTAGGCTTCCCCCGCCAACTTGACGGCCACATCCCCCAGGTCCGCATCCCCCGTGACGGGCCCCAACACGACGTAGGCGGCGCCGGCGCCGCCGTTGGACTCCTCACCGAACGCTCCTACCATGAAATCAGCGAAGCCATCGCTGTTCACGTCGCCCGCGGTACTGACGGCGATACCTGCGTAGTTGTCCTCGGCCTCACCGCGCAGGAAGGCATCGGCGGTCGAGATGCCCATTGTCCCGGACGCCGGCCCCAGGAACAGGCAGGCGACGCCGCGGTTGCCATCGAAGCCACTGGCGCCGATGAGAAGGTCGGCCAAGCCGTCGCCGTTGACGTCCCCCGCACCGGAAAGGTCGCTTCCAGTCGAATCCCTATCCGCCTCGCCCACGAACTTGGCGTGCGCTCGCGAGAGCTCATAGTCCTCCCAGCACTCCTCTATGGCTGCGTCTTCGTTGCCCTGGCAGTCGTTCACGACGCCATCCTCACATATCTCGGGGGCGAAGGGGTAGGTGCTGGCGTCCCCGTCGTCGCAGTCGTCGCCTCCACAGGCCTCGTCGGTATGGCCGTCGCCGTCCGCATCGTTGTCAATGGCGCCGTCGCAGTCATGGTCCTTGCCGTCGCAACCCGGCTCGGCGTCGGGGTGGATGGCGGGGTCGGCGTCATCGCAGTCCGTGGAGTCGTCCACGGTGCCATCAGGTTGGTCGCAAGCGGTGACCACACTGTCGGCGTCTCCGTATCCGTCGCCGTCGGCGTCGGCGTACCAGGTGCCCATGTCGACGGCGTCCTCGTCCACGAAGCCGTCGCAGTCGTCGTCCAGGCCGTTGGACAGCTCCTAGGCGTCGGGATGGATGCCGGAATCGCCGTCGTCGCAGTCAGAGGCGTCCTCCATCGTGTCCGCGGGCTGCTCGCAAGCGTTGCTGGCGCTGGCGTGGTCGCCGTAGCCGTCGCCGTCGGCGTCAGGGTGCCAGGTGCCCAGGGGGGGGGCGCCATCCCCGTCTGCGATGCCATCGCAGTCGTTGTCCACGCCGTCGCGGCAGTCGATGGCGCCGGGATGCACGGCGGGGTCCTCGTCGTCGCAGTCCTGGCAGAGGTCGTAGCCGTCTCCGTCGGCATCCAGGGTCGAGCTGCAAGCGGTGTCGGCAGGCTTTTCGGCCTCGTCGCATCCCAGCAGGAGCAGGGACGAGGCGAAGATGGCGTTTCGAAGCATGAATTGACCTCTCGCGGCCGTGTCGGCGGGGATCTCCATGATGCTACCAGCCCATCATCAGGAAGGCAGCGCCCGCTTCGCTGCCGCCCTGGTCGCTGCCGGGCACGCCCATCAGCACGTCGTCGCGGCCGTCGCCATTCATGTCGCCGGCCGCCGCCAGGCTGAAGCCGGCCTGATCGCCCACGGTGCTGCCGCGCAGGCGCAGGTCCGCTTCCCCCAGGCCGCGATTGCCGCTTACCGGGCCCAGCACTACGTAGGCCGCCCCGGCGCCGGCGCCGTTGCTGCCCTCGGCCACCGCGCCTACCAGGAGATCGGCGCGGCCGTCGTCGTTCACGTCGCCGGCGGCGGATACGGCGCTGCCGGCCATGTCCCCCGGCTGCTCGCCGTTCAGGCGGCAAGCCGCCTCTCCCAAGGCGTGTCCGCCCGTGGCTGGGCCTAGCAGCAGGTAGGCCGCACCTGCACCGCTACCGCCGCTGTCGGCGCCGTAGGCGCCCACCAGCAGGTCGCCGTAGCCATCGCCGTCCACGTCGCCCACGCCCGCCGCCCCGCTGCCGGCGAAGTCGTAGTCGTTCCCGCCGCGCCAGACGCCCTCGGCGTTCGCCAGCTCCATGCTGCCCGAGACCGGGCCCAGCACCACGTAGGCCGCGCCGACGTAGGAGCTCATGGCGCCCGCTGCGGACCAGCCCACCAGGATGTCGCCGTAGCCGTCGCCGTTCAACTCGCCGGCCCCGACAGGGTGGAAGCCCTCCAGGCCCTCCGTGTCGTACTCGCCCGCCAGCAGCACGGCGTCGCCTTCGGAAACGGAACGTTGACCAGTGATCGGTCCCAGCCAGAGAAAGGCGGCGACCATCTCGATCTGGCTGGTCTCGGCCGGCGTGAGGGCGCTCACCAGCAGATCGTCCAGTCCGTCGCGGTCCACATCTCCAGCCGCAGCCACGCTGCGCCCGGTTTGGTCCTCATCAGGCCAGCAGACCAGCATGTCGCCACCCGCATCCAACAGATCGTCCTCGGGGAACGTGCCGCCGTACCAGATATAGACGGCGCCGGAGTCGGTGTAGCCGGCGCTGGTGTCCAGGTAGGCGCCCACTGCGAAATCGTCCAGGCCATCGCCGTTCATGTCTCCCAGGCCGGCCACGCTGCTGCCCGCCAGGCTGCCGTCTGCGCCCCGCAGGAGGGTGGAGGCCTCCGCCAGGTTCATGGAAGCCGTGACCGGGCCGCGCAGTAGATAGACCGCGCCGTTCAGCAAGTCCTGGCCGGCCTGTTGGGCGCTCACCAGTAGATCGTCCTGGCCGTCGCCATCCGCATCCCCG
Source organism: uncultured Enterobacterales bacterium (assembly GCA_964454135.1). Lineage (GTDB taxonomy): Bacteria > Myxococcota_A > UBA796 > UBA796 > JAFGLY01 > CAYVQL01. Next base: position 2,707 of record CAYVQL010000036.1, on the reverse strand, counting down.
ACGCCGGCCACGGCGATCCCGGCCCGAGCGCCCGCCTGCTCCCCGACGAGCGCGATCGCGGAGGAGACATCCAGGGGGCTGTCGATCTGCCCATCGCAGTCGTCGTCCGCTCCGTTGCCGGCCACCTCGCCAGCTCCCGGGTTGACCGCCGGATCGGTGTCGTCGCAATCATCGCCGCCATTGGCCTGGCTGTCCCAGCCGTCGCCATCGCCGTCGTAGTCGCTGGCGCCGTCGCAGTCGCTGTCGATTCCGTCGTACCAGGTCTCGTAGGCCTCGGGATACACGGCGGGGTTGTCGTCGTCGCAGTCGCCTTCCTCGACGGTCCAGCCATCGCCGTCCCGATCTTGGGGCAGAAGACTCGTGTCTTCCGGGGGCGAAGTGGAGCCCGTGTCGAACGGTGGCGGCGGATCCGGGCAGCAGGCCGCCAGCAGCAGCGCCAGGCCCGGGATCGGGGGCTCAGTCGCAGTCCGCAAGGCGCCACTCCAACTCGTTGTTTTCGGGATCGCAGTCCTCCACCGCCAGCGCTTGCTGGCCTTCGTCGCCCGCCACCAGCACTACGCCGGCGCGGGCTTGCTCCACGGTGAGCGCTATTTGCTGAGCGGCGCTGGCCGTCCCGTTGTCGATGAACTCGGGATACTCGACCGTGCCCAGAAGCTGGCGGACACCCGCTGCGGCCAGACCGTAGACGGCCACGCTCACACCGCGCTGCACTTCTTGCGGGCCCAGGTTGACCAGGCGCAAAGCCAGCAGCACCTGGCCCGCCTCTTCGTCGCAGGAGGAAACGCACCAGTCCATGATCTCTGGGCGCAGGTCCATGCCTGCGATCATGGACTCGGGTTGGCCGCGCCAGACCTTCGTGGTCAGCCAGGGTGCCTCGGGGGTACGCGGTACGCTTCCGTCCAGGAAGAGGCTAGTGCCCGACCAGGTGGCCGAGGGCCAGATGCCTGATCCGGGGGGCCAGTCGCGGTTGACGTTGCCGTAGATACGCGAGCCGCCGGCGTGGTTCAACGCCACGATCTCCACTGAGCCATCACCGTCGAGGTCCACGACGAGGGGGACGTCGCCAACAGTGCCCGACTGGTCTGCATCCTGGAAAAGAACAGCGCCAGTATAGCCATCGAAGATGAAGAAATCCTGCTCGTCACGCAGCAACACCTCCTTGGCTCCGTCCAGATCGAAGTCAAAGACGGTGCATCCTACAAAGCCCGAGACGTCGTCGATGTCCGCTGCCCACTGCTCGTTGCCGTGTAGGTCCATGGCTCGCAGCTTCGTATGGTCTGAGATGAGCACTTCCATCTCTCCGTCGCCGTCGACGTCGCCCGCGCAGGCCACGCAGTGCGTTTCGCGCTCCGCGGGTAGTCCGACCTCGATGAGCGGGCTTCCATCGGCCTCGACCACTCGGAAGCTGTTGGCAGCCACGAAGGCGATCTCGGCCTCGTCATCCCCATCTGCCTGTACCGCCAACGGCGTATTCGGACTCCAGGAGATGCTCGACTCCGGGACCGACCATTCGAGCATGCCGAGGGCGCTGTAGCCATTCCCACGCACCACGATCTCTTGCTGGCCAGCCTGATCCAGGTCTCCCACCACCAACGAGTTTTCGCCGTGGCGGATTTGATTATCCATCGTGGCCAGCAGCGTTCCGTCAGCGCCAGAGAGAATGGCGCGGTTGAAAACGATTTCGGGGGTGCCATCACTTAGAAGATCCGCGATCTCGATAGAGTGGATGTGTTCGAGCGTGCCAAAAGGAGTGTCGCTTTCGATGTTCCCGCTACGCCACTCCAGAGCTCCATCAGCGTTCAGACAAACGATCTCGCTCCAGGGGCTGATCCCAAGTATCTCCAGCGCCCCGTCTCCGTCGAGATCCGCTACGGCCAGTGGGGAGAATGAATCGAACTCCACGCTGTTCCACAACACGTGGCCATCATCGCCCGAGTAAGCCACAAGCTCATTGGAACTCGGACAAAGCAAGTCGGAGGTCCCGTCGTCGTTGATATCGGCTACGATGCTGCCCACGGCGCAGCCTCCTCTCTGCTCCGCGGTCTCCCAGATCAGCTCGATCGCCCAGGGATCGGCGGGCAACGTGAGCGAAACCTCGCAAGCCAGGCTTTCCGAGACGTCCTCAGCTGCAGGTAACTCTACCGTGCAACTATCGTCGATACAGTCGGCTACACCATCGCCGTCCGCGTCGTGATGGCGCTCGTCCACCAGGCCGTCACCATCATTGTCGAGCCCGTCGCAGGGCTCGTCGGGTTCCGAGGTGTCGCTGGGCGTTGTGGGCTCGATGGAGCCCTGAGCGCCTTGCTGGTAGTCCATGCAGCAGCCAGGGCAGAGGGCCACGAAACTTCCAGCTACGGACCAGCACAGCCAAGGGCGGGAAGGAGGATGCGGGGGGGCTGCAAGCAGGGAGATCTCGGAGGCGATGGTGGTGATCCTGGATCGAACGTACACTAAGATCTCCATGCTGTCATCGGCGCGGATTCCCGTTTCGTTCGTTCGCGATCGACTCAACCCGCCCCTTCAGTCCGCATGAGCCTCAGGGGTGGTGGGCTTCTGTCATCGAATGGGATTCTACGGACACTCCCCAGGTTCGCTGCTGATCGTGGTCCCGGTGCAGTCGTGGGAGATCGAAGTTGTCTCATAGTCCGATTGACTCTTCTTGCTACCGCAATAGAGATCAGCCTTGGCGTGCTGCCCCCAGAGTATG
>CAYVQL010000035.1:0-50890 GCA_964454135.1 uncultured Enterobacterales bacterium | reverse complement strand
CCGCCATCGCCGCCGTCGCCGCCGTCGCCGCCACGGCCGGCGCCGGCCGCGCCCGCGCCGCCCCCGCCGCCCCCGCCGCCACCGCCGCCGGATCCGCCGCTGCCACCGCTGCCACCGTCGCCGCCGTCGCCAGTCTCGATGGTGCAGTCTACGAGCTCGATGCTGGAGGCGTAGAGCATTATCGCCACGCTGGCGCCGCCGCCTGTGCCCGCCGTGCCGCCGCCGCCGCCGCAGGCGCCGCCGCCGCCGCCGCCGCCCGCTCCGCCGTAGGAGTCGCACCAGCTGGCACCGCCGCCGCCGCCGCCGCCGCCGCCACCACCACCACCCGCGGCACCCGAAGACCCCGTGCTGCCCGAGGACACCGTGTAGGTCGTGTAGCCGAAGCTGCCGTAGGAGGAGCCGGCGCTGCCGTTGGAGCCGGCTGAGCCCGAGCTGCCGCTGCTGCCGGTGCTGCCGTTGCTGTCGCCGCCGCCGCCCGAGCCGCCGGAACCCGCGCCGCTGCCCGAGCCGCTGCTGCCCGAGCTGCCGCTGGAGTTTTCGTGCCCTGGACTGCCACCCGCGCCGCCGCTGTTGGAGCTGCAGCCGCTGCCCCCCGAGCCGGCAGAGGGACGGCTGCAGGAGTCGCACAGGCCGCTGGAGTCCTCGCAGCCGTCGTCACCGGTACCGCCTGAGGATCCGCTACCCCCTGTGGAACCGTTGGAGCCGTTGCTGCCCGCGCCCCCGTTGCCCGCCACCACGTCGCAGCTGTCCAGCAGCAGGCCCTGGGAATTGACCAGCACCAACGCAAAGGACGAGCCCCCGGTGTCGCTGTTGGAGTCGGCGCTGATGCCCAGCTGCTGCCACTCGGTGGGTGTGGCCCAGCCCGACAGGGTCTCGCCGTCTTCCGAGACCGGGATCTCGGGCAGGATGGCGGCGCTGCGGGCCCAGCCCGTGCCCGAGTCGTAGCCGCCGGCCAGGTGGTAGCCCTCCTCGAAATCGCCATCCAGATCCACGCTGCCATCGGCGATCAGGATCCAGTCGAAGCCGGCCGTCGCGGCAGCCGTGTAGGCGGCCGCCAGGGAGTAGACCGGCGCGGAGGAGGAGAGGCCGTCGTTGCCATCGCTTCCGCTGGTGGGATCCAGGTAGATGGAGCCGTCGGCGTCACCATCGATGCCGTCGCAGTCAGCGTCGATGTAGTCCATGTCCGGCTCGTCCAGCGCGTCGGGATTGATGCTGGCGTCCGTGTCGTCGCAGTCGCCATCGGAGATGGTGCCGCAGCTGGCGTCGATGGAACCGGTGCAGGGCCCAGTGACGCAGAAGCAGTCTCCGTCGTTGTCGTAGGCCTCGGTGCCCTCGTCGGTGGCGCCGTCGCAGTTGTTGTCCACGCCGTCTTCGTACTCGGTGGCGTCAGGGTGGATGGAGTAGTCGGTGTCGTCGCAGTCATCTACCGGGTAGCTGCCGTCGTAGTTGACGCAGGTCTCGTCGATATGCAGGTCGCCGTCGATGTCCCGGTCGTCCACGGTGCCGTTGCAGTCGTTGTCCAGGGCGTCGGCGCAGATCTCCTCGGCCCCGGGGTAGACGGTGGCGTCGCCGTCGTCGCAGTCGCCGGAGTTGACGCTCCAGCCGTCGCCGTCCAGGTCCTCGTCGTCGACGTCGGTGATGATCAGGTAGATCTCGGCGTGGCCCAGGTTGCCGTCCTCGTCGACGACATCCAGCTCCACCAGGTAGTTGCCCACATCGGGCTGCGCCCAGCTGACCTGGGTATAGCCCTTGCCATCGGGGAAGCCCTCGCCCAGTACCTCGGGCAGCCCGATGGAGGTCTCGGTGGCGCTCCAGCTGATCTCCAGGCTGTCCGCGGCCTGCTGGGCGTCGCTGACCATGCCGTAGATGTCGATGGTCTCGTAGCTGTAGAAGCTGTCGTAGCTGTCCGGCGCCGTGATGGTGGCCACCGGATCCTGGTTGGGCGAGAGCTCGATGTTGAGGAAGAGCTCAGCTATGCTGGTGTTGGCGTCGCTGTCGGTGGCTGTCAGGGCGACCACCCAGCCACCCTCGTCCTTCTCGCCGGTCCAGCTGACGCTGGTGTTTCCGTCGGTATCCGCGCTGGGCTGGGAGATGACCGTGGTTGCGCCGGTAGCTGAGTGGGAGGCGGACCAGACCAGGCCCAGGGTGTCGGGCTCCTGCTGCTCATCCGAGACCACGCCCACCAGGTCGATGGCGTCGTCGGTGTAGAAGCTGCTCCAGTTCTCGGGGCTGGTGATGGCGGCGCTGGGGTACTGCTCGGCCTGCTCCACCACTACGGTGATGCTGTCTTCGGCGGCCTCGCCGGCCTGGTCGATGGCGGTCAGGCTGATCAGGTGGGTGCCGGCAGCCAGCAGCACGCTTAGGCGCGAGGTGCCGTTGCTGTCGGGCCAGGCGTCCAGCTCGGCCAGCGAGGGATCGGCCGACGAGGACCAGGTGACGCTGAGCAGGTCCTCCAGGCCGTTGTTGTCGACGATGCTGCCCATCAGCTCCACCGCCTCGCCTTCCATGTAGACGGCTTGATCCATGGGAGACTCGATGTGGACCACCGGGGGCAGGTTCTCGCTGGGCCCGACGTGCACGTCGGTGTTGCAGGCCAGCGCGCTTGCCAGCGCGATGCCGATCAAGGGGAGGGGAGAGCGGAGATCCATGGCAGCGCCTCCATGAGCGCGGGGATGGGACTTGGCACACGGTAGACGAGGAAGCGGATCTGCGTCAATGCGGGAGCGCGTCCGAGACGGGTTCATCAGCGCCTCAGGTGCGCCAGCGTGATCTGGCGCTCGCAGATGGCGGCGGCCGGCTGCTCCAGGATGCGGCAGAGCGCCAGGGCTGGCTCCCGGGGCAGCGCGGCCCGATGCTCCTTGATCCAGGCGACGACCGCGGCCGCCTGCAATACGGGATCCTGGATGCTGGCGGCCAGGCGCTGCGCCACCTCGATCTCTTCGGGGGGCAGGGCCGCCAGCTGCTCGCACAGCTGCTGATCCTGTGTGCTTGGCGCTGGCATCGGGGCAGGGTTCCCCTGGCAGGCAGCCAACATGAGCGCGGCCAGGGCGCCCCGGTGGAAGAAGGCGTTCATGCCTTGACGCCTATTGCCCTGGGAGGGGACCGGCTATCCTTGCCATGTGAGCCTCTCCCTGCGCGTTCCCGCCCTGCGTGGCGGCGGCCTGGTTCTGGGCTATCGCTGCCCGGCCCGCTGTCGGCACTGTCTGTACGCCTGCGGTCCCCACCGCGAGCCCGCCCGCGGTGATCCCGAGGCCCTGCTCGACCTGCTGGCCGAGCGCGCCCCTGGCGCCAGCTTCCACATCGGGGGCGGGGAGCCTTTCCTGGGCCGTGAGCTGCTACTGCGGGCCGTGGAGGGGCTGCGCCGGCGTAGGCTGACCCTGGAGTACGTGGAGACCAATGCCTCGTGGGTGCGCAACGCTGCGCAGGCTCGTCTGGTGCTGGAGGATCTGGCCCAGGCCGGACTGAGCTGCGTGCTGGTGAGCTTCTCGCCCTTCCACGCCGAGTTCGTGCCCTACGGCCGCGCCCTTGCGCTGGCCGAGGTGGCCGGGCAGGTGCTGCCTGGGGGCGCCTTCGTCTGGCTGCCCCAGTTCCTGGGCGACCTGCGGCAGCTTTCCGCCGAGCGCCCTATCGACCTCGACGCCTTGCTGGACGAGCGCGGCGCGGACTACGCGCGGCAGCTGGCCGCGCGCTACGGGCTGGTGCCCGGGGGACGGGCCGGCCGCTTCCTCTACGCCTGGGAGCAGCGCCTGCCCTGGCGGCAGCTGGCGGCCCGCGCCCCCTGTCGCGCCCGCCTGCGGGACACCAGCCACTTCCACGTGGATCTGCGGGGGCGCTACGTGCCCGGGCTCTGCGCCGGCCTGGAGCTGCCCCTGGAGCTGGTGCCTGGCTCTGTGGACCTGGCCCCCTATCCAGCGCTCAGGGCCCTGGTGGGCAGCGGCCTGGCCGGCCTGGTGGAGTTGGCTAGGAACGAAGCGGGCTTCGAGCCGCTGGAGTGCTATGCCTCGCCCTGCGATCTCTGCGGGCATGCGCGGCTGGCCTTGTTTCCCCTGGGCTTTGCGGAGCTGGGGCCGGCGGGCTTCTACGCCGAGCGTTCCGGGATGCGCTTCGGGGGTGAGGGAGTGACGGCCGTCGAGCCCTGATGTGGTATAGAAACGCCGTGCCCCGCCCTCGCACCGGTTCCAGCTCTCCCAGGCAGTTCATCGTGGTTGCGCTGGCCCTGCTCGCCTTCCTGGCGGCCTTCTTCCTGCTGCGGGCCACCCCTGACGACCGGGCCGACCCAGTCCAAACGCCGGTAGCGGCGCAGGCCCCGGTCGGCCAGCCTGCCGCCCCTCCGGTGGTGGTCCAGCGCCGCACCAGCGAGCTGCCGCCCGCGCCAGCCGCGGTTCTGTCCGTGGCACGACCCGACGACGACGGGGATCCCTCCCGCTGCCGGCGCGACCTGGACTGCGGCCCCTGGGAGCGTTGCCTCTTCCACAGCTGCGTCGACGGCCAGCGCAACTGCGCGCAAGACGAAGACTGCAGCTCTGAGGCGCGCTGCGAGCTGGGCACCTGCCTGGACGGCGTGCGCGACTGCGGCGCGGCGCAGCCCTGCGCGGATCCTGCCGAGCGCTGCCTGCTGGGGCGCTGCAGCGCCACGGCCGCCGAGTGCCGGCAAGACAGCCAGTGCGGCCCGGGCTGGCGCTGCACCCTGGGGACCTGCCTCGAGGGCGAGCGCGGCTGCGCGCGCGACACAGACTGCCCGCGCCAGCAGCGCTGCTCCTTCGACCGCTGCGTGCCGGGCGCCCGGGAGTGCGAGCGGGACGCCGACTGCGGCGCGGACTGGCGCTGCGAGTTCGGCCGCTGCGCCGAGGGCGAGCGCGACTGCCGCCGTGACCAGGACTGCAACCCGGACTGGCGCTGCGTCTTCGGCCGCTGCGGCGAGGGAGCGCGCAACTGCGAAGAAGACGAGGACTGCGGCCAGGAGCAGCGCTGCAGCTTCGGCCGCTGCGCGCAGGGGGCGCGGGACTGCGAAGAAGACGAGGACTGCGGCGCGGGCTGGCGCTGCGAGCTGGGCGCCTGTTCGGCGGGTGAGCGACAATGTCAGTCGCAGGGCGACTGCGGACAGGGCTGGCGCTGCGTCCTCGGGCGCTGCGCCGAGGGCGAGCAGGAATGCCAGAGCGAGCAGGACTGCGAGGGCCGGGCCTGCGTCTTTGGGCGCTGCGCCGAGGACTGAGCGCCGACCACGGAGCTGGGCCTGGCGTCGCCGGGTTCAGCGCACCTTGTCCATCCCCGGCTTGCCCGGCGGGCGCGGCTTGAAGCCGAAGCGTTCGTAGAAACCAGCCTTTCCCTCGGCTGCCATCAACCCGGCGAAGCTGCCGTTGCCGCCGAGCTCGACCACCTGCTCCAGCAGGGCCCGCGTGATGGCGGTGCCCACGCCGCGCCCCTGCCAGGCGGGCAGCACGATCACGTCCTGCAGGTAGAAGTAGATGCCGCCGTCGCCCACCAGGCGTCCGCAGCCGATGATGCTGCCGCCCGCTGTGGCGCAGACGCTGCAGAGCGCGCCGGCCAGCCCGCGCTCCACGGCCGCGGCCTGCACGGGATGCCAACCGACCTCGGTGCGCAGCTGCGCGTACTCTCGGGGGGTGGGCGGACGCCACTCCATTACGAAGAGATGTTCTCGCGTCATGGAACTCTCCTGGGTGGGGGAAACTCTATCCCCGGGCCCCGCTTGCGGAACCAACAGTTCCTCGAAGTCAGGCTGCTCGGCGAGGATGGGCGCCTGGTTGGGACGCTCGGCCTTGCAGATGACGCCATCGCGCTCTTTCAAAGGTGAGGCGAAGCGGTTCTCATCCCGTCTATCGGGACGCGGGTCGAGAAAACCGGTATGATCGTCAGTCCCCTCCACCAGCCCGAGGCCGCGATGTCATTGCAGAAGTACACCGTGCCCCTCCTGGCCGCCGCCGCTCGCATCGTGAGGAACACCAACCTGCGCAAGCGCGGCGTGCGCTTGAAGTACGGCTATGTGCCCCGTGGCATGTACAGCAAGCCCTTCATCGAGGACTTCAGCGAGAAGCTGCTCTCGATGACCAAGGGCGAGGCCGAGGGCTTCATCGAGATCGACGCGGTCAACAGCTTCACCGTGGGCAACTTCGAGAAGGACGAGGGTGCCGTGCTGTCGGACACGGCGAACATGCTCGATCCCACCAGCAAGTTCAAGGACAGTTGGTTCGGCGTCTACCTGGTCTTCGACGACGAGTGCGGGCGGGGGCGACGCTTCTTCCTGAAAGAACCCAAAGAAGATCCAACCGATCCGGACAACTTCAACACTCGCTCCATGGTGCGCATCCCGGAGGTCGACCAGAAGCTGATCGTGTGGACCACGGAGCAGGGTCGGCGCTGCTACGGCTGGAGGGAGTACATCCGTGAGTTCCACTTCCTGCCCACCAGCGAGCGCACTGCCTGCCCCGTGATCGATCTTCGCGGGCAGGGGCGTTGGACGCCGCGGATCGACAGGAAGACCAACAAGCAGCACGCCTTGTTCAAGGACCACCAGGGCCGCAAGTGGAAGAAGGTGGAGGGCGACTACGCGACGCTGGCGGCCTGCACCGACACGACTCAGACCGACATGGAGCTGCTGGGCTCCATCCGCGCCTTCGTGGGCCTGCCCGAGCCCGCCCTGTACGAATACGTCAAGCCCTGGCACGAGATCACCATCCAGGGGATCGTCCTGGCGCGTCACTTCGGCCCGCGTGAGGGCGGCTTCTGGGCCATCGTCTACTTCAACGGAACCAAGTTCGAGCGTACGAACCCGGCCACCGGCGAGAAGGAGACGGTCAGCACCTGGAAATCCACCGACCTGCAGCAGGTCTTCGACAAGATGTTCCGCAACCTCGAGATCGAATCGCTCGCGTAGCAGAGGGCAGGCGGCAGGGGATTCCATGGACAGCTGCATCGAGATCCCAGGAGGCGAGGGCGAGCAGGCCGCGGTCTACGAGCTGACGCGTCAGCTGGTGTCAGGCGGTTCCTGCGCCGTCTTCAGGGCTCGGGAACAGGCCGATGGGCAGCTTGTGCTGCTCAAGCTGCTCAAGAGCGAGTACCCTTCGCCGCGGGAGCTGGGCGTCTTCCGCCGGGAGTTCGGCTTGCTGAAAGAGCTGCGCCTGGCTGGCGTACCGCGCGTTCGGCGGCTGGAGAACTACCACAACACCCTCTTCATGGTGCTCGATGATTTCGAGGGCGCCACCCTGGCTGAGCACCTGGGCGCTCGGCGCCTGGAGCTGGTGGAGTTCTTGCGCCTGGCAGGAAACCTGGCCGACATCCTGTCGGACATCCACGCCGAAGACATCGTCGTACGAGGCCTCTCCAACTCCTCCATCCTCTGGAATCCCGAGACAGGCGCCGTCCGGCTGATCGATTTCGCCCGCTCCTCGGTCTGTCGCAGCGGTGTGCTGATGGCCGACAGCGAGCTGTCCTCTGTGGAGCCGCTGTACTACATCGCGCCGGAGCAGACCGGCCGCGTCAACCGTGCCGTGGACTTTCGCGTCGATCTCTACGCCCTGGGGATCTGCTTCTACGAGATGCTGCTGGGGACAACCCCGTTTCGTTCGGACGACCCGGCCGCCATCATCTACGGCCATATCGCCACCGAAGCACCGCTGGTCTCGCAGCAGGATCCCGGCGTCCCGGCGCAGGTGGGCGAGATCATCGCCAAGCTCCTGTCCAAGGACCCAGCCCTGCGCTACCAGAGCGCAGCTGGGCTCTCGGCGGACCTGGCCCGCTGCCGGGCTTGCCTGGCGGGGCAGGGCGGAAGCGGCCCCATCGCCGCCTTTGTCCTTGGCCAGGATGATGTCTCCCACCGCTTCTTGCTGCCCCAGTCCCTGGTGGGTCGGAAAGAAGAACTGGCGCTGCTGAACGAGCTGGCGCAACGCGCCATGGAAGGGGAGGCGCCCGTGGTCCTGGTGCGAGGAGCCGCCGGCGTGGGCAAGTCCGCGCTGGTGCAGGAGCTGCGCCATCAGCTGGCGGCCTCCCAGGTGCTCTTCGCAGAAGCGCGCTGCGAGCAACGCACCGAGGCTGGTCCGCGTTTCGGTCTGGCCCAGCTTGTGCGGGGCCTGGCCACGGTTCTGCTGAGCATGCCCCTGGAGGAGCTGCGTCAGTGGCGAGGGCGCATCGAGGAGGCGGTTGGGGCCAATGCGGGCTTGCTGCTGGAGATGGCGCCCTCTCTGGAGCGCGTCATCGGGCATCATGCTCCTCCTCCCGGGCTGGCCTTCCTCGAGACCCAGAATCGGCTGATCCTGGTGGTCTCGGCATTCTTGAGGCTCTTCCAGCGCCGTGAGCTGCCCCTGCTGCTCTTCGTCGACGATCTGCAGCAGGCCGACCTACCCACGCTGTGGCTGCTGGAGCACCTCTTGCTGGATGGGGGCAATCACCACTTCATGTTCGTCGGGACCTTGAGGGATGGGCAGCGACAGGACAACGCGCCGCTGCACCTCACCCTGGAGACCATAGCGTCCGCGCCCAGCGGCTTCGAGACCATCACGCTGGCGCCGCTCGACAGTGAGCAGGTGGGGCTGCTGGTTCAGGAGTGCTTTCGCTGCGAGGTGCAGCAGGCCCGGGCGCTGGCGGGCATCCTGCACACCCATACCCGGGGCAATCCCTATTTCGTACGTGAGTTCATCCGCTCCCTCTTCGACCAGGCTGTGGTGCGCTTCGACGCGACCGCGCGCCGCTGGGTCTGGGATCCGGCGCAGGTGGCCAGGGAGGAGCTGCCCGAGTCGGTGGCGGAGCTGGTGACGCAGCGCGTGGCCGCGTTGCCTCCGCTGGCCCTGCGTGTGCTCCAGCCCGCTTCATGCGTAGGAAGCTCCTTCGCGCCGGCGCTGGTCGCCGATGTCAGCGAGCTGGACCAGGCAGCCATCCAGCAGAGGTTGCTGCTGGCTGTGGAGCACGGCCTGCTGGTGCGCGGGCTCGCCGAGGACCGCGGCGCCGATGAAGGCCCCGCCACACCGGGGCAGCATGAGCACGAGCTGCACTTCTCTTTCAGCCACGAGAGGATCCGCCAGGAGGTCTACGAAGGCATCGATTCCGGCTCGCGGTCCGAGCTGCACCTGCGCCTGGGGCGGGCGCTGCTGCGGCGGGACGGTACCGCCTTCGAGGCAGCGGATCACCTCAACAAGGCCGCGGAGCTCCTGGAACCGGGCGAGATCCAACAGCTGGCGGATCTGAATCGCAGCGCCGGACGAAAAGCCAAAGCGGCTGCAGCTTTCGACGCCGCCTACGCATACTACGGGGCCTGCCTGGAGCTGATGGGCCCCCAGCAATGGGAGCGCGACTACCAGCGCTGCCTGGCGGTGCACGTGGAGGCGGCAGAGGCGGCGTATCTGGCCACCGAGTTCGACTTCATGCAGCAGCTGGTGGACGAGGTGATCCGCAAAGGGCGCAGCCTGGTGGACGCCATCCCGGCCTACGAGATCTCGCTGCACGCCCAGATAGCTGAGAACAAGCTCGTCGATGCCATCGAGACCGCTCGCTCGGTGCTGGCCCGGCTGGGGATCAGGCTGCCTGCGCAGCCGGGGCGCGCTCAGGCCGTGGCCGCCATCGCGGGCACGCAGCTGCGCCTGGCGGGAAAAGACCTGGGCGCGCTGGCGCAGCGTCCGGCCATGAAGAATGAGAACCCCCTGGCGGCCATGCGCATCCTGGGCCCGGCCGCGTCGGCCGCCTTCATGGCCCGCCCCATGCTCTCGCCCATCATGATCTGCCGCATGGTGACGCTGACGCTGAAGCACGGCAACGCGCCCGAGTCGGATTTCGCCTTCTGCGGTTTCGGCCTCTTTCTGTGCGCCCACCTGGGCGCCATCGAGCAGGGCTACCGCATCGGCGAGCTTTCCCTGCGACTGCAGGAGAGGTTCGGCTCCGCGGCCAACCAGGGAAAGCTCTTCTACGTCTTCAACACCTTCATCCGACACTTCAAGGAGCACATCGCGGCCACCTACGAGCCCGCGCTCGAGGCCATTCGCAAGGCCTTGGAGGTGGGTGATTTTCAGTACGCGGGCCTGTGCATCGCCTACTACACGGCTACGCCCTACTACCTGGGCTGGAACCTGGCCGAGCTGGAAGATGACACAGCTCGCTACAGCGCCTTGATACATCGCCTGCGACAGCGAACCACCTTCGTGCATGTGCAGATGCTGCGCCAGGTGGTCGCCAACCTGCGTGGGGACTCGGAGGAGCCCTACCTGCTGCGGGGGGAGCACTTCGACGAGGAACGGATGATCCCCGCATTGGAAGAGGAGCAGTATCGCACCGCCCTCTGTTTCTGCGCCATCCACAAGCTCTTCCTGGCCTACCTCTTCGGGCGACCGGACCAGGCCCGCATCTTCGCCGAGCGGGCTGCGGAACACATCTCCAGCATCCCGGGCATGATCGTATTGGTCCTGTACAATTTCTACGACGCCCTGACCTGTCTGCGCCTGGCTGGGGACGTCGAGCCCCGTGAGCGCCGCCAGCTGGTGGACCGGGCCGTCTCTCACCAGCGCCGCCTGAAGAAATGGGCTGGCCACGCACCCGCCAACTACCTGCACAAGTGGACCCTGGTGGAGGCGGAACGCGCTCGAGTGTTGGGGGAGCCCTGTCGCGATCTCTACGACAGCGCCATCGAGCAAGCGGCGCGTAATGGCTACGTGCGCGACGAGGCCCTGGCCAACGAGTGCGCCGCCGGTTTCCACTTCTCCCAGGAGCGGCCACACCTGGCGCGCCACTACCTGCGCGAGGCCCTGCACGCCTACCTGCGCTGGGGCGCCCTGGCCAAGGTGCGCTCTCTGCGCAAGCAGTATCCCTTGTTGGGTGCCACCTCCGAGACCCCCTTGGAGCTCTCGGGGGCTGGCCAACCCCAGGACGCGGGCAGGGGCGCGAGCTGGAGCCGCTTCGACACCGACAGCGTCTTCAAGGTGGCCCGCGCCATTGCAGGAGAGATGGACCTCTCCACCCTGCTGGAGCGGGCCCTGCGCATCCTCATTCGCAATGCCGGAGCGCAGCGCGGGCTGCTGCTCTTGGAGCGCGACGGACGCTGGACCATCGCCGCCGAGGGTCGGGCCGAGCGACAGGAAGTGACCCTGCTGGACCAGGAGGACATGGAGCCCTCCGAGCCCGGCGTGACGCCGCGCCTGTCCACTGCCCTGGTCTACGCGGTGTCACGCACCAGGCGCGCCATCAACCTGCACGACGCTCAGGGTGAGGGGCGCTTCCCCGGCTGCCGATACATCCGGGAAGCCGCGCCCAAGTCCCTTCTGGGCGTGCCAATCCTGCATCAGAGCGAGCTGCTGGGTGTCATCTACCTGGAGAACAACCTCACCAAGGGCGCGTTCACCACCCAGCACCTGGAGATCCTGAGCCTGCTCTCCGCTCAGATCGCGGTCTCGCTGCGCAATGCGACACTGTATCACGACCTGGAACAGTCCCTCGAACGCCAGATACGTCTCACCAACGCCTACAGCCGCTTCGTACCCAGGGAGTTCCTGGAGCAGCTCGGCAAGGGGAGCATCCTGGATGTCAACCTCGGCGATACCGTGCGGCGCGAGATGACCGTGCTCTTCTCCGACATCCGCTCCTTCACCTCCATCTCGGAGCAGCTGAGCCCCGAGGAGAACTTCCGCTTCCTGAACACCTACCTGGAGCTGATGACGCCGACGGTGAGGAGCCACTACGGCTTCGTGGACAAGTACATCGGCGACGCCATCATGGCCCTCTTCCCGCGCTCCGCCGACCACGCCCTGGGCGCCGCCATCGAGATGCTGCGGCGCCTGCGACGCCTGAACCAGGCCCGCAGGGAACAGGCCCAACCCGAGATGCGTATCGGCATCGGCGTCAACACGGGCCAGCTGATGCTGGGCACCATCGGGGGCGGCAACCGCATGGAGGCGACTGTCATCAGCGACGCGGTGAACGTGGCCTCGCGGCTGGAGTCTTTGACCAAGCACCACGGCGTGGCGCTGCTCATCAGCGAGGATACCCACCGGGCGTTGCGGGACAGGCAGCGCTATTCCATGCGCAGCCTGGGGCGGGCCAGCTTCAAGGGCAAGGAAGAACAGGCCAATATCTACGAGGTCTTCGACGCCGATCCCCCGCAGCTGCGAAAGGGCAAGCTGGCCACCAGGGAGGATTTCGAGGAGGGCTGCCGGCAGCTGCGCATCGGAGACCGCCGCGCTGCCGGGGTGCGTTTCGCGCGTTGCGTCGAGCAGGTGCCGGGCGATGTCTGCGCCGTGCGCATGCTGGCGGACTGCGAAGACTGATTCAAGGGCGAGGCGGTGGCGCGCTCGCCTGCAGGCGCGCTACTGTGGCCCATCATGTTCAGCCGCACTCGAGTTCTCTGCTTCGTCTCTGGCTCGGTCCTGCCCGCTGCAGGCGCGCCCTTGTGCGGCTGCGCGCAGGCTGCCTGGGCGCAGGGCGCGCCTGCGGATCGCCTGCCCGCGCCGCGCCCCGAGCCCTGCATCCCCTTCGACCTGGAAGCCGATGTCGAAGAGGGCGAGATGCTGACTCCTACGGGCCTGAGCTACGAGCAGGTGACGCTTGCGCTGAGCTCGGTCATCCAGACGGCGCTCTATTGCCAGCAGCCCAGCGGCTTCGACAAGCTGCACCTCACCTTCGAGCTGCTGGTGGGCTGTGACGGGCGGGTGGCGCAGCTCGAGGCCACCGAGGACGACGGCGCGCCCGCAGACTACATCGCCTGCGTGTCCGCGGTGATCGCCAAGGCCGATTTTCCCGCTCACGATGTGGCGGACGGCTTTCCCATCACCTACCCGGTGAACGTGGCCTGGTAGGGCTGGCCTGCAGGGAGATCAGCCCGTCGCATCTATCCGGCGGGGGGGAAGACGAAGGGGTAGGAGACGAGCGCCTTGTCTCCGTCTTGCAGGGGTGGGAAGCGCGCCTTCATGATGCGCGCGTTCAGGCATTGTTCGGTGGGCGGGTGCCGCAGGCTGGTGGAGCGGGTGGTGGCGTTCGACACCGAGCCGTCCCTGGCGATGGTGAACTTCACCAGCACCTTGCCGGCCAGGCCCGGCTTGGCCTCGCGGCTGATCTCCCAGCAGCGCAGGATAGCGGCCCTCTGCGCCGCGATGCCCGCATCCACGGCCGCGGCGTCGATGGCGCCGAGCACCACGGGATCGGGCAGAATCGGCGCGCCACCGATGCGGCCGGCAGGGGCGGGCTCTGGCTGGGATGCGGGCTCCGCTGGCGCCGCTGCGGGGGCAGGGGCTGGGGCCGGGACCGCGGGTTCCGGCGCTGAGCTGCAGGCCAGCAGGGCGAAGAGGATGCGCATGGAGGAGACGCTAACGGAGAGGGGGGGCGGGGCGCCAGTTGAGGGTGCTGTTTCGGTTTTTTTGGAAGCAGTACGGTCGCTACCAGCTCCCCCCCGGCCCGCCATACGCCCCCAGATCATTGCGACTCCCGTCCACGTCGTCGTACACCGCGTCCGGATCCCCAGCGTCGATGGCCGGCGAGGTGCTGCGCAGCCCGAAGTTGGGGACGTCGCTGGTGCTGCAGTGGGCGTCGGAGAAGCGCGGATCTTCGCTCATGTCGTTGTTGCCAGCCGAGAAGTTGCCACCGTAGGTGAGGTTGGCGTCGGATGAGTTGTAGACGTCGTCGTAGCGGAAGACGGCCGCACCGGTGCCGTAGGCCACATAGGCGCTGCTGGAGGCCTGCAGGATGGAGTTGGTCAGATCCAGGGTGGCCCCGCCGCTCTGGTAGATCTGGCTGCCGCGGGCCTCGCCGCTGACCGAGCAGCCGTTGCCGTAGAAGATCGTGTTGACCAGGACGGATGAGGCGACGTCGGTGTTGAACAGGCCGCCGCCGTCGGTGGAGGCCTGGTTGCAGGCCACGATGCTGTTGTTGGAGGTGAGGCTGGCGCCCTCGAGGTAGATGGCGCCGCCGTCGGTGGCGATGTTCTGCCAGAGCACGGCGTGCTGCATGGTGAGGGCTGCGCTGTCGGAGCCGAAGATGGCGCCCCCCAGGTCGGCCTCGTTGCGGTCGAAGCGCACCCCGTCCAGGTCCGCCACGCCGCCGCGCACACAGAGCCCACCGCCGTAGCTGTAGGTCCACAGCTGGCTGAAATCGCCGAAGGCCTGCTGGCCGTACTCGGGCAGCACGTTCTCTTCGATGCGCAGGTCCTCCAGGGTGGGATCGTCGCCTTCGACGTAGATCCCGCCGCCGCAGTACTCGTAGACGAAGATGGTGCAGGTGTTCTGGCCGCCGTGGCTGATGGAGGAGTCGGCGCAGAAGTCTTCCATCTTCGTGCGCGAGTAGGCGCCCGTACCCCCGGTGATGGTGAAGCCGCGGATGACAGGGCTGGCGTTGCTGTTGCTGGCGATGGTGATCACCGGCTGGCAGGCCTCGGGATCCATGACGCCGCAGGGTGGGAGCTGGGCGTCGATCACGGTGGCGGCCGAGCCGTCCCGCCCCTCGATCAGCAGGCTCTTGCCTGCCAGGTCGATGGTGCCCCGGAAGGTGCCCGGCAGGGCCAGCACGCACTGATCCGCCAGCTCCACGGCGCGCCCCAGGTCGCTGACCGGATTGGAAACGCTGCCCGTGCCCAGCTCGCTGCCGCCCACGGGATCCGCCACCACCGGTTCGGTGATATCCGCGTCGTTGCAGTCCAGGTCGTTGAGGGCGTGTCCGTCGGGCAGTTCGCAGGCCTGCGACACGCTGCTGGGGTCGCCAAAGCTGTCACCGTCGGCGTCGAGATAGTAAGTGCCGCCGTCCACCGGATTGTCGTCCGGCACGCCGTCGCAGTCGTTGTCGATGCCATCGCAGTACTCGTCCGCATCGGGATGGACGCTGGCGTCGCCGTCGTCGCAGTCGCTGCTGTCCAGCACGTAGCCGTTGGGTTGGGTGGGGGCCTGGGTGGTCTGGCTGGCATCGCCGTATCCGTCACCATCGCTGTCGCGATACCAGGTGACCGGGCTGCCTGGGTCGTCGGTGCCGCCGCCGGCCTCGCCCTCGTCGCCGCTGGTGATGGCGCCCTGCTCCAGCCCCATGTGGCAGCCACTGGGCCCGCCGGCGAGGCAAGAGGCCGCCACGATGAGGGCGAGCAGGCGCGAGCGTGGCGCGGATCCGCTGGCGATGGAGCGCTTCATCGTGCCCATTGTAGCAGGTCGGGGAGCTGGGGGCAGGAATGGCGATTCGGCGATATGCTGCTGGGCATGGAAGCGCAGGAGCTCGGCAAGCTGGCCCGTCTGGTCAAGATCGCCCTGGGGGCGAACCTGGCCGTGCTGGTGGTCAACCTGGCGCTCTTCTACGCGCTGCTGGTGCTCGTGGTGGACGAGCCGGCCTCGGTGGACGGGGTGAATCCCCTCGAGTCTCGCGAGCAGGCCCAGGACGTCACGGATCCGCGCAAGGAGATGGAGGATTTCTTCGAGCGCACGGCCGATATGCTCGATCGCGTCGCACGCAAGCACGGTGCGAATCCGGCCGAGTTCGTGCCCGCCCAGCTGGAGATCGAGGCGGCCATCGAGACACGCACCATCCACTCGGACGAGAGCCAGGCCGTGCTGCAGAAGCTACGGGAGGGGTACGACTACTTCGACATGAGCTGGCCCATCGTGATGCCCCAGCGCTGAGGGGTGCACCGTGAACAAGGGACAAGCGTGAGCGAGGGACGAACAGGGACGCAGCTGGGTTGGCTCGTCCTGGGGGCCGGCTTGCAGCTGCTACTGGTGTTGTGGGTGGTAGGCGCCCACTGTGGCTGGGGCGGCGCTGTCTTCGGCCTGCCCACCCGCGATCTCTTCGACCACCTCTGGCTGCACCGCTGGGCCAGCTCCAGCCTGGCGGCTGGCGAGAGCCTGCTGCGCACAGATCTCATCGCCTGGCCCGAAGGCGGGCTGCTGCTGCATCCCGACCCGCTGGGCGGGCTGGTCTACGGCGGCTTGTCGCGGCTCATGGGCGCGGTGCCAGCCTACGATGGCCTGCTGGCGGTGCAGCTCTGGCTGGCCTGCCTGTCGGCCTGGGCCCTGGGGCGCCAGGTGAGCGGATCGGCACTGGCGGGCTGGTTCTGCGGTCTCTCCTTCGGGCTCTCCGCATTCCTGCTGGGGCAGGCTGCCGGCGGCGAGACCGAGACCCTGGCGGTCTGGCCCCTGGTGCTGGCGCTCTTCTTCCTCGAACGCACGGCCCGCAGCCAGCGCTGGCGCGACGCGCTGGCCGCCGGTGCCCTGGGCGCGCTCTGTGCCATCTCCTGTTGGTACTACGGGGCCTTCTTCGCGCTCTATCTGCTGGCCTGGGGCGCGCTGCGGCAGCGCAGCCGGTTTTTTCTGGGCGCGCTGGGGGCCTTTCTGCTGCTGGTGGCCGCCCCTGCCTGGCTCTACCACGGCATGCTGCACCGGCCCGACAACCTCTTCCAAGGGCCCGACATGGCCACCTACCTGGCGGATCATCCTACCGCCCTGGCCGGTATGGTGGCGGATCCTGCAGGTTGGTTGGGCTTCTTCGCGGACATGAGCCAGGCGGCAGGCCACCCGCGCGTCAACTACTTGGGCAGCGTGCTGGTGCTGCTGGCGCTGGCGGGCGTGTGGGCGGGCCGCGGCGGCAGGGCCTGGTGGATCGGCGTGGTGGTCGTGGCCCTGGCCCTGTCGCTGGGGCCGCGCCTGCACCTGGGAGGACAGCCCTTGCAGCTGGGCGGACGGTCGCTGCCCGGGCCCTACGCCCTGCTCTGCGCCCTGCCGCTGCTGGGCCTGATGCGCATCCCGCAACGCTGGACGCTGCTGGCCGCCCTGGGGCTCTCGCTGCTGGCCGCCCTGGGGCTTCGTCACCTGGCAGGCGACGACCAGCCGGCCCCGGGAGCCAAGGGCCCACAGCTGGCGCGCCTGCCCATCTTCGTGGCCGGAGCCAGCGCGCTGCTGCTGGCGGACCTGTTGCTCTTCGCCCACCTGCCCTGGGGGGGGCAGCTGCTGGCCAGCTCCCAGGATCCGGCGCGCGCTGTGGCTGCGCCTGCCATCAGCGCCGTCCTGCCGGGCCAGGGCGCCGTGCTGGACCTGCCACCCCGCGTGCTGGGGGACGACGCCCGCGGCCGCTACCTGGTCTGGCAGCAGGGGCACGGCCGCCCCGTGCCCTACTCCCTGCTGATGACCGGCATGTCGAACGCCCTGGCCGCCGAGCCCCTGGTCGCGGCGGTGGCCGCCCTGGACAGCCTGGATCCCGTAGGTCGCCGGCCGCAGGATGCGCAGCAGTTCCGTCGTGGGGATTTCGCGCTGGCGGTGGTCGAGTTCCAGCAGGGCCGCAGCGGCGAGCGGGACCTGGCGGGCAGCGAGCGGCGCTTGCGAAAGCTGGGCATCGACGCAGTGGTGCTGCATTCCCACTTGTTGGCGGGCCAGGACGCCGAAGCCATCCTTGGCCTGCTGGAGCGCCAGCTGGGGGTGCCCGAGCTGGTGCGGGATGGGGCCAGCGCCTGGCACCTGGCGGACTCTTCTGGCCCCAGCGCTTTCTCCGGAGGGGAGGGCGGACCCGCCCGGGAGGCTGCGCCGTGAGCGATGCCATCAGCTGGTCGCGCTGGCGCCGTGAGCTCCCCGCCAGCCTCTGGTTGGGCCTGCTGGCTGTGGTCGCCACCTGGCCGGCGCTGTGGACCTCCGACCTGGTGGGCCACCCCATGTGCTCGGCTGGGTGCCATGCCTGGGTGATCTGGGTGGCGCGCCAGGTGCTGACCACGGGCCAGCTGCACAGCGATCTGCTCTTTCATCCCCACGGGGCCGATCTGCTGCGCCTGTACGGCTCCGACCTGCTGAGTCCGCTGCTGCTGGGCCCCTTCAGCGCCTGGATCTCTCCCTGGCGGCTCTACGACCTGTGGGTGCTGCTGATGGTGTGGGCCAACGGCCTGGCGGCCTACGCGCTGTGCCGTGATCGCGGGGCCTCGCCCATGCCGGCGGCCCTGGGGGGAACCGTCTTCCTCTCGGCCCCCTTCTTCCTGCACGAGCTCTTCAACGGGACCAGCGAGCTGGTGGGTGCCGCGGCCCTGCCGCTCTTCGCCCTGTTCTGGCTGCGCCTTCAAGAGGCGCCCAGCCTGCGGCGCGGCCTGCTGGCAGGGCTGGTCTTCGGCCTGGGCGGCTTGGGCAGCGCCTACACGCCCTTCTTTCTGCTGCTGGTGGCCGGTATCGTCCTGGTGCACCGGGCCACCACCCGGCTGGCACCCATCTTCGACCGCCAGTTCCTGCGCGGTCTGGGCGGCTTGAGCGCCGTGGCCGGGATCATCCTGGCGCCCGCCCTGGTCCTGCACGCCGGCCACGGGGCCCAAGCGCTCTACGCCCGGCGGGTCATGTGGAGCGCCGAGGGGGTACCGCTGCCCGACAGCGCCGCCGACCTGCTGGGCTTCGTGCATTCGGGGGTCTCCGCCCCCCCCGTCACCGTGCTGCAGGGCGATGGCAGTCTCTACGCCTACTGGACCCTGGGCACCGTGACCCTGGGGCTGGCAGCCCTGGTCCTGTGCTCGCTGGCGCTGCTGCGCTCTCGCCCCTGGGGCCCCTGGCCCGCTCTGCTCGTCGCCGCGCTGCTGCTGTCCATGGGGCCCTACCTGGTCTATGACGGCGAGCTGCTGCGCATCGGGGGCAGCCCGCTGCCCCTGCCCGCCCTGCTGGCGGAGCGCCTGTTCCCGCCCTTCGGCATCGTGGCGCTGCACACCTACCGCTTCACCGCGGTCACGGTGCTGGCGCTGTCGCTGTTGGCCTGCCGTGGCGCCGGCCTGCTGCTGGACTGGCTGCCCCGCGCCCGTCTCTGGCTGGGCGCGCTGCTCTGCCTGTTGGTGGCCGGCGAGGGCCTGGCGCGCATGCCCCTGGGGTGGCCCCTGCCCACCACGCCCGCTCCGCGGCAGCAGAGCTGGGACTGGCTGGCTCTGGCCCCCGCCGGCGCCGTGCTGACCCTGCCCTTCACCGCCGACGAGCTGGGCGAGCTCTCCTGGGGACTGCTGGCCCAGACGCAGCACGGCAAGCCCTGGAACGACGGGGGCATGCACTTCCGCGCTGATCCCGGCTCCCTGGAGCTCTACGCCCAGCTGTCCATGCTGGCCGAGCTCTCCTCGCGCAGCAAGGGGGACCTGCCCGGCTCCGCGGAGACTCAGCAGGGCCTGGAGCAGCTGCGACGGGAGGGCTACCGCTACGTGGTGCTGGCGCGAGAGCGCTTCGAGGGTCACGACGAGGCGCGAGTGCGCGGTTCGGCGCGCCACGATCCCAAGGCCCTGGAGCGATGGCTGACGACGGCGCTGGGCGAGCCTGCCCAGGACGACGGCCAGCTGGCGGTGTTCGAGCTGTGAAACCCCCTCTTCCAGGCATCGATCCCGAGCGTCCGGCCGACGCCGTGGCCGACTACTACGCACGCTTCTGCCCTGAGGCCGAGGTGCGACGCCTCGATGAGCCCGGGATCTGGGGCCTGGTGACACTGGCCTGGAGTGGCTTCGGGCCCGTGGCCGTGATGCGGGCCTCGTCAGACGCCGCCCTGCCCTGGCTGGTGGAGCAGCTGCCTCCTGAGCGCTGCTACGTGATGGCGCCCTTGGCGTTGAGGCCGGGGCTGGAGGCCTGCGTCAGCTTCGACGAGCCCGACGTGAACTGCAGCTTCTGGTCCGACGGCGGGCTGGCCGACAAGGGGACGGATTTCGGCGAGGTGGTCTGCGCTCCCGACCTGGCCCGCCTGCGCTTGGCCGGAGTGGACCTGGCGCGCTGCCACGTGCTGTGGCGATCGCCGCGCTTCGCCGAGCTGGCCGTGCAGACCGAGGTGCGCTTCCGCCGCCAGGGTCTGGGCAGCGCCTGCGTGCGTGCCCTCTCTCTCCGCCTGCTGGACGAGGGGACGATCCCGCTGCTGGTGGCCAGCCAGGGCAATCCGGCCTCCCTGGCGCTGGCGCGCAAGCTGGGCTTCCACTGCTGCCAGCAGCAGGAGTTCGCGGGCTACGTGGAGCCGGTTACAGGGGCTGCGAATTCCCCTTGATGTCGCCCGAGAGCAGAGGAAGGCCCACGATGAAACCGAACGGCTTGCGCCTGACGCCGCTTTGTCTCTGCGCCCTGGCAACGGCCTGCACGCCGCGCTTCGACGGCGAGGCCAGCGCCGACAACCGCATCGACGACGCCGAGCTGCTGCTGGTGGCGCCCACGGCCCTGCTGGAGGCCTACGAGCCCCTGGCCGACTGGAAGCGGGCCCGCGGCATCTCCACCCAGCTGGTCTCCATGGAGGATGTAGCAGCCAGCGAGGCTGGCGCGGACGAGGCGGCCCAGCTGCGGGCGCGCATCGCGCGGGGCGCCGAGGAGCAGGGCACGCGCTTCGTGCTGCTGGGGGGCGACTACCCGGACATCCCCGTGCGCATGGTGGACACCTACGTGGACGTGGATTTCGAGGGCGCCTACTACGAGGACAGCGTCATCAGCGAGCTCTACTACGCCGACATCGATGGAGACTGGGACAGCGATGGCGATGGCATGTACGGCCAGGTCGGTGACGGCATGGATCTGCGGGCGGAGCTGGCGCTCGGCCGGGTGCCGGCGCGCACGGCAGAGCAGGTGGCGGCCTACCTGGCCAAGCTCTTCACCTACGAGCGCTGGCCCGTCCCCGGCTACCAGAACAAGGCCCTGCTGATGGGGGAGTGGGCGGCCAAGGTGAGCGGCATCGACTTCTACTCCAGCACCTACCAGGAAGGCATGATGCTGCCTCTGTTCCCGGAGGAATTCGAGATCACCCGCATGTACGAGGACTACGAGGAGTACGAGGGTGCCGTCGAGAACACCGCCGAGAACCTGACGGCCTATCTCAACAGTGGCCAGGGCTTGATGCTGAACTACGGGCACGGTTGGATCACCTACCTGGGGGCCATGTTCCTGGACGACATCTGGACCCTGGGCAACGCGGAGCGGCCCGGTATCTTCATGACCACCGAGTGCGACGGCTGCATGTTCGACCACCACTGGGTGGACCACGTGGCTTGCGAGGCCTTCGTGCTGGCCGACGGTGGCGGTGTGGCCTACCTGGGCAATACCCACGTGGGGGTGGGCTTCCCCTCGCTGACCAACTTCTTCACGGTCTTCTTCGAGGAGCTCTTCGAAGATGGGCGCCACCTCAGCCTGGGGGAGCGCATCGTGGAGGCCCAGCACGCCTTCAGCGACGACGAGGCCTTGACCAGCGAGGGGAACCCTGACCGTTGGTCGGTCCTGGTGATGGCCCTGATGGGCGATCCCACGCTGGTGCCCTGGGTGGCCATACCCCAGGAACCCGAGGTCGCCGACGCGAGCCGGTACAGGGGGGATGGCGGCGACGTGCTCTGCTACGAGGTGTGGCTCGACGGCCTGCCGGTGCAGGCTGCCCATGTGGCCCTGTACGAGGAGGGCTCGCTGCTGCTGAGCGCGCAGACGGCCGAGAGCGGGCAGGCCTGCCTGCAGCTGCCCGAGGATCCCCCTGCCAATGCCCAGCTCACCGTGACGGGGTCCGGTCTCATCCCTGTGGAGCGGACCCAGAAGCTCTGACGCCCGTCCCGCGCTGGCATCGCTGGGAGCCTCCATGCGCATCGCCTTCGTCTCCGCCAACCGCGAGGTCCTGCCGGATCCCGTAGTGCCCCTGGGTCTGCTCTGTGTGATGAGCAGCACGCCACAGCGGCATCAGAAGCAGCTGATCGACCTCTGCTTCGAGGACGAGCCCGTGGCGGCCTTGACAGCCAGCCTGCGGGCGCTGCGGCCCGAGTTGGTGGCCATGGGGCTGCGCAACATCCAGAACGCCGACTACACCAACATCGAGGAGAACCTGCGCCACTACGAGCAGCTGGTGGCGACGGTGCGGGCCAGCGTGGACGCGCCCCTGGTGCTGGGCGGCTCCGGCTTCAGCGTGATGCCCGCTGAGCTGATGGAGCGGCTGCGGCCGGACTTCGGCCTGCGCGGGGAAGGTGAGGGGAGCTTCGTCCAGCTGCTGGATTGCCTGGAGCGGGGCGGCCAGGGCCTGGACGAGGTGGGCAACCTGTACCGGTTCCGCGACGATCAGCTGGTGGCCAACCCGGCGCCCCGCGAGTTCCTGGACTTGCGGCGGCTGCCCTTTGCGGATCGCTCGTGCGTCGATGAGCGCTACTACGATCGTACCGGCACCGAGTCGCTGCAGACCAAGCGCGGCTGCCCCCTGGAGTGCACCTACTGCACCTACCCCCTGATCGAGGGGCGGGTGGGCCGCCAGCGGGATCCCGTGGCCGTGGCGGACGAGCTGCAGGCGGCCCTGGCGCAGCATCCGGCCATCCGGCACTTCTTCATCACAGACTCGGTCTTCAACCTGCCCGCGCGGCATGCCAAGGCCGTCTGCCGCGAGCTGGCGCGGCGCGACCTGGGGCTGCCCTGGACCTGCTACGCCAACCCCATCGGTTTCGACCAGGAGCTGGCCGAGCTGATGGCCGCGGCTGGCTGCAGTGGGGTGGAGATCGGCACCGACTCGGGCTGCGACGAGGTGCTGCGGCGCCTGAAAAAGGGCTTCGACACGCGGGAGATCCTGCGCCTCCACCAGCGCTGCGACGCCGTGGGCATCAAGGACTGCCATACCTTCGTGCTGGGCACCGAGGGCGAGAGCCTGGACGACGTGCGGCGCAGCCTGGATTTCCTGCACCGCCTGCGACCCTACACCGCCATCCTGATGATCTGGATGGACGACCTGGAGGCCCTGGACGGGGAGCGATCCCGGCGTCGGCGGGATTTTCGCGAGCAGGTCGCCGGGCTGCTGCGAGAGCGCTGTGGCGACAACCCGCGCTGGGTGGCGCCTCAGCTGCGCATCCACTTCAATCCCCGCGTCTTCCGCCTGCTGCGGCGGCGGGGCTGGAGCGGGCCGCTCTGGCAGTACGCCCATATGCTGGATTGAGGCAGCGGGATAGAACCTGCCCGTGCTGCGCAACCTGGCCATATGGATCTACACCCCCTTCGCCTGGTCCATCTTCATGGCGGTGACCATGGGCAAGGTGGTGCTGGGTTTTTGCGCGCAGCTGGCCGCGCTGCCCTTCGATCCGCAGCGCAAGACCGCCCTGCGCATCAATCGCCTGGCCTGGGGCCACGCCCTCTTTCTGCTGGAGCCCGGCTTTCCCATCCGTCGCCAGGGCATGGAGCAGGTGGGTCCTGGGCCCTACATCGTGGTCTGCAACCACAGCTCCGTGCTGGACATCCCGGCCTGCATGGGCCTGCCTCTACCCCTACGCGTGGTGGGCAAGACGGCACTCTTCAGGATCCCATTGATGGGTTGGTATATGCGCTTCACCAGGCAGATCCCGGTGGACGGCAGCTCGCCCGACTCCGTGCGGCGTGCCCAGCAGCTCTGCCGGGACGCCCTGGATCAGGGCGTCTCGGTGCTGATGTTCCCCGAGGGCACGCGCTCGGAAGACGCCAGCCTGGGCAAGTTCAACCGCGCCGCCTTCCGCCTGGCCAAGGACACGGGCTACCCCGTGCTGCCGGTGGCCGTCTTCGGCACGCACAACGTGCTGCGCAAGGGGCGTCTGCGGGCCTGGAGCGTCTACCAGCAGCTGCGCATGAAGGTCATGCCCCCCATGAGCCCCGAGGGCTTCACCACGGCGCGCGCCTTCTCCAACCGCGTGCGCTCGGCGGTCTCGAGCGGGCTGGATCAGCTGCGCGGCGAGCCGGCCTGATGACAGAGGAGCTTCCCCAGGCTGGGATCCGGGATCTGCGTCAAGAGGCGCAGCGCGCCGCCCTGCGCTACCGCCGTGTCAGCCGCTTCGCCGAGGGCTTCGCCAAGGGCAAGATGAGCGCCGATCCGGTCTACGCCCAGGTGCTGGACCTGCTTCCGGCGCAGGGCATGTTGCTCGATGCGGGCTGTGGCGAGGGCTACCTGCTGGCCCTGGTCAGGCAGCGCCTGCCCTCCTTGGACTTGGCAGGCGTGGACCACGACGAGCGGCGTGTGGACCTGGCTCGCAAGGCCCTGCAGGGCGAGGAGCGGCTCGAGCTGCAGGTGGGGGATCTGCGTCAGCTGCCGCTGGGTCAGGCCGACGCTGTCACCTGCCTGGACGTGCTGCACTATATGGCTCCGCAGCAGCAGGACGAGCTGCTGGCGCGCCTGGCGGCCTGCGTCAGGCCCGGCGGTCTGCTGCTGGTGCGCGACGGCGAGAGCGGCGCTGGCCTGCGCTCCTTCCTGACGGGCCTGTCCGAGCGGCTGGCCGTGGCCATGGGCCGCCACAAGGGTGATGGCGTCTTCTTCCGTCCAGCCGAGCAGACGCAGGCCCAGCTCGAAGCCCAGGGCCTGCAGGTGGAAGTGCGGCCCTGCCAACAGGGCACGCCCTTCGCCAACATCGTCTTCATCGCCCGCCGGCCGGAGGCCGCGTGATCGCCGTCACCGGTGTGGGGGCGGTCAGCGCCCTGGGGCGGGGGGCCACAACCCTCTTCGACGCGCTCTGCGCCGGGCGCAGTGGGCTGCGGGAGGGATCCTGCTGGCAGCGCGGGCCCGTGGGCATGCTGCCTGGCGGCGAGCAGCGCCGCAGCTCGCAGCTGGCTCTGGACGCCGTCCAGCAAGCCCTGGAGGGCCTGGACGATAGCGGCCCCCTGGCGGTGGTGGGCGCCAACACCAGCGCCGATATGCGGCCCGCCGAAGAGGCCTGGCGCACGCTCTTGCAGGAGGGCGCACCGGCCCGGCCGCTGGATTTGATCTGGCCCCAGCTCTGCCACCTGCCCACCCAGCTGGTGGCGCGCGCCCTGGGCAGCAGCGGGCCTCGCATGAGCCTCTCCACGGCCTGCACCTCCGGCGCCAGCGCCGTGGGCGTGGCCGCAGATCTGGTGGCGGCCGGGCGCGCCCCGGCGGCCGTGGCCTTTGGCTGCGATGCGCTCTGCGACACCACGGTGCACGGCTTCGGCTCGCTGGGGCTCTACGATCCCGAGATCTGCCGGCCCTTCCACCCCGAGCGCGCCGGCCTGAACCTGGGTGAGGGCGCAGGCGCGCTCTTGCTGGAACCGCTGGACAGGGCTCTGGAGCGCGGCGTCCGCCCCCTGGCCCTCTTGGGCGGCTACGGCAACGCCTCCGATGCCTACCGGTTGACCGCCCCTCATCCCGAGGGGCGCGGCGCCGTGGCGGCCATCCGGGCCGCCCTGGGCGATTTCCCGGCCGAGCGCGTGGGCTACGTCTGCGCCCACGGCACGGGCACGCCGCTGAACGACGCCATGGAGGGCGCCGTGCTGGCGGCAGAGCTGCCCCGGGCGGTTGTCAGCGGCATCAAGGGCGCCGTGGGCCATACCCTGGGTGCTGCCGGTGCCCTGGAGGCCATCGTGGCCGTGCTGGCCGTGGCGCGGGGGCGGCTGCCGGCCCACGTGGGCTGCGCTGGCGCTGACGGCGTCGACCTGGTCCAGCGCGCCCGGTCCAGCGCCATCGAGGCCGCGCTCTCGGTGAACTTCGCCTTTGGCGGCAACAACACGGCCCTGCTGGTGACCCGATGGAGCCCTTGATGCGCATCGAAGCGGCCGCGCTCTGGGCTCCCGGCGGCGCCGAGGGCTTGCTGGACGACCTGCTGGCCCAGCGGCCGCGCCAGCAGGGGCGCTGGCAGCGCGCGCCCAACCCGGCGCGCCCAGCGGGTGTGGCCGCCGCGCCATGGCGTCGCATGAGCCGCCTGAGCCGCGCCGCGGTCTCGGTGGCGGCCTCGCTGCTGGCTGACCGCGGCGAGCTGGAGCAGCTGGCCGTGGTCTGGGGCAACACCATGGGCGAGCTGACGCCCATCGCGCGCTTCCTGGGTCGGCTCTACACGGAAGGCCCCCAGCACGTCAGCCCCATGGCCTTCCAGAACTCGGTCACCAACGCGCCGGCCGGGCATGTCTCCATCGCCCTGGGCCTGCAAGGCCTGTCCGAGACCATCTCCGCCGCCGGCGCCACCAGCCTGGCGGCCCTGCTGCGGGCCGAGGATCTGCTGCGCCTGGGCCGGACCGAGCGCGTGCTGGTGCTGACGGGCGACGATCTCAATCCCACAGCGGAGCGGGCCTGGGATCTGGCGGGCGTAGAGGGGCCCGTGGGCGAGGCCGTGGCGGGCCTGCTGCTGGGGCCGGGGGTGGGAGCACGGCTCGATATTCGGCAGGGTGCCGATCCCTTGCCGGATCAGCCCGTCTTCGCGCGTCGCGCGGCGCTGCCGGGTGCGAGTGCACTGCGGCTTGTACCTGGATCGCTGGCACCGGAGGGGAGCATAGGGTTGGTGCCTTCGGGCGGCATGGCCGTGCTGGCGGCCCTGGCCCTGGCCGGCGCCAGCGGCTCCCTGGTGGAACAGGACGACGAGATGCTGTTGACGGGGCGCCTGCGCGCAGACTGATCCGACCCGGCGGCCTTCTGGTATGGTCAGTGAGATGAGAGCCGTTCCCTTGGTTGGGTGATCCATGATGATTGCGCTGTACCTGCTCCCCGCCCTCGCCTTGGCCCAAAGCGAAGAGGAAGGCGGCGCAGGCACCTCCACACCCGAGGTGCCCCACGCCGAGGTGCCGCACCAGGAGGTGCCCCACGCCGAGATGCCGCACCAGGAGATGCCGCACCAGGAGCAGGATCCCGAAGAGCCGCCGTCCGCGGCGCCACCTCCAGCCGAGGAGCCTCCAGCCGAGGAGCCCCCAGCCGAGGAGCCCCCGCAGCCCGGCCAGACCCGCGCGCCCGTGCTGCTGCAGGACGCCGTGCCCGACTACCCGGTCCAGGCCCGCGATCTGGGCATCCAGGGCGATGTCATCCTGCTGGTGACCGTGCAAGAGGATGGCTCGGTGGGCGAGGTGGAGGTGGTCCAGCTGCCCCACGAGCTGCTGAAGGGGGTCTCCCTGGAGGCGGCGCATCGGCTGCGCTTCGCGCCGGCCCTGTACGAGGGCCAGCCCGCGGCCGTGCAGCTGCACTACCGCTTCCGCTTCGACCTGGGCCTGGCGGACGAGCAGGGCACGGCCGTGCCCGGCAGCCTCTACGGCCAGGTCCAGGACCCGGATGGCCTGTCCGTGCCCAGCGCCCAGGTGCGCATCCTCAACCTGGACGATCCCGACTTCGAGATCCTGGAGTTGACCGCGCGCGCTGACGGCAGCTTCCGCGCCCCCTTCCTGCCTACGGGCCGCTACAAGCTCGTGCTGGAGCACCCCTCCTTCAATCCCTCCGAGGTGGAATTCAGCATCGCGGCGGGCCAGAATCTGCAGCGCGCCTTCGTGCTCTACCCCACCTCCAGCCACGAGATCGTGGTCACCTACGAGACCCGGACCTGGCGCGAGGTGGAGCGCGCCCCACTGGAAGAGGACCGCGGCACGGTCACGGGCAGCTACAGCCTGACCCGCCGCGACGTGGAGGCCAATCCCGGTTCCATGGAAGACGTCTCGCGGGCCGTGCATACCCTGCCCGGCGTGGTCTCCGACGGCGACATGCTGGCCACCTTCCACGCCCGTGGTGGCGAGACTGACGACGTGGTCTTCATGTTGGACCGCGTACCGCTGCAGAATCCCTACCACCTGGCGGGTTTCAACAGCCTGTTCAACCCCGACATGATCTCCCAGGTCTCATACTACGCGGGCACGGCCCCGGCCGACGTGCCGGCGGCCACGTCCGCCGTGCTGGCGGTGGAGACCTGGGACGGCAGCCCGCGCCAGGACGCGCGCGATATGGACGGCGCCCTGGACATCTCTGCCTCCAGCCTGCGTGCCCACGTGATGGGCCCCATCAGCGAGAACGCCTCGTTCGCCCTCGCGGCCCGCCGCTCCTACCTGGAGAGCTATTTCTGGGTGATGGAGAAGGCCAACGTGCTGGACACGGCCTTCGCGGCGCCCGAGTACTCGGAGGTCTCGGGGCGCTTCGCCTGGCGGCCCAGCGAACGGCACCGCCTGATAGCCACCGCCATGCACGCCGGCGACTCCCTGGCCCTGGTGGACTCGGAGGACGAGAGCCTCGTGGACTTCGAGGGGAGCTTCGAGCTGGACAACAAGCTCTCGCTCTTCTCCCTGGACCACGAGTACACGCCCAACGAAGAGCACAAGCTGCACAGCACCACGGCCTGGACCCGCGATCGGGCCTACCTGCTGCGCGACCTGGGTGGCGAGTATCGCGAAGACGCCACCACCCATCGCTGGTTCGGCCGCACCGACCTGTATGCCAACCTCGAGCGCCACCGCCTGGCCAGCGGCGTGGACTTCTCCTACCTGTGGGTGCGCAGCACCGGCCAGGTGGAGGACACGCGTGCCAATCCCAGCTGGTACAACGCGCCCATGGCCGAGTACGACCACCCTGTGGTGGAGCTCGACAGCGAGCTGCGCTACCCCGAGGGTTCCTTCTACCTGCAGGACACCTGGGAGGGGCCGCTCCACGTGCGCTTGGGCGGTCGCGGAACCCTGACCGGCGCCACGGGCGAGCTGCTGCTCTCACCGCGGGCCGGCGTCTCGCTACCCCTGCCCAGCGGCACCGTGCCCAAGCTGTCCTGGGGCATCTACCACAAGATCCCGCGCGATCCGCGCATCTACGACGCGGACCTGGGCAACCCGGACATCAAGAGCGAGCGCGCAGTGCACTGGGTGGCCGGCTTCGACCAGGGCTTTCCCCTGCCGGGCGAGGAGGCGGGCGGCCTGCTGCGGCTCGAGGGCTACTACATCCAGCTCTCCGACCTGGTGGTCAGCCCGGACAACTGGGAGGCCATCAACGAGGGCACCAGCTACACCAACGACGGCAGCGGCACCAACAGGGGCATCGACGCCATGCTGGGTGCCCGCGCCGGGCGCGTACAGGGCCTGCTGACCTACAGCTTCCTGATCGCCTGGCGTGAGAATCCCCTCAACGAGGTGTTTCCCACCGAGTACGCTCCCGCGCAGGATCAGCGTCATACCCTGGGCGCGGCCTTCGAGTACCAGCTCACGCCGCGCTGGCGCACCACCCTGCGCTACAGCTTCCACAGCGGCAGACTGGTCTCATCGGTCGAAGCCACGGGCGAAGACGAGCTCTTCGCCCTGTCCAGCCTGAACGATCAGCGTCTGGGCAATTTTCACAATATCGACGTGCGGGCCGAGTGGCGCAAGGCCCTGCAGCGCTGCCGCATGTCGTTCTACGTGGAGGTGCTCAACGTGACCAACTTCCAGAGCGACTTCGTGCCCATCGTGGCCTTCGAGGATGGACAGCGCGTGGACTCCATGTTCTACCACCTGCCGATTCGGCCCTTCATCGGGGTGCGTGCGGATTTTTAGGAGCCTCGCTCGTATCCGCTTCCTGGGTTCCGACCTCCTCGCCGGGACAAGTGAACACCCCTGTCTCCGGCAGCATCCAGCGCGCCTCTCCTACTCGGGCTCCTGCGCATAGCGCCGTGTCCAGCACCATCTCCGCGTGGGCGCGCTCCCCTGCCACCCAGGGCTCGTCACGCAGCTCGATGCTGGCGGCGCCCAAGCTGCGCAGGCCCCAGGCCGCGTTGCGCATCTGCGCCAACATGCTGCCCGAGGGCATTACTCGCGGATTGCGCTCGAAGTGCAGCGGGGTGTTGGGCACGTAGTGCTTGAAGAGCTCGCAGAAGCGGTTGGTCGTCACGAGCAACCAGGGATCGAGCTCGTAGGGTCCCACCAGCCAGCGGCGTGCCATGGCTGGCTCGTCCATGGGCAGCAGCACGACGCCAGTGCTGGGCGCAGGCCCAAGGCTGAAGCTGGGAACTGGCCAGCTCTTGCGCAAGGCGTTCTCCCCCAGGGCGCCTGCCAGCAGCAACAGCGCCACCCAGGGGCGCCGCAGCGCCAGGGCGGCGCCGCCGACCACCAGCAGCGGGATGACCATGCCGAACATGCGGTGCCAGACCCGCAGCTCCTCCAACGGGCCCCAGCTGAGCAGCCAGGCCGGTCCGTACAGCTCCCAGCTGCCCAGTTGGGGCTCGGGACCTGCAGCCAGGGCCATGCCCCACAGGGCCAGGACCAGCGGAATGAGCGCGCTGCGTCGCAGCGCGGGAGCCGCCAGCGCCGCCAACGTGACGGCCCAGCCAGCCCAGGGAAGCAGCTCGCAGGGGGGGCTTCTCTCCAGGAATGCGCCGGTCAGCCCGAAGAAGGTCTCCAGGGGGATGGAGGTGCTGCCAGCGCGATGGCCCATGGCCAGGGTCATGGGTGGATGGGCCTTCAGCGCCAGCCCCATAGCCACCGCGCCGTCCAGCGCCACCATGGCCGTGACGCCCATGCCCGCCAGGGCGCGCTGCTTGGAGGGGGCGATGCGCAGTGCCCACAGGCAGACCGCGGGCTCGAGCGCGACAAAGAACACGGCGCCGTAGCCGCCTGACCAGACCAGGGGCAGGCTGCTTGCGGCGGCGGCCGCCCAGCGCCAGCCGCCGTGGCGCGCCGCCTGGAAGAGCAGGCCGCCGTGCAGCGCGTACAGGGGGTAGAACAGGCTCTCCAGGCGCCCTATCTCGGGGTAGGCGGCCAGGTGCAGCGAGGCGGCGGCCAGGCCCATGGCTGTCCCTGCGGCCCAGCGCCCCTGGTCTTCTTCCCCCAGCCAGGCCCTGACCCAGAGCCAGGCGCCCCAGGCCGAGCCACAGAGCGCCAGGGCGTGCATTGTGTTCCACCCCAGGATGAAGCCGGCGCTGCCCCCCGGATCGAGCAGGGCGAAGGGGGCTGTCAGCATGGCGGAGATGGGCGCGGCCAGGAACTCGATCTTGGACTCGGCGGGGTGGACCAGGTGCAGGAAGGGACCGATTTGTCCGATATTGGCCACCGAGCCGGCCAGCCGGCGCAGGTGGGATGAGGCTTCGCTGTCGATGGTGCCCACCAGGCGCGTGGCCGGGTGCAGCAGCACCGAGTGCAGCATGGCCACCAGGCAAGCCGCGGTGGCCAGCAGGCCCAGCTTCAGCCCTGGGGCCAAGCGGCCGGGCGTCTGCTCCTGCTGGTGCTTCGCCATGGGGGCGGGCGAGATCCTACATCCGGGATCGGAGGGCCACGGCTATCAGATCGATGGCCGCGTCCAGCGGAAGATGCTCGTCGTTGATCACCAGGTCGTAGTGGCGAGGATCGTTCGGATCCGTGCCGAAGTGCTCGTCGAGATAGGCCGCTCGCTCGTTTTCTTTGCGCTGGATGTGGGCGAGGGCCTTTTCTTCGTCCAGGCCCTTGTCCGCCATCACGCGCGCGATGCGCATCGGCAGGGGGGCGATGAAGCGCACACGCAGCGCGGTGGCCGAGGGCAGCAGCAAGTTCGCGCCCCGACCGAGGATGACGGCGTGCTTGTGCTCGGCGATGGCGCCCAGCACGCGCGCCAGGTGGTGCAGGTACTGCTCGGAGGTGAGGTTGAAGTCGGACTGCAGGCTGGCCAACAAGTCATCGATGAAGCTCCGCCCCTTCTCGTCCAACGACTCCACGATCATGTCGGCGATATGGGCTTCTTCGGCGACCTCGTGGATCAGGTTGTGGCCGAAGAAGTCCAGCCCGAGCTGCTCGGCCAGGCGGTGGGCCGCGGCGTGCCCGTTGCTGCCGGTCTGGCGCGAGATGGTGATCACCATGTGCAGATCGTGGTGCTCATGGCTCTTCCGCCGCAGATGCCATTTCTTGCACTGCGCTTCCACCAGCTTGAGGACCTTGGGTTGCGTCTTCATGGATCCTGCTCCTGTCAGCTCGCTCTTTCCGGCGGCACTTGGGGCGACATGAACTCGAAAATAGCGCGAACCCGGGGTGGGTGCAGGTGGATAGTCCCCCACCGGCCAGCCAGGCCGTCCCTGGATACCGGAACCAGGGAGGATCTGGCGCCCACACGCTGGGGGACATCCGCGGGGGAGGGGGAGCGCGGAGCGCGAGGGGGGGCGTACGCAGTGAGGGGGTGTCCCCCTTCCCCGCCTACATCCGGTTAGTGGCCTATGCGAAGCGGAGTGCCCAGCGAGGAGGCAGGCATGCTCATCGAGAGCTACCAATTCGGCCGCATGGTCATTGGCGATCGCATCCTGACGAAGGACCTGCTGCTGTTGCCAGGGGGACGGATCCAGGGGAGCTGGTGGCGCGAAGCGGGCCACTCCCTGGTGCCGGCCGACCTGGGGGCCGTTGCGGGCGCTCGTCCGGAGGTCTTCGTGATGGGCACTGGCGCCTACGGCGCGCTGCGGGTGCCTGACAGTACCGTGGAATGGCTGCAGGCTCGCGGCATCCGCCTGGAGCAGGCCTCTACGGCCCACGCCGTGGAGATCTGGAACCGCTACGCCCTGGACGAATCCCTCCGGGTGGCGGCAGGCTTTCACCTGACCTGTTGAGCGGCCCTTCTTGCTGGCGTGCAGCTTTGGCGATATCTGCGCCGCCCCGCCCGCCCCCTGCGAGGAAGCGTGATGGACGAGCTGAAGCAAGAGATCAAGGCGCTCATCATCGAGGCCCTGATGATCGAGGACATGGAGCCCACCGAGATCGAGGACGACATGCCTCTGTTCATCGAAGGCCTGGGGCTGGACTCGGTCGATGCGCTGGAGGTGGCCGTAGAGCTGGAGCGCGTCTACGGCGTGCAGTTCCCCGAGGCCAGCAAGAGCCGGCAGATCTTCAAGAACGTCGAGAGCCTGGCCGCCTACGTGCAGCAGCAGCGGAGCAAGTAGCGGCCCGTCTCGCTACTTCTTCTTCTTCCGTCCCCTGCGGCGCTTCTTCTTGTCCTCTTCGGGCTCGTCCAGGGAGATGTCGATCTCCTCGAAGTCATCCAGCTCGGTCTCCTCTTCGATGGGGGGCAGCTCTTCCTCTGGCTCTGGCTCGGCGGCCACCTCCGCGGGCTCGGCCGCCGGGGTGGAGGAGCTGCGCGACGAGCTGCGCCGGACGGGCGCCGCGCTGGCAGCCGGCGCCTCCGCGGCTTCTTCTTCGGCCCCGTCGTCGCCCTCTTCACCCTCTTCGGCGTCGGCTTGCTCTTCGCCGTCGCCCTCTTTGTCGGCGCCGGTGTCGCTGGCGTCTTCTTCGGCCGCGGCTTCCTCGCCCGAGCCGTCTCCGCCTGCGGCTTCCGCAGCGGGTTCTTCGGCCGGGGCGATCAGGGCGTCGGCCTCGACGCTCTCAGGAGGCGAGGCCTCGGACATGTAGAACCATGCCAGGGCGCCTCCCCCCCCGACCAAGGCCAACAGCCCCGTGCCGATGACGGCCAGGAGCACGAGAACGACGATGGCGATGATGACCTTCTTCATGGGTTTTCCCTGCTGAGACTCTGACCATATGATGGCCTTCGGATTGCGTCTTGAGCGCATGTAACCTGTTCTCGCTGTGGATTGTCGCCGCTGCGAGAGCACCCGGGGCGAGAGGGATCAGGGCTGCTCGGTCTGCGCTGCTTGCTCCGTGGACACAGGCGTCGTGCCGTCTCCCGCCAGTTGCGCCTTGCGCGCCTTGCGCCGTCGCGCCCAGAGCCAGACCAGGGGTCCCAGCAGGCTGCCCAGCACGGCGCCCAGCACCGCATCGCCCAGCATGCAGGACAGGAACAGGTCGGGCACCTGCCCGCTGAACAGGGCCAGCTTCTCGATGAAATCGCGGCCCTGGTCCAGGTCCATGGGCTGCCACGTGCCGTAGCGCAGGTACTCCCCAAGAACGATCCCGCCCGCCACCAGCAAGGGAGCGAAGAGGGGATTGGAGATGTTGGCGGCCAGGTAGACGGTGACCTTGTTCAGGCGCAGCACCCAGGCCACGGCGATGCAGATGCCCAGGTGCAAGCCGTACAGGGGCATGCAGCCGATCAGCAGGCCCACCGCCACGGCCAGTCCGAGCCTGGCGGGCTGGTTGTGCTCGTGCAGCATCTGGTGCCACAGCTTGCGGATGGCTTTGCGCAAGAGCTCTCCGGGCAGCGCCGCAGGCTATCTCCCTGGGACCTTCTTCACCAGTCTACGCCCCGGACAGCGACCTGCGAGCCGGTCCGGCCGGGTTGCTGGCCGTGGCTGAAGCGTCGCCGTTGGGATAGAACCGCGGCTGTCTGCCGATGGGTCCATCCCGTCCTTCGGCCCATGCAATCGGCGCAGAGGAGCAGCTTGGAACCCGTCGTCGTCACCGGTCTGGGGCTCATCTCCTGCCTGGGCCAGGATCTGGCGGCCGTAGCGGAGCGCCTGCGGCGCGGCCAACCGGGTTTGGTGCGTGATCCTCGACGTGAAGAGCTGGGTTTCATCTCACCCTTGACCGGGGCGATTCAGGGCTTCGATCCGAGGTGTCACGTCAGTCGCAAGGCGCGTCGATCCATGGGAGAGCCGGCGCTCTACGCTGCCTGCGCGGCCGTGCGGGCTGTGGACGACGCCGGCTTGGCGGGCGCCACGGGCAACGCCGAGACGGGCGTGATCTTCGGCAACGACTCCATCTGCGGCTCCGCTCACCAGGTGGCCGCGCGCACCCTGGCCGATGGCGGCACGCGCAGCCTGGGCTCCCGGGCCGTGGTGGAGTGCATGAACTCTTCGCCGTCCATCAACATCTCCGTGCTCCTGGGCTCCCAGGGGGCCTGCTGGACGGTCTCCGCTGGCTGCGCCTCCGGCGCCCATGCCATCGGTCAGGCCTGGGCCCTCATAGCCACCGGCCAGCAGCAGGTGGTGGTCTGTGGCGGGACGCAGGAGCTGAGCTGGGAAGGCATGGCGGGCTTCGACGCCCTGGGTTCCTTCTCTTCTTGGCAGGGGGACCCGGCCCAGGCCGTGCGCCCCTTCTCTCGAGACCGCGACGGCCTGGTGCCCAGCGGCGGCGGTGCCTGCCTGGTGCTCGAGAGCCTGTCCCACGCGCAGGCGCGCGGGGCGCGCAGCTGGGGGCAGCTGCTGTCCTACGCCTACTCCTCCGATGGGCACCACGTCACTTCGCCCTCGGGAAAGGGCGCCGCGCGCTGCATCCGCCAGGCCCTGCAGCGCGCCGGAGTGGGCGTCGACGAGGTCGACTACATCAACGCCCATGCCGCCGGCACCCCTGTGGGCGACGCCGCCGAGGCGCGCGCCATCCTGGAGGTCTTCGGCGACCGCTGCCCGCCCGTTTCTTCCACCAAGGCCCTGACGGGCCACGAGTGCTGGATGGCGGGGGCCTCCGAAGTGGCGTACACGCTGCTGATGGCCCAGGGCGGATTCATCGCGCCGAACCTCAACTTCAGTGCCCCGGATGAGGGTTTCGAGGCGCTGAACGTGGTCCGGCGCACTCGGCGGCGGGATCTGCGCACCGTCATCTCGAACTCGTTCGGCTTCGGCGGCACCAACGCCGTGCTCGTGCTGCGTACAGGAGTGCCCCGTGACTGAGGAGCTGCCCAGTGTCGAGAGCCTGCTGCCCCACCGCGGGCGTTTCCTGCTGGTGGAGCGCCTGCTGAGCTTCGACGGCACCCTGGTCGAGGCCGCAGGCAGCTTCTCCCTGCAAGATGTGGAGGGCCACTTTCCTGGCATGCCTGTCGTGCCCGGCGTGCTCCTGCTGGAGGGATTGGCCCAGACCATGTGCTGCGCGCACCTGGCCTTGCCCGAGACCGAGATGGGCACGCCATTCCTGGCCGGCTTCGAGAAGGTGCGCTTTCGCACCCCCGTCATCCCGCCAGCCCAGGTCATCTACAAGGTCACGCTGCGCGAGAAGCGCTTCGGCCTGGTCTACGCCACCGGCGAGGTGCGCTGGCAGGGCAAGCGGGTCTGCAATGCACGACTGACCGGCGTGATCATGCAGCCCGACGCCGACTGAGGTCCTGTGGAAGCGATCGTCATCGGCTCGGGCATGGCGGGCATGGTGTCCGCCGTGCTGCTGGCCATGCATGGATACCGGGTCACCATCCACGAGCGGCACAGCCGGCCCGGCGGGCTGCTGCACCGCTTCTGGCGCAGGGGCGTCCCCTACGAGACGGGTTTCCACTACCTGGGGGGGATCGGCCACGACGACATCCTCGGGCGCTGTCTGCGGCACCTGGGCGTCTACGAGCGGCTGCAGTGGCGTCCCCTGGATCCGGCTGGCTTCGATCGACTGTTGCTGCCGGACATGGAGTTTCGCGTCCCCGTCGGGCTGGAGCGCTACAAGGAGCGCCTGCAGCGCAGCTTCCCGGAAGAGGCGCGCGGCATCGACGGTTTCCTGGCCGAGCTCGAGGAGGCCACCCGCTACTACGGCCTGTATCGCTTCAATCCTCTGCCCGACTCGGCTGGCTTCTTGAGGGTGGAGGGCGCCACGCTGCAGGAGGTGCTGCGTCGCTACGTGCGAGATCCCCGCCTGCGGACCGTGCTCTGCGGCCAGCAGACGCTCTACGGCGTGCCTCCATCGCGCGCGCCCTTCGGCCTGCACGCCGTCGTCATCCACCACTTCCTCAAGGGAGCCTGGCGCGTGGTGGGGGGCGGGGACGCGCTGTCCGCCGCCCTGATCGAGCGGCTGCAGGAGCTGGGCGGCTCGCTGAGGCTCCGCTCCCAGGTCACAGGCCTGCTGGCCGAGGGGCGGCGGGCGGTGGGCGTGGAGCTGGCCGATGGCGGGCAGCAAGCGGCCGACCTGGTGGTCTCCAATATGCACCCACGGCTGCTGCTCGACCTGCTCCCGCCCGGCCTGGTGCGCAAGGCCTACCGCTCCCGCATCCTGGCCCAGCGCTTCGGAATCGCGCACCTGGGGGTCTATGTCGAGCTCGACTCGGCGCCGCACTGCATCGGAAACGCCAACGTCTACCGCTTCAGCAGCCACGATCCGGAGCGCGTCCTGGATGACATCGAGCCCGGTCGCGCCGGGTACTACTTCGCGGCCGCGCCCGAAGCGCAGCGCGATGCGCGGGGCGAGAAACGGCATACCGTGTTGATGTCCGTGCCGCTGCGCCACCAGCGGGTGGCCCGCTGGGCCGACTCGGCCTTCGGGCGTCGCCCCCAGGCGTATCGCGACTACAAGCGCTCTCTGGAGCGCACGGCCCTCGCGGCATTGCTGGGTGATTTTCCTGAATTGGAGTCCCATATCCTGCGCGTCGAGTCTTCTACGCCCCTGTCCACCGAGCACTTCACCGGGTCTCCCGAGGGTGCCATGTACGGTCACCTGCACTCGGTGGACCAGATGGGCCGCTACCGGCTTCCGCAGATCATCCGCGTGCGCAACCTGATCCAGGTCGGCCAGGCCGTCTTCACGCCCGGCGTGCTCGGCACCACGCTCTCGGCCTACTATGGTTGTGGCTACCACCTGGGCAGGAACCGTCTCCATCAGGAGCTCGAATCGACATGAGAAGGGTCGTCATCACTGGCCTTGGGCTGCGGAGCGCGCTCGGAGACACTCCCGGGGCCCTGTTCCAGGCGCTGCTGGAGAAGCGCTCTGCCACTCGCTACCTGGAGCAGTGGCGCAGCGTGGAGGAGCTGCAGTCCTTGGTGGGCGCGCCGCTGCCCGAGTTCAAGGAGCGCAGCATTCCGCGCAAGTTCCGGCGCAGCATGGGCCGCGTGGCCATGTACTCGGTGGCTTCCGCCATCGACGCCGTGCGCCAGGCGCAGCTGGACGACGCCACCCTCAAGGGCGGACGGGTCGGCGCCTGCATCGGCTCCACCATGGGCAGCAACCAGGCGGAAGAGGATTTCTGGCGCCACGTGGCGCAGACCAACTCCACCTACGGCATCAAGGCCCCCCATTTTCTCAAGGTCATGTCCCACACCTGCGCCACCAACGTGGCCATGTACCTGGGCCTGACCGGCGAAGCCCTGGCCACCAACGCGGCCTGCGCCTCTTCCAACCAGGCCATGGGCGCGGCCCTGGATCGCATCCGGCTGGGGCGGGCGGACGCAGTGCTGGCCGGGGGCGCCGACGAGCTGCACGTGGCGGCGGCCATCGTCTTCGACGTGATGGGTGGGGGCTCCAGGGCCTACAACGACCGTCCCCAGCATACGCCCAGGCCCTTCGACCGCGGTCGGGACGGCATCGTGGTGGGAGAGGGGGGTGGAGTGCTGGTGCTCGAGGCGCTGGACAACGCCAGGGCGCGCGGTGTGCCCATCCTGGCGGAAGTGCTGGGCTACGGCGGCAGCTCGGACGCGGTCAACATGGCCCACCCGGCGCCTGGCGGCATGGAGACCGCCATGCGACTGGCCATTCAGGACGCCGGGATCGAACCTGGGGACATCGACTACGTCTGCGCCCACGCCACCGGCACACCCATCGGCGATGCGGCCGAAGCCGAGGCGCTGCACCGCATCTTCGGTTCGGATGTGCC
Organism: uncultured Enterobacterales bacterium; assembly: GCA_964454135.1. GTDB lineage: Bacteria > Myxococcota_A > UBA796 > UBA796 > JAFGLY01 > CAYVQL01. The sequence goes on along the minus strand of CAYVQL010000035.1, from coordinate 12,949 downwards.
CGTCAGCTCGCTCAAGGGGCACCTGGGGCACAGCCTGGGAGCTTGCGGCGCTCTCGAGGCCATCGCCTGCATCGAAGCCATGCACCAGGGCATGGTGCCACCCACCCGCAACCTGGATCAGCCCGACGTGGCTCCTCTCTGGCTCCCCACCGAGCCGGTGGGGCGGCCCCTGCGCCGGGTGCTCTCCACCAACTTCGCCTTTGGCGGCGTCAACAGCGCGCTGGTCCTGGGGCGGACCTCATAGCGCGACACGGGGAGGAGATTTGGAACTCAAAGGTCAAGTAGCCATCGTCACCGGAGCCAGCCGGGGCATCGGGCGCGCCATCGCCCTGGAGCTGGGGCGCGCCGGAGCTCGCGTGGTGGTCAACTACCGCCGGCAGGCCGAGGCAGCCGAGGAAGTGGCGCAGCAGATGGACGACGCCCGGGTCGTGCAGGCCGACGTCTCCAGCACAGAGGGCTGCCAGGCCCTGGTGCGCGCTGCCGAAGAGCTGGGTCCGGTCGATATCCTCGTCAACAATGCAGGCATCACCGCCGACGGGCTGGCCATGACCATGACGGACGAGGCCTGGCAGCGCGTGCTGGAGACCAACGCCGGGGGCTGCTTCCGCATGTGTCGCGCCGTGCTGCATCCCATGGTGCGGCGACGCGCGGGAGCCATCATCAACCTGACCTCCATCTCGGGCTTCAGGGGCAACGCGGGTCAGGTCAACTACTCGGCTTCCAAGGCGGCCATCATCGGCATGACCCGCTCGCTGGCGCGCGAGGTGGGCAAGCGCAAGGTGCGCATCAACGCGGTGGCCCCCGGATTCATCGACACCGACATGAGCATGGCATTGCCTGGCGAGGTGCTCAAGGTCGTCAAGCGGCAGATCCCCATGCGGCGCTTCGGCAAGCCGGACGACGTGGCGCCCCTCGTGCGCTTCCTGGTCGGCCCCCAGGCGCTGTACATTACAGGCCAGCTCTTCGTGGTCGATGGAGGCCTGTCCTGTTGAGTCAGGCCGTCTGCTCTCTTGCTATTGAGAGACAACCTGAATAGACGCCGATGGCGCGAGATGCGCCCGAGGCGCAGGTTGGAGTGGACCCGCATGAAGCCTGAGACCATCATCCGGAAAGTCAACGAGATCCTGATCGACGAGTTCGAGCTGGAGCCGGAGTCCATCACGCCCGAGGCCCTGCTCCGAGAGGATCTCGACCTGGACAGCCTGGATGGCGTCGATCTGGTGGTGGCCCTGGAAAAAGCCTTTGGCTTCCGAGTGGACGGCAAGGTCGTGGCCGAGATGAAGACGACGGTGGGCGATATCCACGACTATATTCGCAAGAACCACGGCGCACTGGAGCAGAGGCCCCTGCCTGCGTCAGCGGCTGTCCAGCCTGGGGTCTGATTCGCTTCCCGGTCGGGAATGCGGCCCAGCCAAGCGCCCTGCATGCAGTCCAGGGAGACGACTCTCGCGCTCGCTTGTGGCAAGATGGGATCAGCGTGGCCTGTCGCCCGCTGAGAGCTGATTCCTGATGCCCGACGAATTGCCACCGCCACTCAGCCAGAGCCCCTGCACGCTCTCGCAGGGCCTGCTCGGTCGTCGTGGGCAGCTGGCGCTCTATTCGGATCAAGTGCTCTACATCCCTTCGGATGTGTCTCGTGCCCTCGGCGTCGTAGAGTTCTCCCTGCTTCTCGAGGATCTGCGTGAGCTGGAGCTGCAGGGGCGCGGCCGCAACCGCTTGGTGCTGCGGGGGACGGACGAGCAGGAGCTGCGCGTCAAGATGGGAGAGGCCGCCGGCTTCCTGCACGACGTTTGCCAGCTACTGGTCCCGCTGCGCCCCACGCCACCGGAGGTGGATACCAGGTTTGGCAGCATCGACAAGCAGGCCGCAGCGGCCTTTTTTCTCCCGCGAGGCGTGAGCCTGGAAGGCGGAGAGGAGCTGCTGCTCTGCGAGTGGGCCCTGGCCTGGAGCGGAGACGACCTGGTGCGTTGCGGATGGCTGGCCCTGAGTAGCCATCGCATCTTCTTTCTGCCCGAGGGAATGGGCATCGAGGGCGATGGCGGAGGGCATCCGGAGCCCCAGATCTACTACCCGGGCTTGATCGAGCGTGTCTCGCCCAGCGAGCTGACCGCCGGTCAGCTATGGTTCGTGGCCGGGCGCAAGCGCCTGCGCTTCGACCCCTTTGGAGGCGGTTCCTTCGTGGAGCAGTTCTGGGAGCACTGCGACGCGCCCTTGCATGGCACCGACGAGGGCCAGGTGCGCAGGGGGCAGCCCTTGAGCCGGGTGGCGGGGCGGGCGCGTTTTCTGCGCCTGGCCCGCACCGGTGGCGAGGAGTTCCTGCTGCACGACCTGTGGCTCGACGTGCACCGGGGGCGCCTGTGGGGCAAGCCGCGCGCCTCCGAGGTGCAGGGCCTGGAACAGGGGGAGCACGGTGTGGTGGAGGTGGGGCGCAGGACAGGCCTGTACCGCTTCCAGGGCGTGGTGTCGCGGCTGGACCCCGTGGCCGACGGCCCCTTCAAGCCCAGCCACGTGATCCTGGAGCTGGCGTTGCGGTCCGATGTGCGCTTCGTCAACCGGCGCCGAGCCTACCGCGTGGATGTCAATATTCCCGTGCAGGTGAAGGTGTTCCTGCAGGACGAACAGGGACGCTGGAAGACGAGACACACGGCGCGCGGCCGTATCGTCGATCTCTCCAACGGAGGCTGCGCAATCATCGGACCCCGCAATATCCCAGAGCAGGCGCGCCTGGTCTTCGACCTGCCCCTGACGGCCGAGGGCGAGAGAGAAGAGCTGGATCTGAAGGCGGAGTGCGTGCACCTGATGGGCTTGCCCGAGACCAAGCTCAACAAGCGCTACGGGCTCGCGTTCGTCGAGCTGCGCAAGGGCCAGCGCGACAAGCTGCAGCAGGAGGTGGTGCGGCAAGAGCGGAGCGCGCTGCAGCGCAACGCCGCCGTGCGGCGTTGGACTCGGTTGAAGGACGGGTAGTCACCCAATCCAGGGATCGTGGAAGTTGTACCACTGCAGGGGGTAGCGCAGCGCCCAGGCCTCCAGCTGGGCAGCGTAGTCGGCGGCCCAGCGCTGCAGGTCGTCCTGGCGTTGCTTGCGGCTGGTGAAGCGCAGCTCCCAGGGCGGGCTGGCTATGACGCGGTAGGCGTCTTCCTCCTCCTTGAAGCAGGCCAACAGGAAGAGGGGGGCCCGGGAGATGGCGGCCAGCAGGAAGGGGCCCGTGGGCAGGTGGATATGGTTTGTCATGAACGGCACCCGCGCCACGCGCTCGTCCACCACCCGATCCCCCTTCAGGGCTACCACTTCGCCTCGGCGCAGCGCGCGCAGCACCTCCATGGAGGCCATGTCGTCGGCGGAGTTGAGCGCGATGATGCCGGGCGCCTTGTCGCCCCCCAAAAAGCGCCGCAGCAGCTCCAGGTAGGGATCGCCCGCTGCGGCGTGCAGCACGATGTTCACGGGTCGTTGATACTCCTGGACCTGTAGCGCCGTGGCGCCCAGGTCCGGGTTGCCCAGGTGCGAAGTGAGGAAGATGGCGCCCCTGTCTTCCAGCACGCGCTTGGCCTCGGCCGTGCCCTCGTGCACCATGCGGAAGGCGCCCGGCCCGCGGGCCAGCAGGTAGAAGCGGTCCGCCAGGGAGCAGGCGAAGCCGTGGAAAATGCGGAAGACATACCCGTAGCTGGGCCGGACCTGCGCTCCTGCGGCTGCCGCCCGCGCAAGGTAGGCCAGCACGGCCTGCCGGTGGGAGCGGGCGAAGACCAGGTAGAAGGCGGTGGGGACGAGCAGAGCCAGGTAGGTCGGCCTGCGACCCAACAGGCGGGTCATCCACAGGAAGAAGAGCCAGCCCTGCACACGGCCCAGGTGTCGACCACTCCAATCCCTGCCGTGCCAGTCTCCGTCCTGTTGTCGCGGGCGGTTGATCCAGTGCGGCGGCCAGCAGAGGCGCTCCAGGCAGAGGTGGGCGTTGGTGAGGGAGATGCGCAGGTTGTCCCGCCAGCGACGGAAGGAGCTCACTCGCTCCTCTTCCGGCGGGTAGACGACCCGGCAGGGCAGGTCCCTGACGGGCGTGCCGGCCCAGATGGCCCGCACCAGCACCTCCACCTCCCACTCGTAGCGCTGGCCGGAGAGCGGCAGACAGAGCACCGCCGCCAGGGGGTAGGCCCGGTAGCCGCACTGGGAGTCGGCCACGCGCCAGCCGGTCTCGGCCCAGATCCAGAAGTTGGAGAAGCGCCTGCCGAACTTGCTGATCCCCGGGGCCTGGTCCAGCTGCCGCAGGCCGGCGTGGATGGTGCCGGGCCGGCTGCGCGCGGCCTCGATGAAGCTGGGCAGGTCGGCCGGGTCGTGCTGCCCGTCGGCGTCCAGGGCGATGGCGTGGCTGAAGCCCTGAGCGTGGGCGTGGCGAAAGGCCGTCATCAGGGCCGCGCCCTTGCCCAGGTTGCGGGGATGACGCAGCAGGGTCACGCCCTCGATGGCGGCGACGAGCTCGGCGCTGCCGTCGCTGGAGCCGTCGTCCACGACGAAGACATGCGGGCAGTGCGCCAGGCAGGCCCGGGCCACGTCGGGCAGCGTGCCGGCGTTGTCCTTGGTCGGGATCACCACGGCGGGCCGAATTTCCTGACCGGCGGTCAGTCGCTGTTCGCGCCGGTTGGCGCGGTCCCTGCCCCGCCTCAGCCACCAGCTGGCGCCCAGCCAGCCGGCATCCAGGGCCAGCAGCAGCAGCAGGCGCTCCTGCCCGCCCAGCTGCCCCCTGCTGACGTGCACGGCGACGGCTGCCAGGGCCAGCAGCAGCAGGACCCAGCCATCCCAGCCAGGCCACGGGGGACGGGCCTCGCGCCTAGGGGACATGGATGGCCTCCCCTGCCAGCACAAGCCGGTAGCGTCGCCGCCTGTCGAGGATCTCGGCCCGACCCGGCTCCAGCCTGGCGCGCACCGGTCCGGCCGGGCCGCGCCAGCGGCGCTCGATGACGCCGTCCTTCGCTCGCTCGCGTAGCTGTCCGCCGGCCACCTGGCAGGCGCCGCCGGGACAGGACCAGGCGAAGACCAGGGCCAGGTCGCGGTAGAAGGGCAGATCGTCCATGTAGGGTGCCCAGGCCGGATCGGGCAGCTGCAGCTGGCTCGAGGTAGGATCGGCCTGCAGACTGAAGAGCTCGGTGCCCGCGGGGGTGAGCGCTTGCAGCGACAGCTGCTCGCCCTCGAAGACCACCACGGCCAGGCCGGCCAGGCTGCGGCCTTGCTGGCCCGGGTGCAGGCTGTGCACGGCAAACTGGCTCACGATCTCCTGTCGGCCAGGAGGCTCCAGCGCAGGGCCCTTGGGGAGGCAGGCGGCCAGCAGCAGGGTGAGGATCATGGGGCCTCCAGCAACAGGGCCTGCAGCTCCCTGACCTGGTGGGCGTACTCCGGCGGCGCCTCCAGGGCTTGGCGCGCTGGCTCTGCCGCCTCTTCGTGTCGGCCCTGGTCGTCTAGCGCCAGGGCCAGGGCCTGCAGCGCCTGGGGGTGGTCGGGCATCAGCTCCAGGGCGCGCCGCGCCAGGGCCTCGGCTTCGACAGCGTCCGCATCGTGCGCCTGGCGCAGCAGGACGCGGGCGCGGTGCACGTCCAGGGTTCGACGCACCTGCTGCGCAGGGACCACCTCCACGGGAGTCAGCTGGCCCGCCAGGCCCTGTTCCAGGTCGTAGGCCACGAAGCCGCCGGCCAGGTTGGGGTAGCGGGAGACCCAGAGCCGGCGGGCGCTGGCGTCGATCACCGCGCCGTGGGTGGCGATGTCGGCGTCCATGGCCCAGCGGTGACCGCGAGGCAGGGCTTTGCCGCCCGGGGCGCAGCGGTCCTTCAGGATCTCCGCTGCGCGGGCCATGTCCAGCTGGCCATGGTGGGTTCGCAGCAGCTCCTCCATGCGCTCTAGGCGCGGCACGGTGGTGTTTTCCTCTTGACGCAGCAGGTTGGTGGCGTCCTGGCTGAAGCCCGCGGTGCGGAAGTGGTTGGAGACGCCCAGGGAGCCCTCGACGGGCAGGCGCGCCACCTGCTGCGGGGAGACCTCGAAGAGGGCCGCTTCGCCGGCATCGCCGTCCGCAACCAGCACGTTCTCGGAGACGAAGCCCTTGCGCTGCCGCAGGATCTCCTCGGCCTCGTCCAGGGAGGAGGCGTACTGCAGCAGCTCACGGGCGATCAGGGTCATGGGCATGCCGGGCCGGATGGGCGCTTCGCTGGCGCCGGCTTGCAGGGCCACGGCCAGCCCCTCCTGGTTCAGCCCCGTCATCACGCCGCTCATGCCCGCGAAGCTGATGGATACGAAGGGAATGCCATCGTCCGGGCGCATGAAGACCACCAGCTTCTCCTGGTCGAAGAGGCTGCCGCCGTCGAAGTCGAAGTTGCGCGCCAGCAGCCAGTGGCCGTCAACCGTGGCCGCCCCGCCGGCCATGAAGCCGGTGCAGGCCATCACCACGGGGGTGTCGACCAGGGCCTGTCCGATGTCGTGGATGGCGTGGTAGTAGACCTTGCGGGTGTAGGCGGGGGCCATCCAGTCGTAGCGGTCCTCGGCGGCGTCCGTGTAGCCGTGGATCTCTTGCAGCTGCTCGGGCAGGAAGTGGCGGTCCAAGCGGTTGGCGCCCAGCATGACGCCGCGCAGGATGCCGAAGCGCGCGATGGCGTTGGGCACGCTGCTGGCGAAGGTCCCCAGCAGCTGCTGCTCCAGGCGCAGGTCCATTTCGCCTGTGAGCAGCCCGGCGGCGTAGCCCCGCTCGTAGGGCGAGCCCTCCAGGTAGGCGCTGCGAATGCCCTCGGCCAGCAGCACGCGGTTGGGACCATAGCGCTGATCCCCGGGCGCGGGCGAGCTCAGCTCGTGGGTCGGGGGCGCCGGGGCTGCGGGTGGAGACAGGAAGAAGATCTGGGTGGCCAGCAGGTCCAGGTGGAAGAGCAGCAGGGCTGCCAGGACCAGGCCGGTCAGCCAGCGGGCCAGCCGGGAACCCAGCAGGGGCTCGCCGCGCACCAGGGAGGGCACCAGGCTGAGCGAGGTGGCGGCGGCCGCCACCATGCCCAGCAGAACGGCCAGGCCGACGGCGTACAGGGCCGGCGCGCGGGCGATGGCCAGGATGCCAAAGCCCGCCGTGGTGGTCAGGGCCGACATGATCACGGCGTAGCCGGTGTCGTTGGCGGCTTCTCGCCGGGCCCCTTCCAGCATGAACACGCCGTAGTCCAGCGCCAGTCCCAGGATCAGCACCATGCCTCCGGCGCTGACGGCGTTCCAGGGGATGTCCAGCAGGGCCATGCCCCCCACGGTCCAGGCCACGGCGGCCAGGCAGGGGCTGAAGGCGGCCAGCACGGGCCGCGGGCGGCGGTAGCGCAACACCAGCAGCAGGAGCACCCAGGCTGCGGAGAGGGCGCTCAGACGCAGCAGCTCGTGCAGGATCTGCTCCACGCCTTGAGCGGCGAAGCGCGTGGGCACCACCAGCTCGGCCTGCGGCGCGGCGGCCAGGACCATGGCCTCGGTGGGCTCGAGCTGGGCTTCGTCCCCCAGCACCAGCGAGATCATCACAGACCAGCCCGCGGCGCTGCGCTGCACGTGGCGCTTGGTGAGCTCGGCCAGGGGCGTCGGTGCCCAGGTCTGCGGCTCCAGCGCAGCGGACGCAGGGGCGAGCAGGCGCTGGGCAGCACCTGCCAGCGCCTGGGGGGCGAAGCCCAGGGCCGCGGCCGCGGCGTCGATGCGGGTCTGCAGCTCGTCCGAATCGGGCAGGTCGGCCCGCCGCGCGCTGCGCAGTGCGGGCCCCGGCAGCAGCAAGCCAGGTCCGGCGCTGTCCACCCCGGGCACCGCGGCCAGGGCCGCCTGCACGCGGTCGGCGGCGTCCAGGGCGTCGCCCAGCCGCTCGTGCTCCAGCACCACCATGCCGCCAGTACCGAAGCCGCCGTAGCGATCGGAGAACTCCCGCTCCAGCGCCTGGGTCTCGGGCGCCGGGGGGAGCAGGTTGCGGGGGTCGCCGTCGAAGCTGGAGCGGGCGGCGCAGAGCAGCCCCAGGGCGGTCAGGGCCAGCACCATCAGCCGGGTCCAGCGCGGCAGGCCCGCCAGGCGCGGGCTGGGCAGGGCGCGGGAACCGACCAGGGCGAAGGCCAGCGGGCCCAGCAGCCACGTGCCCAGCAGGGCGCCCGCTGCGGCCGCCAGGCCCATGGCGCCCAGGTTGCGCAGCACGGGGAAGCTGCTGGCGCAGAGCACGCCGAAGGCCCCCATGGTGGAGCCGGCGCCCAGGAGCAGGGCGGGGCCGATGCTGCGCAGCGCTCTTACGCCCGCCGCGAGGCGCCCGGAGAAGCCCGGTTCCGCCGGCAGGCGCGCTGCGGCTACATAGAGGTGGATCCAGTAGTCCACTGACAGGCCCAGCAGGGCCGCGGTGAAGCCCAGGTTGATGCCGTGCAGGGGGCCCATGATGGCGCCCGCCGCCAGGGTGGCCGCGGCGGCGGGCAGCAGCGGCCCCAGTCCGCCGAGCACCGGCCGGAAGCTGCGGAAGCCCGCCAGGAAGAGGACCACCAGCAGCACGGCGCCAGCCAGGGCGGCGCGCTGCACGTCGTCGAAGATGCGCTGGGCCGACTCGGCAGCCACGCGGTGTCCGCCCAGATAGCGTGCAGGCAGAGGGCAGGTGGCCAGCAGCTGTTGCAGCTCGGCCATCAACGGCGCTCCAGGCCCCATCTCCACCGCCGGAGCCACCGGCTCCACGAAGAGCACGGCCCGCTGGCCGCTGGCGTCCATGAAGTGGCCCGCGGCGGTCTCGATGCGGAAGGGGCCGCCCGCGGCGCGCAGCTGCTGCAGGGCCAGGCCGGACAGGTCCAGGGGGTCCTGCAGGAAGGCGGCCTCGAACATGGAGCCCCCAGGACCGGCCAGCTTGAGGAGCTGACCCTGCAGGCTGCGCTGCAGGCCTTGCGGGCTGAGGCGCTCGGCCAGGACATCTCCGGGGACCAGGTCCAGGGCGTGGGGCGCCACGGCGCGCTGCAGCGCCACGCCGTCAGAGGCCTGCACGCGCCAGCGCACCCGGCGAATGGCTGCCGATTCGTCCAAGCGCTGTCCCAGCTGGTCGGTGGCGGCCAGCAGCGCCTCGGTCTGCTGACCTGTGCCGTCGATCTCCACCAGCAGGGTGTCGGCCACCTGGAAGCGCTGCAGCAGCTCCAGCGCCCGCGGCAGCGGACCATGGCCTGGCAGCAGGCTGCCCAGGTCGTCGGTCAGCTGCAGGCGCGCGCCCAGCAGCCCCAGCAGGACCAGCAGCAGGGCGGAGAGGGCCAGGCGGATCTTGACCGTCACCGCTCCGCCGTTGAGAGCTGGAAGGCGTCGGCCGGCAGCTCGGGATCGACGTGCAGATCGTGCAGGGCGATCTCCACCACGTCGCCATCCGGTTCCACCAGTCGCACGTGCTGCACCTGAAGGGGATCGCCGTCCAGGCGCAGCTCCAGGCTGGCGATGATGGCAGCCAGGGTCTCGTCACGGGGTGTGAGCAGGGCGCTGCGGGGAGGACCGGGCTGCCACTGCAGCTGGTAGCTGGCGCTGACCTGTTCCAGGTCGCCCGCCAGCCAGACCATCATGCCCTGCACCAGGCCCGCCACCTCAGGCTGATCGGCCAGGTCCAGCTCCTCTCGGACGCCCAGGTCGGGGTAGGCCATGCCCACGCGGCTGCCGTCCATCACCATCAGGGAGCGGCCTGGGGTCTCCATCTGCCAAGCCAGCTTGTCGGGCCGTTGGAAGCGCAGCACGCCGCTGGATTCCAGGGGCCTTGTCAGCAGCTTGGTGCTGCGCGTCTGCACGAAGCGCGCCTTCAGGCTGCGCACCTGGGAGAGCTCCTGCCAGGCGGCGACGGCTTCGGCGGGCAGGCTGTCCTCCGTCGCGGGGGCTTGGGCCAGCGCACCGGCAATGAGGATCAGGCCTGGCAAGCTGTGGAGGGGAAGGGCCATGGACGCAGCTCTCGCGGTGGCACGGGGCGGGGTTGCAACACATAGCCTGGGAGGCTTCCTCCTGTCCGTCGCATTGGCATCGCCTACGCAATAAGCGGCAAGCGTGCGACGCCTGCTCCCCATTCTCGGATTCTACGTCGTGGTTGCCCTGGCGGCCTCTGCGGCGGCGGCTCTCGGGCAGCTCTCCTTGGGAACGGCCCTGGGCGTGGCCTGCGCCTGCGGCGCGCTGCTGCTGGCGTCCCTCGCAGTGGCCTCGGCCATGCCTGGCCAACAGCTCTACGCGCCGGCCATCTGTCGGGGATCCGCTGCGGGCACGCAGGTGGCGCTGAGCTTCGATGACGGACCCGATCCGGCCTCCACTGAGCGGTTGCTGGCTGCGTTGCGCGAGGCCGGGGCGCGCGCCACCTTCTTCGTCTTGGCCGACAAGGCGCGGCGCTATCCGGATCTGCTGCGGGCCGTGGCCGCCGAGCACGAGGTGGCCCTGCACGGTCCCTCCCACGATCCCTGGCTGGTCTTCCAGCATCCGGAGCGCGGCGCGGCCCGGCTGATCGCGGCCGCGCAGCAGCTGGAGGAGATCACCGGTCTGGCCGTGCGCTGGTTCCGCCCCCCCTTCGGCGTGACCAGTCCGCGCCTGGCCCAGGCCCTGGCACACGCCCGCCTGGATCTGGTCTGGTGCTCGCTGCGCACGCTGGACGGGGTGTTGGGCGACGGGCAGCGCCTGCGCCGGATCTGCGCCCGGGCGCGGGCTGGCGACATCGTGCTCTTGCACGAGGGAGCCTGCCCAGCTCGTGATGCGCTGCCCTTGATCCTGCGGGACCTGGCAGCCCGCGGGCTGCACCCGGTGACCGTCGGCGAGCTGCTGGAGGGCCGGTGAGCGCGCTGATCACAGGCATGGACGCGTGGACCGCGGCGGGCCGGGGGGCCGAGCCCCTGGCGGAGCTGCTTGCCCGCCGCGGGCACGCCATCGCAGGGGCGCCGCCCTACGGGGCCGAGGGCCTGCGCTGCCCGCAATGTGCCCGCATCGACGACCTGGACAGGGAGCGGCCCGCCGAGGCCTTGCTGCGCGCCGTGGCGCGCCGCGCACTGCGGCAGGCCGGACTCTGGCCCCCTCCTCGGGGGCTCGGACTGGTGGTGGGCACCACCAGCGGCAATATCTGCGGTCCCTGGGAGCGTTGGCACGCCGCGCAGGTGGCGGGGCGCGCCGCGGGTGAGGAGCGGGGCTTGGGCCGCGACGGGCCGACGCGTGCGCTGGCCCGGGAGCTGGGCCTGCAGGGGCCGCAGGCCACCCTGTCTCTGGCCTGCGCCTCGGGCACGGCGGCCTTTGCCATGGCGCAGGGCTGGCTGGCGGACGGCCTGGCGCCCGCCGTGCTGGTGGCGGGGCTGGATGCGCTCTCTCTCTTCGTTCACGCGGGGTTAAACGGCCTGGGTGCCCTGGCGGCCCATTGCTGCCGGCCCTTCAGCGCCACCCGCGACGGCCTGGTGCTGGGGGAGGGCGCCGCCGCCTTCCTGCTGGAGCCCGCAGAGGCCGCGCAGCGGCGCGGCGTGGAGGCCTTGGCCCAGCTGCGCGGTGTGGGTCTGGCCGCCGATGCCGTGCACCTGTCGGCCCCTCATCGCGAGGGCCGCGGCGCGGCCCGGGCCATGACCGCGGCCCTGGCGGACGGCGGGGTGCAGCCGCGGGCCGTGGACATGATCTCGGCCCACGGTACAGGTACCGTCTTCAACGACGCCATGGAGGCCAAGGCCCTGCAGGCCGTCTTCGGACAGCGGCCCCTGGCCCTGCACGGCGTCAAGCAGGCCATCGGTCACTGCCTGGGGGCCGCTGGAGCGGTGGAGGCGGCGTTGCTGGTGCAAGCCCTCAACAGCGGCTGCCAGCCGCCGCCGCCTCGGGACGTGGCGCCCGAGCTGGGGCTGCGCCTGCGTAAAGAGCCCCTGCCCGCGCCGCACCTGGCGCTCTCCACCAGCTCCGCCTTTGGGGGCAGCAACGCCGCGCTGGTGCTGGGACTGGCAGGGGAGGGGACCGTTCCTTCGCGGCGGCCGCTCCGGACGCGCGTCACCGCTCGGGCCGCCGTGGAGCTGCCCCCGGGCAAGGCGGACTGGGCAGCGCTCTGGCCCGCGGCCCCTGATCGCTTCCGCCGCATGAATCGCTACGTGCGCACGGGTCTGGTGGCCATGGCGCGTCTCTTCGCGCAGGTAGCGCCCGATCCCGAGCAGGGCGTGGTGTTGGCCTCGCCCTCGGGCTGCCGCCTGGTGGACCTGCGCTATCATCGGCGGTTGTTGCAGCGCGGCGCGGCCCAGGCCTCGCGCCTGGACTTCGTGCACACCATCCCCGGGGCGCCGGCCGCCGAGGGCGCCATCCACTGGAACCTGCGGGGGCCCGCGCTGCACCTGGTGGGGCCCCTGGAACAAGCCGAGCGGGAGGCGCGGCGGCTGCTGCGCTGGGGCCGCGCCCGGAGCCTGGTGGCGCTGGGGATCGAGGCGCCGGACGAGGAGCAGCCGGCTGTGGCCCGCGCTTGCCTGGTGGAGCTGGAGGAGTCGTCGTGAGAAGACGCAGTCACCTGAAGTCCCTGGGTCCCTACCTGGAGCATGTGCATCGCTTCCGGGTGCGCTTCGTGGAAGTGGACGCCCTGGGCATCGTCTGGCACGGGCACTACCTGGCCTACTTCGAGCTGGGGCGCGAGGCCTTCGGCGAGGAGTACGGCATCGGCTACCACGACATCCGGGGCGCCAGCCTGATAGCGCCCGTGGTGCACGCCAGCTGCGACTACTTGCAGCCGGCACGCCACGGCCAGGAGCTGGCCGTGATCACCCGCCTGCACGCCTGCGCCAGCGCCAAGATCGAGTTCTCCTACGAGGTGCGGCGGGCGGACGACGACGGCCTGCTGGCCAGCGGGCGCAGCACCCAGGTCTTCACTGACGAGCAAGGGGACCTGCTGCTCAACCAGCCGCCCCTCCTGCGGGCCTTCTACGAGCAGTGGAGGGGGCAGATGGCGGACTGAGGGCCTTGGTCATCGTTGCGGCCATTCGGCCGCAACGATGAGTCGGCCTGTTTT
>CAYVQL010000034.1:0-51622 GCA_964454135.1 uncultured Enterobacterales bacterium | reverse complement strand
CCCACCGACAGCACCACTTTCTCACAACACCTCCCTCTTCCTATATTCTGACGCCGAAGTGATCCCGTATGCCACGGAGCTGTGCGACGGAATCGACAACGACTGCGATGGCCACGAGGACGAAGACGACGCGGACGACGCGACCGACTGGTACTTGGACTCCGATTGGGACGGCTACGGCGATCCGGGGAGCAGCACGACGGCCTGCGACCAACCTCCCGGCTACGAGGACAACGACGAAGACTGCGACGACGGCGACGCCGACGTGAACCCGGATGCCACGCGCATCTGCAACGACGGCATCGACAACGACTGCAGCGGCGTTGAGACGGAATGCAGCATGGCCCTGGAAGACGCCGACACGGTCTTCATGGGCGCGGCGGCCGGGGACAAGGCCGGCTACGGCATGGCCTCCATCGGCGACATCAATGGCGACGGCTACGAAGAGCTGCTCCTCAACGCCACGTACGCGGCATCCACCAAAGGCACCGCCTACCTGATCTATGGACCCATGTCGGCCATGGGCCCGATCACCCTGGACGCCAATTCCACCGACGCCCAGATCGTGGGCGAGAATGTGGGCGATTACGCGGCCGTTACAGCGGCCGGCGGCGCCGACTGGGATGGCGACGGCAGCGACGACTTCGCCATCGGAGCCGGCAGCGCCGCCAGTTCCGCGGGTCAGGTCTGGCTGTACTACGGGCAGGTCACCGGTGCGATGACGTATTCCGACGCCGACGCGGTCATCTCCGGCGCAAACAACTTCGACTACCTGGGTTCCGCGGGTGGCCTGGCGCGGGCCGGCGACATCAACGGCGACGGAAGCTCCGACATCATCTTGGGGGCGAGCTTCGCCGACGCCGGCGGCTACAGCAATGCTGGAGAAACCTACGTGGCCTTCGGGCCCATCGCCAGCGGCAGCCAGCTCGACGCGGACTCCCTGGATGTCATCATCCAGGGCGACGATCAGGGACAATACCTCGGCGCCACGGTGGCCGAGGGCGGAGATGTCGACGGCGACGGCACGGACGACCTGCTGACGGCATCGAAGTACGCGGACTCCGTCTTCGTCTTTCACGGACCCGTCAGCGGCACGCTGAGCATAGCCGACGCCGACGTCGAGCTGAGCGGCGAATCGGCCGGTGACAACGCCGGAGCCTCGATCTGCGGAGCCTTCGACCACGACAATGACGGCTACGCCGACATCGTCGTGGGAGCATCGCATCGCGACGAGTCGGCAACGAACACCGGTGCCGCCTACCTGCTCTTCGGGCCGCTCACCAGCGGCACCCTGGGCAGCTCCGGTGTCAAGATCAGCGGTGTGGATGCTGGCTCCCTGCTCGGCACCTCTGTCAGCGCCGTGGACGCCGACCTGCTGTTGGGGTCCAGCGGCCTGAACGGCGACGGGGAGGGCGGCGCCTTTCTGCTGTACGGGCCCCTCACCGACGGGTCCGCCATCGACATCAGCGAGGCCGACGCTCGTCTCGACGGCACGGACACGGACGACGCCGCCGGCGAGCAGGTGAGCTTCACCGGCGCCCTCGACAAATCGGGCGATCCCGCCATCCTGATCGGCGCCCCGGAAGCCGACCTCGGCGGCGCGGACGCAGGGGCCGTCTACCTGATCTTCGACTTTGGCCAATAGCAGCTCCGCCGCGGACAAGAGGCCAAGGAGAGGAACATGCGAATCGTTCAAGACCAAAAGCCCATCAGCATCCACAAGGCCGCCAAAAAAGGCGACCTCCAAGCCTTCAAGAAGGCCATGGCCCTGGGCGGGAATCCCCTGAAGGCCGGCACCCTGTCCGACTCGGCCTTCGCCATCGCATCCAACCACGGCCACACCGACATCCTGGCCCACATCTTCAAGAACACCCAGGTTCCCGCCGACATGGCGACCTCGATGCTGGCCACCGCCCTCAAGGACTCGCGCTTCGAAGTGGCAGAGACCTGCCTGCAGCACGGCGCAGATCCCAACCACGTCGTGCCTGGCGTGGGCGCCCCGATGCACACGCTGGCGGTGTTGGGCCCGGACAAGCCGCAGCTCTTCGCTTTCCTGGTCCAGCACGGCGCGGACACCGGGCTCCTCAATCAAAAAGGCGAGTCTGTCCTGGAGCTGGCGTCCCAGTTCCGCAAGAAGAAGATCGTGGCCTGGCTCGCCACTCCTGAGGCGCGGCCCGCGGCTCGCGAGGGCGGCCCCAGACTGGCGGAGAAACCAACGACGACGGCGTCACGCCCAGCGGCAGCTCAGCCTCAACAGCAGAATACGGGAGGCAGCGGGATCAAGGGGCTGGAGAACCTGTCGGACGCCCAAATCCGGCACGAGCTGAACAACGGCGCTCGCTTCGTGGTCTTCGAGTACGTCATCTCGATCATCCTGATGACCTTCAAGCGAGGATCGGAGATACATTTCGTGAAGAGCGGAGACTCGACGCTCACCAAGGCATCTCCCTATGTGCTCATCACCCTCCTGCTCGGCTGGTGGGGCTTTCCCTGGGGTCCCATCTACAGCATCGGCTCCATCGTCACCAACCTGGGAGGTGGCAGGGACGTGACGATGGAGGTGCTCGCCGCATTGAACCAGAGCGCCGGATCCGCGTGAAGGGCCCTCAATCCCCTTCCCGCTCCCGCTCCACCCGCACTACGCTGACCTGCGCCATATGCGTGTGGGAGTGCACAATGGCCCTGATGTCGCTCTTGATCTGCTGCCCGGACCAGGATCGAACATAGGTTATCTTGCGCTTCCTTTGCCGCAGATCTGCCAACACGTCGGTCTCCTGCACCAGCTCGTAGGTGTTGCTGCCATCCTTCACCGCCAGGTGACTGCGCACGTACTCCAACACCCTCCTCCTGACGCGATTGTAGTTGTAGGCATCTATCCCGTAGGTCATGACACCTGACGCGGCCTGGCCCAACGTGGCAAAGACCTGGGCCTCTGCGTTCCCGAAGGCCATATGCCGCAAGACGGACTCGCTGGTCATCGCGCGGGCCACCTCACCCATCGACGCTCCGGCCTGCTGGCCTATCTTCGACAGGTACTTCTCGTACTCGGGATCTTCAGGACTATCTTCGCAGGTGAACCCGGTTCTCTTGTCACGTGCGGCCCAGTAGGTGATGGCCTTGCCCGGAACATTGCACATGATCCCGTCCACATCGTTCATGCGGGAGGGCTCGCAGGCATTGGCCGGATCCGTGATGTTCACAGCCTTGTCCTCCACCTGCTCCGAATCGATGATGTGGCCATGGGATACCGTGAAATGGCAACCCTCCGGATGCCAGGCGCCCTTATGGATCTTGGCATTCCTCAGCAGCGCTCGCAGACGCGCGCCTTCCGCCATATGGCACTCCCAGTCATGGTTTCCAGGTACAAAATGATCCAGCCAATCAAGGTAGGCATTCCGATGCCGCCCTGTCTCCTCTTCGATGCCGCGGCATGCCACCTGCGTACGGTCGCTCCTGGATCGAAGGGAGCAATGGTAGCTATTCGTGGACTCGGTCTCCACCGTGCAGCGTCCCGTCAGCTTGTCGAACCAGTTGTCGCACTGCTTCATCCAATCCCCGGGGGCATGGGTGACTACCTCGATCCTGTGATAGATGCCGTGCGCCACCTCCGCCGCCCAGACGTCGAACATGTCACCCGTCTGCACGGTCTTCGCGCCGAGCTGCCTGGCCATGTATAGAAAAGCCGTCAGCAGCCAGCCCCTTGAACGATAGTAGGAGAATCCTGGATACCCCACCCTTGCGAAGGCATCCCATGGATCCTCCGGCCCCAGGCAGATGTGGGTGTCTGGGATGAACAGGTAGAGTTCGCCCGCACCGCAGAGCACATCCTCGCTGGCTTCCCCCTGCGCATCCCGCAGGCTGGCATGTTCGAGCATCTGCACTAGCCACCCTTGCCCCCGCATGCCGTAGAAGAAATCCCTCATCTTCGTCGAGCGGATCTTCAGGCTATCGACCTTCCCTAGCGGATCCGGATTTCCACCCCTCACAGAAGGAATGACCTCGCCGCAGGCCGCATCGCTGCCGGACACGACGCCAAAGGTCCTGCGGCCGTTCTTGTCCGGCCAGGCCCCGCAGTCCAGCACGGCGATGTCGAGCCATGGATCCCAGCGCTTGAACTTGCTGCATTTTTCGGACGGTGCGTTCTCGTTCTTGCCAGCTGCCATTGGATCAATCACCCTTATCGACGCCATCGCTCCAGCGCTCGGCGCGGATTCGGAGGGCTGTTCGATCCCCAGATACGCAAGAGAAACCGGGACCCGCCTACTGCGCCTGACAGCGCGTGAACATCTCATCGCAGGAAAGCACCAGGTCCTTTCCCGCCACGACCTGCACCTGGCCCGCCACCATCAGCTCACCTTCACCGAAGTCGGCCTTCACCGTGTAGGCTCCGGCCGGTACGCGCCCCGGGCCGAAACGACCCGCGCCCGACACGAACAAGACGCGCTTGGCATCGCCCACCACGCTCACCCTGGCGCCGGCAGGCGGAGCCTTGACCCCGCCGCCCTCTCCCACGGGCTCCTTCCTCTTCCTCCCCTTTTTCCGGGGCAGCACCTGCAGCGTCAGACTGGCCAGGGCCTCGGCCCCCTCGGGATCCCGCACATGCAGCTCTATCTCCTGTTCCCCGGCCTCGAAGACCGCCTCGCATGCCACCGCGCCATCGTCCGCCACGGCGGACTCGCCGCAGAGCTCCTGCTCACCCTGCAGCCAGCTGACGCGCAGCTCGCCCGAAGGGTGATCGGGGTCGCTGACGGTTCCGCTCAGTGTGAA
The DNA here is from genome assembly GCA_964454135.1 of uncultured Enterobacterales bacterium. GTDB lineage: Bacteria > Myxococcota_A > UBA796 > UBA796 > JAFGLY01 > CAYVQL01. Next base: position 46,855 of record CAYVQL010000034.1, on the reverse strand, counting down.
GGCGGCGCCCGCCTTGACCGTTCCAGCTTCGACAGGGTCCATCGCGGCGCTGGGCCCCTGGTTCTCGACTCGAGGCACCGGCTCGGGCGGCGCCTCAGGCTCCGCGTCCGGCCACAGCGCCCAGATAAGGGTCCCCAGCACCAGGGGCAGGCCCAGGCCTACGGCGAACAGCAACGGCAAGGCGCGCCGCGGCCGCCACTGGAGATCTTCATCAGTAAGCTCTTCTTCTTCGAACTCGGACGACTCTTCGGCGGGTGGGGCGGGATCTTGCGCCGCCTCCGCGGTCTCGCCTGCCCCCACCGGCGACCAGCTCTCACGGATGGTCTCGCTGGGCTCGGGCAGGTCCTCGCCCAGGGCGTTCTGCACGCGGGGCGCGGCGATCGTCTCGATCAGCGTAGCCCCGGACAGGTCGTCACCGCTGATATCGACACGCTGCACGAGGATCGAGCCCACAACTCCGCGGGCCCAGTCGCGCAGGCGCTCACCGGGAAGATCCCGCTGCAGCTCCCAGCAGCGGCGTTCCACTTCGCCGATCTTCGGCCGGTCTTCGGCTTCGTATTCGAGCATCTGGGAGATCAGGTCTCGGAACGGGCCAGCCCCATCCTCCAACTGCTCCGCCAGGAACACCATCCGCTCTGCGTGGCGCTCGCGGTGGCGCTCCTCGCGAGAGAAGGTGCGCCCGAAGGCCTCGCCAGTGACAGCCTCGAAGAGCACCGCACCCAATGCGTAGACATCGCCCTCGGGGCCATCGATCAGGTCGTGACGCTCAGGAGACATGTACTCGTCCGAGCCGAACTGCAGGGCGTGGGTGAAGGCTTCCCGGCGCACGAAATCCGCTCGGGCGATACCGAAATCCAGCAGCTTGACCTCGCCCATGGGCGTGATGCGGACGTTCCCGGGCTTGATGTCGCGGTGCAGCAGCCGCAGGGGATATCCATCGGGCCCCACGCAGTTGTAGGCCGCGTCCAGGGCCGCAGCCACCTCTCCGGCCATCTGCGCTGCGGCGGCGATGGGCAGGGCGCCCTCACGCAGCACCTGGCGCAGGTCGGCGCCCTCGACGCACTCCATCACCACTGTCCAGCGGCCTCGCAATCGCACCAGGCTATCGACCTGGATGATCGCTCGATGCCGAACCAACCCCAGCATGCGGGCCTCGTCGCGAAAGCGTTGGGCCACCTCTTCGGCGTTCTCCATATTGGGATTCAGAATCTTCAGCGCCACAACCTTGGAGAAGCCCTGCTCCCCCATCAACTCGGCCCTGTAGACCGTGCCGAAGCCCCCCTTGCCGATAGGGCATATCACGCGGTAGCGGCGGCCCTCGTTCACAGCTTGGCCCACATGCGAGGCGCAAGCGCGGCGCACCAACGATGTCCTTCTCTTTCCACGCCGTCTCCTGCCGGACAGTCCAGCGAGGTTAACACAGCGGGTCGCTCCCAAACAGGGTCCAGTTGCCGACGGCACACCTGACCCGTGTTATTCCTCGCTTTCCCCCTGGGTGGAGCCATCGTTTCGCCAAGGCTTCCAGGAGCGGCGCCGCCCGGGAGGTTTCGCGCCCGCCCATGTCCGCTGGAGGTAAGGATGAAGATCAAGGGTGAGCCCAAGTCCAAGGCTGCCACCAAAGAGCCTGGCTCGCAGGCGGATGCCCCCGCGAAACCCGCCCCTGCCAAGCGCAAGGCCAATCCCTGGATTCCCGCCATCGCCGCCGCGATCATCCTGGCCCTGGGCCTGACTCTGGGGCTGGTGCTCTGGTTCAGCCACGGGGGCAAGCATGAGCAGGCCCTGCTGGCCCTGACGAGGATGCACGAGAGCTCCGAAGCAGCCCACCGCGAGCTCTCCGCGCTGCTGGTGGAAGCGAACGCCCTCATGCAGGAGATGAGCGAGAAAGGGGTGGCCATAGGCGGGCTGGGGCATGCCATAAGCCAGAGCAAGGGCCAGCTGGATTCCTGCGGGCACGCCATCGGGGACTCACGCCCCATCGTGCAGAGCGAAGGCGAAGAGGTCTCCCTGGATGACATCAATGCCGCACTGAAGGCCCACGAAGAATCCTGCCAGCCGCTGGTGGCCCTGATCGACCAGCTCCGCGCGGCGAAGCGCGACGCCCAGCAGAAGCTGGGAGCCGCCCGGCGGCGGCCCGCGCCAGCTCCGGGCGACGGAGATGATGAAGAGGAGGAGGAGATCCCCAGGGAAGGCTACAGCGTTTCGGTCTATCCCAACGACTCCGGCTACAAGTTCACGGGCGAGCTGCCCCAGAGAGGCAGCAGCGGCACGTGTCAGTACTACGCCATGGGCGGCTACCAGGCCCGCTTCACACCCTCCATGGGCCTGGTGAAGTTCGACGGAGGTAGCGGCCAATGTCAGACAGGCGACTACGCGCCCACCGTAGATTCCAGCTGCGCTTCGGTGTGGATCGAGTGCCGCTGAGTGCATTGGCGGCCAGAGCCCGCGAGAAAACCGGGCGACGCCCACCGCGCTCCGCCAACCCATTCGGAATCGCACCTGAAAACCTCCTTTGAATGCGCTTTAACACCCAAGCCTTTGTTACCGACGAGCGATAGCCTAATATGGGCCGACGTGCTTGAACGAAAGAGGGCGCATGGCCAGGAACCAGCGTAGAGCAATGCCGGCAGACCTGCTTCCCTACCTCGAGGCCGCCTGGCAGCTCGCCTCCTCTCTCCTTCATGGACCCGGCAGTCGTCCCTCGCACGTCCGGACCACCCTGCCACTGCACGGAGCGAACCACCATGGGTGAACGCAACTACATGATCGAGTATCCCTCCGAAGACGGCATCACGCGTCTTCACCTGGAGCTGGAAGACGACGTGCCCTTGCGGCAGCTCGTCCCCGACATCCTGGCGCTTATCCGGCGATCCGATGGCATTCCCAGCCCCGAGATCGAGGTCACATCAGGCGACGCCCTCGATCAGACCGGCTACGCCCTCTTTTTCCAGCGCAGTGAGCACAAGCAGCGCGAACAGGTCCTGGCCGGGGATTTCGACAAGGCCCTGGGTGATTTCGAACACCCAGAGTTCACCGTGATGATCATCGAGCCCTCTGACGGCATCAGCGGATGGGTCGACCGGCCCCGCGGCGCCGACGAATCGTTTCATATTTGCAGCAGGAGCTAAGTCATGAACGAACGCAACTACATGATCGAGTATCCGTCCGAAGATGGGATCACGCGGCTCCACCTGGAGCTCGAGGGTGACGTGCCGCTGCGGCAGCTCGTGCCCGATATCCTGGCGCTGATCCGGCGCTCCGATGGCATCCCGAGCCCGGACATCGAGGTCACGGGCGGCGAAGCCCTGGACCAGACGGGCTACGCCCTCTTTTTCCAGCTTAGCGAGCACAAGCAGCGCGAGCAGGTCTCGGCCAGCGACTTCGACAAGACCCTGGGCGAGTTCGAGCACCCGGAGTTCACCGTGATGATCATCGAGCCTTCCGATGGCATCAGCGGCTCGCCGGTCATCAAGCGCGTCGTGCGTCCAGGTCAGCCAGTCTCAGGCCGACGCCCCGCTGCGACGCGCAAGCAGGTCAGCACGGTGGCCCAGCCCAAGCCCAAGCCCAAGCCGCCCATCGACCGCGACGAGCTGATGCGCCGCGATTCGATCCGCAAGCTCTACGACCAGTTCATCAACGACCACAACCACTTCAAGGGCATGGTCGACAGCATCAGCGACCTGACCTTCAAGGGGCGCGAGGGGCGCTTCACCTTCTGGTTGCGCAAGGTGCAGTGCAATGTCGAAGATCGTACGGGCAACCTCTCCAAGAAAGAGGAGCACCCCATCATCGTGATGTTCCCGGAGCGCTACCCGGGCAAGCCCTACGAGTTCTGGTACGACATCAGCGCGGCGTCGGGCGTGGTGGCCTACCAACCCAACGTCTCAAGTCAGCGCGGTCAAGATGGCAGCGAGACGCCGGGCTACATCTGTCTCTATGACTACGACGCCATGCGCGGCCGCGCCGTGCGTCTGCCCATCCGCCGCTCGGTGGCCCAGGTGGTGCGCATGTTCAGCTACGAGTCCAAGGCGGTCAACCTCAACCCGCCCCATCGCTACCTGAACGAGCACGCCTCGCGCGCCTTCGAGCGCGGCGAGCTGCCCCCCCTTGAAAACCCTCGCCTGCCCGTACCGCCCATGGAAGACGACGACCACGAGATCAAGACCCAACTCACGATCCATCAAGCCAGCTAGGGCCGCCCCCCGAAACGGAACTGAGGTCCCATGGTTACCATCGCGCGCGAGATCAAGCGCAAGATCCAGAAGCTGCAGATCTGGCATCCCCAGCGCCACGATGAGCCGATCCCGGTCCAGATCCTGGCTTCTCCTCGACTGTACCAGAGGCTGGTGGATCTCGACTTCCTCGATCCCAACCAGCCCGAGATCTTCGGCATCCTGTGGGGGCGTTTCTACGAGAACCAGGACCCAGGCCTGCCGCGCTACGTCGTCATGATCGAGACGGTCGCGCGCGTGGACAGCCACGCGGCCGACGACTACGCGGTGCAGTACACCTCCTACGCCATCGACGACGCCCGCAACCAGCTGCTGCGGGAGTTGGGCGAGCGAGAACCCAAATCGGACTTCACGTCCTGCAAGATCGTCGGCTCGGTCCACACCCACCCCGGCCACGGCATCTTCTTCTCACCCACCGATGTCGAGGGCATGCAGAAGCGCTTCTTCCGCGATCCGTGGCAAATCGGAATGGTGGTGGATCCCCGTCATCGCACGGCTGGCTTCTTCTTCTGGGACGGTCCCAACGACATCGATCCTTCCGGTGGCTCCTGGCGCGAGTTCGACATCGAGCTCTACACCGGCTCCCTGCGCGAGGCGTACGGCCCCAAGGAGCACTGGGTCAAGCAGGGCGCCATCCCAAACCACGAGGTTCCCAAAGAGAAGAGGGGCGACCGCAGCAAGCAGCTGCGCCAGGAGCAGGCCCTGGCGCCCGCCCAACCCCCGCCGGTGCCTGATCACGTGCCCTCCACCTTCGACGTGGCAGACTCCGGGCAGCGGCCCTTGAAAGGCAAGTCCGGCAGCCCCCCGCCCTTCGAAGGGCAGGTCGCTGCGGCTCAGCCCCCAGCCGGGCCCAACGGCTCCAACGCCCAGATACCCAGGCAGCCCGGCAGCCCTCCGCAGGCGCTCAACCCCCCGCGCAACAGCGGGTCCGCCCAGCCCCGCAAGGCGAACCGGGGACCCAGGCCGAAGACGGCCGCACTGCCCCGCCAGGCCAAGGCCCAGACCACCCGCAGGTCCACCGGCAGCCGTCCGGTCCAGCGCACGGACGGCCAGGTGAGCAAGCGGCGGCGGCGCCAGAAGGCGCCCACGCTCCCCCTCGGCTTGAGCTTCTTCCACCTGGCCGCCGTAGCGGCGGGCATGATGCTCGGGGTGCTGGTACTGGGGGGAGGGGGCGCGTGGATGTGGTGGAGCAGCAGGGAGAAAGCGGATCTTACTAAAGCTGTGGGCGAGTACAAGGCTTCTCTGACAACGGCCGAAGAGAGGCTCAAGAGGATCGACGCCGCGCTGAGCAAGCTCGACGGAGCGGGTGCCAGCACCGCGGGCTACCAGACCACGCAAACGGGCGGCCAGACCGCCATAGGAGAATGCCAGAACGCGGTGGACAAGGCCGACGACCCATCGGGTTCCTTCGGCGACCTGCTGGAGAATCTGGACGACGACTGCGCAACCCTCGACTCTTGGTTGAACTCTACGACGAGCACGGAACGGGACATCAACCTGGACGTCGCCGCCGCAGCCGCAGAGAGCTCCTCCGGTTCGAACGGTTCCTCCGGTTCAAGCGGATCCGCCTATAAGTCCTCCAGTGGCGGCTCTTCCTCGGGCGGGTCGTCGAGTTCCGGCGGAGTCACACCGGTTAAAATCACGTATGATAAAGACGATGCCATCTTCACGTACTCTAAGACTGGCATCAGCGGATGCAAGTACAAGGATGGCCCGCATTTTCTGGGCGCAGGGGAAGTCTCGGTGTCAAACGACGTTTGCGTTCCCGGGACCTACGACCCCAAAAGACCGACGAAGTGTCCGAAAATAGAGGTTTCCTGCTCGAAATGAGGGCTGCTCTGCCCTCGCCAAGGATACAATTGCATGAAAATCCGCCGCGGGACAGGAGGTCGCACCCCCAGTAAGTTGGGCAAAGGTGCGAAGGCCGTCCGCAAGCCCGCGGCCAGCCTGCGGGGGGGCGCCAGCCGCGCCAGCGGCGCCGCGCTTAGCGCCAACTCCGCTTCCATCGTCTCTTCGAGCGCCTCCGCCGCCAAGAAGGACGTGGCCCCCAAGAAGCTGCGCGCCATCGAGCCCAAGGCCCCGCGCGTGCACGTCCCGCCCGAGCTCCCCACCGCCTCCGCAAAGGCGCCCCCCCCCTCGGCCAAGCCCCCCAAGCCCAGCTTCTTCGGCCGCGCGAAGGGCCTGCTGGCCGACGCCTGGCGCGCCACGAACCATCCCATGGTGCTGCTGCTGCCCCTGCTGGCCATCGGCGGCCTGTTCTACTTCTTCATCGTCAAGCCCTTCATGGAGAAGGAAGAGGAAGAGATCGCCACCGTGCAGCCGCCGGCGCCCTCCGAGGAGCTGACCTGGTTCCCCCCCCTGAGCCCTGGCCAGGACTCGACGGACCTGAGGGTCACCTCCTGCTTCGGGCCGCGCACCCACCCGGTCACGGGCGAGGAGGGCTCCCACCACTCCGGCATCGACCTGGGCACCCCCGAGGGCACCATGGTGATGGCCGCCGCCAACGGGACGGTCAGCAAGGTGGAGCGCGACGGCGAGTCCTCCAACCTGGGGCAGTACGTCAAGGTGGTCCACAGCGGCGGCTTCGAGACCGTCTACGGGCATATGAGCGGCATCACGGTCTCGGTGGGGGACGAGGTGGCCGGTGGCAGGGACGCCATCGGCCTCTCCGGTGACACGGGGCGCAGCACCGGCCCCCACCTGCACTTCGAGATCCGCACCGGCGGCAGCGCAGTGGATCCCTACCCCTACTTGACCGAAATCGTCTATTTCAAGAGAATGTTCGCGGGCAAGTCCTGCGAGACCCTGGAGTCCGAAACGCTGGAGACGCAATGAACCTCACGATGTTCCACTATATGATGAGCGGCGCCCTGGGCGGCATCGCAGGTTGGTTCGTGGCGCGGCTGCTCTTCATGCTGCTCTTCCACGATCCCTACCTCGAGCTGATCCTGCTGGGGGCGTTCCTCTCGCTATCGACCGCGCTCACCATCTCCATCGCCATGCGCGTGCACTTCGGGGCCTCGCAGAACATCCTCGAGGTGGTCGCGATCATCGGCATCGGCCTGGTGCTGGGGGGCGGCCTGGGCTTCTTGGCGGCCCTGCTCTTCCAGCAGTGGGGGGTCTCGCCCAAGATCTCGCGCGCCGTGGTCACCGTGCTGATCGGCCCCGTCGCCGGAGCCGTCGCTGGCGTCAACCTGGACGACTTCCGCATCAAGCAGGTGGGGCTCACCGCTGCTGGCGGCTTGGTGGGCGCCATCCTGGGCGCCATGGTGCACGCGCTGACGCCCTCGGGCAACGACCTCTACTTTGGCGCTGTGGGCTGGACGCTGGCCATGGCCTGCGTGGGCCTGTTCGCCGGCCTGCTGCCCCATATCGTCAGCCAGGCCACCTTCAGGTTGCACAGCAGCGAGCACATCAAGACCAAGATGAAGTTCCGCAACCACGCCTGGGACGTTCAGGACCAGGACCTGGTCATCGGCACCCATCCCAAGCTGGGTCGGGCGCCGAACATCCTGCTGCTGGATCGTGAGAGCATCAGCGACCGCCACGCCACGGTGCGCTTCAACAAGGCCGATGGCTACGTGGTGGAGCGCCACGACGACGCCGAGCAGCGGCACGCCTTGATGGTGGACGGCCGTCCCGTGCGCGAGAGGGCGCACCTGCGCGATGGAAGCATGCTCAAGATCGGCACCACGGTGCTGGCCTTCCAGTACAAGCGCTGAACCCAGGCTCCCCTTCGCAGAAACCCACTCCCTCTGGGCAGATCACGAGGCAAATATGTTCCTTCGACGCCTGTTGCTGTCGCTCACCTGTGCAATCACCATTTCTCTGCCCCTGGCCGCACGCGCCGGCGTGCAGCTGCAAGAGGACGTGGGGCGCTTCGTCTTCGTCGAGGGCGAGGTGGTTCGCTTCATGCTGCAACGCGAGGGCGGCTTCCCCCAGGGCGGCGCCTCCGGCAGCGTCACGGTCACCATCCACGATCCAGCCACCAACGAGCAGGTCGATGAGGTCGCGGGCGAGGACCTGCTGGTCTGGGACGCCGCGGACGCCCGCATCGTGGTGGTGGACAGCAAAGAAGAGGCCGACCGCGTCTCTAGGGACGACAGCGCCGCCCACCGCGTGATCCTGCTGCTGGACCGCAGCGCAAGCATGGCCGTGCAGACCGGCGGCGGCAAGTCCCGCTGGGAGCAGGCCCTGGTGGCGGTGAACGAAATCACCAGCGGGCTGGGCGAGTACTCCGTCGAGGTGGCCGTGGCGCCCTTCGACTGCCGCTTCGTCCGTCCCGGCGAGTTCGACTACCAGTCCGCTACCAGCTGGAGCGCCAGCATCGACGCCGATTGGTCCTCCCAGGAGACGCTCTGCACCGCCTTGTACAACGCCATGGCCGAGGCCTGGGCCGAAGCCACCCAGGGCGCTCAGGGCAAGAACTACATGGTGGTGGTGGTCACCGACGGCCAGAACGACCTGCGCGACGCCCCCTCCTACCAGAAAGACGACAACGGGGAGTACATCGAGGCTATCGACGGCACCAAGATGATCGAGAGCCGCAAGTACAGGCCCTGGTGCAACAAAGCCCTGCAGCCCACGCAGAGCTGGGGTTGGATCGCCCAGCCCGGCGCCGATCTGGCCTGGAACGATGGCTGGAAGAGCTCCGACTGCTCCAAGTCGCAAGACGAGGACACCTCCTACCTGGGCGCCTCGGAGACAACCAGCTTCGACCAGTTCACAGCCACCCTCAAGGGGGCCTCCAAAGGCTCCCCGCCGGGCCTGGCCATCCGCTGCTTCGGCTTCCAGGGCGAGGTGGACGCCCCCATCCTGCAAGACCTGTGCACCAGCTTCGCGCGGGCCGACGACAGCGAGGCGCTGCGTCAGGCCGTAATCGGCTCCCTGAAAGAGGACATCGCCGTGATGGGCGTCACCATACGCCTGCCCAAAGAAACGCTGGACAAGTACGCCGGCAACTTCAAGCGCGGTGAAGACAAGGAGGCCAAGGAGGGCGGCAAGCAGCACGCCGTGGTCCAGATCAAGCTGTCCGATGACACCGTGGTAGGGGGCTACCTGCCCAAGGTCTACAGCAAGGCCGCCAACTCCATCGCTCCTTCCCGCGAGGAGGGGGAGCGCTTTGGCACGGGCATCCCACCCGTGGCCCACCTGCTGATCGCCTTCATCGTGGGCCTGGGCGTGGTGATCCTGATCTGGATCGTCGTCCAGCGCGTGCTCTGGAGCGAGCTGGAGGCCACGGCCTGAAGGAGCGATGGCGATGGACGATCCGATCCTGCGCACGGTCAACTGGACACCCGGGCTGTCCATCGCGCCCTTGCACCTCGAAGCGCTCGAGCGGTTGAGCCTGGCCCGCGCCGGCATCGACAGCTACGGCCTGTACCGCGGCGCCGGCCTGCTGTCCGTATCCGCCGGGGACGCGCTGGAAGTCGACGTCCAGTACGACGACCAGGACAAGGTGCTGGCGGTGGAGGTGCGCCGCTTGCTGGCCGTGGACGGTCGCGGCGCCTTGCTGGAGATCGGCCCGGGCAACGCCCTGCGCGTTCAGCGGCCGGCGCCGGACCTCGCCACCCAGAAGACCGTCTTCGTCACCTTGCGCCCCGATCCCCGACAGCACCACACCCTCTACGATCAGCACCTCGACGACCGCAAGTACCGCCTGATCGAGGAACCCCCCTGTCGCCTGCCCAGGTATCGTCTGGAGCTGCGCGTAGGCCGCTTCGAGCCGCGACCCGACGAGTTCACCATCGCCAGCCTGGTCTACGATCCCCAGGAGCGTCGCTGCGACAACGCGCCCGATTTCTTGCCCCATAGCCACGCCTACGGCTGCACCGCAGGCCTTCGCGCGGCCGGCCAGGAGCTGGGCGGCAGGCTGCAGCACGCCGTGCAGACCGTCTGGCAGGCCAGCACCCGCACCGACGGCTCAGGGATCGCGGCCTGCTCCCTGATACTCAACCAGCTCTCCCAGGTCCGACTGGCCTTGGGGCGGGGCATCGAAGGCCCCCGCGGGCTGGCCGAGCGTTTCCAGGTGCTGAGCACGCAGCTCTCCCTGGGGCAAGGCCCCCTGGGGGGCCTGGCCGCCGCTCCCCAGCGGCGCCCTGATCCCCGCGATGCCCGCAGCGACCAGCGCTACTGCCAGGCCACCCTCGACTGGCTCGAGCGCGTGGCTGCGGCCCTGCCGCTGGCTGTGCAGCCCGCTGCGCCAGCCCCCCCACCCCCGGCCGCCTTCGACTACCGCACGGCGCTGGAGCTGTGGGAGGAAAAGGACTTCGAGATGCGCGGCAAGGACTGCCGCCCGCAGGCCGTCTTTCCCCTGGAGCGCACGGAAGAGGGCTACTGGGGCGAGTTCTGGGTGGACGCAGACTACAAGGACCTGGTCTTCCTGCTCAACGAATCCGCACCCCAGAGCCAGGGTTCCATTCCCTTCGCCCTCGAGATCCGCGACTCCGACAACCGCTCCCTGGGCCGCAAGTCCCTCAACCTCAAGGTCGAGGTGCAGGGGCACCGCAACTTCCTGGCCGAGCAGGTGCCCTTCAAGCCCAGCGAGCGCATGCGCGGCTCCCATATGCTGCTGACAGGCCTGCCCCGCTCCATGGTCTGCACCGCCGTGATGGTGGTCAGCCACCCCTTGAGGCTGCGCCGTTGAGCGCCCAAGAACAGGACCAAGCGCCATGCCGACCACGGTCAACGTGAACATGCTCACAGCCGTCCACAAGGGCAGCAACGGCATGGCCGTGGCCAGCGTGCCCGATGTCTGCCTCACGCCCATGCCCACTGGGCCCCCGGTGCCCATTCCCTACCCCAACATGGCCATGAGCCAGAACCTGGTGGCAGGCACCACCAGCGTCAAGACCGACGGCATGTCCGCCGCCATCAAGGGCTGCCAGTTCACGCCCTCCACGGGCGACGAGCCCGGCACGGCGGGCGGCGTGGTCTCGGGCGTCAACAAGGGGCCAGCCGAGTTCATCATGTACTCCTTCGACGTCAAGATGGAGGGCAAGAACGCCTGCCGACTGACCGACCAGATGAAGATGAACCGCGGCAACACCCTCTGCGCGGCCGAGCTGCAGGCTCCCCTCGTCATCGTTCCCGAGCCCACCGACTGGGTCGAGGTGAAGCTGGTGGACAGCGAGGGCAACCCCGTGCCCGACGTGCGCTTCGAGCTGCAGCTGTCCGACGGCAGCCAGCGCGAGGGCCGGCTCGATTTCCGCGGCAGGAAGAAAGTGACCGGGATCATCCCCGGCACCTGCCAGGTCCGCTTTCCCGACCTCCCCGACTCCACCTGGGAGCCCCAATGAGCATCATCCACCGAACGCTCCTGTCAGCGCTGGCAGGCCTCTTCGTGAGCCAGGCCGCACTAGCTGCGAACACAGTCGAGTCCCAGATCGAGCTGGCGCTGGACTGCGCGGAGACGGGGGGGGCCGCGTCGGGCTGTCCAAAGGGCAAGGACACGGAGGACCTGCTCGACTATGCGTTGGATACCCTCGAGAGGGCCTACAGCGACGAGGAGCGCACGGCCGAGTTCCTGGCGCGCATCGCCAAGGGATTCCACGACCTGGGCTCCTGCAGCCAGGCCACGCAGGTCTACGAGCAGTACCTGGAAGCGAACGGGCAGCAGCGGTACAAGGCAAATCAAGCGGCCTGGCTGATCGCCTACGAAAACGCGGTCACCTACGGAGATACGGGCGGCCAGTTCGCGAACGCATACAGCAAGGCTCCGGAGTTCCTCAAGTGCTTCGCAGACTACATGCGCAGGAACACCTCAGAGAGTGAGATCGCCAAGCTGGGCCAGAGCATGGGGCGAGACCTCACGCAAAGCGAGCGCGCCGCCTTCGGCGACTACTATTCGGGAAAGGGGGGGGTGCACGCTGAGTTCTGGAACAAGCTCTCCTACTATTTCCACGACGAACCACCTCCGCCGCACGTTGTCGATGCCGACGGCGATGGCGCGCCATCCGACGTGGATTGCGACGACAACGATCCTCAGAGGTATCCCGGCGCCCCGGACAGGCACGGAGATGGTATCGACCAGGACTGCGACAGGACCGACGGGGTTGATGTAGACCAGGACGGCCACGCCTCTATCGATTCCGGAGGCTTCGACTGCAACGACCTCGAAGAGAATGTCTTCCCCAAGAACCGCAAGGACAAGGTCCGCGGGGGCGTGGACAACAACTGCGACGGCGTGCCCGGCATCGACCACGACAGAGATGGCCTTGCCTCCCGCGACTCGGGGGGGAAGGACTGCAACGACCTCGACGACAAGATCAAAGCGAGGTGCCCCGACGACGATGATGATACCGCAGGAACGGGCGTCGCCCCCTACACGGGCGAGGGGCCGGGGTTCAGGCTTGGTGCGCTAGCCTACCTCACTCCCGATTTCTACCCCGGCGGGCTCCTCGAACTGTACTACGGAATAGACCTTGGCGGCAGCGCAGCGCTACGCTTGGGAGCCGAGTATCGTGCGGACTACGCTCAGTGGACGGAGGACCACGGTAGCTGGATCGCCTGGAGCGATGGCGACGACCACGAACGCGACTACCTGGAAAACGCCCTGGAAGGCCAGGCCACCCTGCTGGCCATCCTGCGGGGTGAAGACTCGATGGCCATCGTGCTGGGGGGCGGGGCCGGAATCGGCCTTAGCTACCTCGCTGACTTGAGGGGCCAGCAGTACTGGCAGGTTGACTCGGAGTCTACCGACACGGGCCAGTCCGCCGGGAGCCAGGGAGAGGGAACATACGCACTCTACGTGGATGCACTGGTGAGCTGCTTCTCGGGGCACGGCATCCTGGGTGTCGCACCGCAAACGGCCAACGGCCACCGAATGTCCATCGAGCTGGATCTCACCTTCCGTCACTGCTCAGCTCTCGAACCAAACCATAAGAACGCCTTTGGCCTCGGCCTGACCATCGGAGCGCAGTAATGGCTCGCTTCACCTTCCTCGTGTTGCCTCTCTTTCTCTCATCCATCTCGGTCTGCTCCTGCGGCCCGAGAGCGCTTTCGGCCTGGGAGTCACCGTCGCATTTCCTCGCTCTGGAGGACGTCACCTACCTGGACGGAAGCGTGCTGGAGAACGCTCCCGCAGATGGAGGATTTGGCGAACAGGACTCTCTGGACGTACAGCTAGGAGAAGGAGACGGGTTGATATTCTTGTTCTCGGATCATCTTGACATAAAGAGCATGACGGGAGGCCAAGACGGCGGCGTGCTCGACTCGCCGTACTGGGCGGTGCAGAACATAGACTCGCCTCGCTTCGCGGTCTCTGGGATTACAGACAATCCAAGCGAACTGCGGCTGCTACCCGTTGTCGACGATGCGGGCGAAGACACCGGTGAGGACATGGAAATGGGAGAAGTCGACCAGGATTGCCCGGAAAAACACCGCCTGAAAGGCGCTATCCACGATGAGGACGGTCGCACGCTCGGAATCGGGCTGACGGTCTGTGTCACCCCTGAATAGCGACGTAGGGTGAATTCCGCACTCCTCCACCACCGCCGGAGTCCCCATGAGCATCTTCGCACGAACGCTCCTGGTGTTGGTCGCCAGCCTACTGCTGGTCCCAATCGCGACTGCGAGCGCGGTAGAGAAGAACATCGCGCAGGCCCTTGACTGCGCCGAAAAGAAGGGAGACACGTCCAACTGCCCCACGGACAAGACCACAGAGGACCTGCTGGACTACGCGCTAGACCTCGTCGAGCGCGCCTACAACGACGGGGACCGCACAGCCGAGTTCCTGGGGCGCATCGCCAGGGGATTCCACGAGCTTGGTTCTTGCAGCCAGGCCACCCAGATCTACGAGCATTACCTCAAGGTGGGTGGACCGGCAAAGTACCAGGAGGACCAAGCGCTTTGGCTGGTCGCCCATGAGGAGGCGCTCATCCATGGAGAGTATGGCGGCGATTTCAGTGGCGCCTACATCAGAGCACCAGAGTTCTTGGAGTGCTACGCAGACTACCTGCGCCGGGATGCAAAGGGGGACGACGTCGCCATCGCCAAGCTAGGCGCAGGCATAGGGAGCAGCCTCGTGGAGTCCCAACAGGTGGATTTCGCAGACTACTACCTGGGCAAAGGGGGCGTGCATGAAAGCTTCTGGATCGAGCTGTCGAGCCACTTCCCCCGAAAAATGGTCATCAACGTGCAACATTCCATCGCATACAGCGACGCGGACGCAGACGGCGTACCATCAAATCGGGACTGCGACGACGGGGACCGAAGAAGGTATCCAGGCGCTGCCGATCGCGTAGGCGACAGAGTAGACCAGAACTGCGATGGCACCGATGGCATCGACTGGGATCGGGATGGGTATGCGTCGAAGGGCTCGGGCGGCGATGACTGCGACGACCAGAATCCAGGCATCCACCCCAATATCCGCGACATGGTGAGCGATGGCATCGACAGCAACTGCGATGGATCGCCGGGCATCGATGCCGACGGGGACAAGCTGGCGTCAAAGGAATCGGGTGGTACGGACTGCGATGACCATAACCGCCGCATCAAGGACGGGTGCGAGGAGGACGGCATGGTCATTGGGAGCGATGCCGGAAACGGCGAGGACGGGCTGACCGATGCCCCACCGACATTGATTATCGACGAACAGCCCCCTCCGGACGGCCCCCTCTTCACCGAATCCTTCTTCAGCCGGGGTGCAGGTTTCCGGGTCGGACTGTTCAGCTACCTCTGGAAGGGGCTCTACCCTGGAGTAATTGGAGAGCTGTACTATGGGATTCCATTGCGTGGGGGAAACCGGGCGTTGCGCTTGGGTGCGGAGTACCGTCTTGACTATACCCGCTGGAGCGAGAAGCGACGGTATCGCTGGCACAACTACGTGAACACGACAACCGGAAAAATAGAAGACAGGCAGTACCGGTACTTGGCGAATTCCGGCGAGGTGCAGCTAACATTGGTGAGAGCGATCAACCCAGTTTCCGACGCTCTCGACCTGCTACTTGGTATTGGCCTGGGTGGTGGCGCTACCTACCTCTACGACGTGGGAGGTGTCGAAGTGTTCTTCGACGCAGACAAAGATGGCGATCCCATGATCAAGCACGTCGATTCGCTAACGCCTTGTTTCTCCGTACATGCGCTGTTTGGACTCGTTCCCACCGTCGATGACGACGGTCGGTTGCCCATTGAAGCGGACATGTCGCTTCGCTCTTGCCCAATGCTGCACGAGCCTGACATTCTATCGGTAGGGGAGCCCGACATACTTGTCGGCATCGGTCTTACGATGGGGCAGATACCATGATCCGCACCTTCTCTGGTATGACATCGTCCATCATCTTGGTCGCGGCGTGGGGATGCAGTTCGACAAGGCTCGTAGAAAAAAAGCTCCCCAATCACTATCTGGAACTGGTGGCAATCGCCCCCCCCCCAAATAACGAATCGCCGTCAGAAATATGTGTTGGGGAAATCTTGGCATACCCAAAGGTGAAGCTGAGATTCTCGGCAGACCTTTCTCTCGACACAATGCTGATGCGGAGCACCTGCAATCCAGACTCGACTCAATGCGAAATCCACTCAGATTTCGCGAGCTTGACCTACCAAGGCAATGATGCCTGCCCCATCCAGACTACTGAGGACCTGGACACACTCGAAGTAGTCTGCACATTCGAAAAAGATGCCACGCTTTTGCTCTCGAAGTACTTTCACGACCGGCACGAACGTATCCTGGGATCCGATATCGAACTGAGCATCTCCAGATGCACCGGCAACCGCAAAGCAGCCACTGACACCGCCGATACCGCCCTCGAATAGCCCCCTATGGAACCCGAGCCGGCCCCCCACCCACCTGAAGGCCCCTCAACCTTGCCCCTCCTCCGCACCACGCTCCTCCCCCCCCTCCTCGCAGCTCTCTGCCATAGCCTCATCCCCGCCTCCGCCCACGCCAACCAGATCGAATCCCAGCTCGAGCTGGCCATCAGCTGCGCCGAATCCGGTAGCAAAGCCGCCGATTGCCCCACTGACAAATCCGCCCAGGACCTCCTGAACTGGGCCCTCGACGTGCTCTGCCGCGCCTACGACGACAAGCCCCGCACCATGGAGTTCCTGGCCCGCATCGCCAACGCCTACCACCAGGCGGGCGTCTGCGGCAGGGCCATGGTGAGCTACAAGCAGTACCTGGACTCGGGCGGCTCGCCCACGAAACACCAGGCCGCAGCCGCCCACTGGCTGCTGGCCCACCAGGAGGCCGTGCGCAGTAAAGGGAAGAAAGGCGACTACGCCGCCGCTTACGCCCAGGCCGCCTCCTTTCTCCCATGCTACGCCGACTACCTGCAGTCCTCCACCAGGGGCGACAGCCTGCTCCACGTGGCAGCACGCCTCGACGAAGGCCTGAGCACGGCCGAGCTGAACGACTTTGCCCAGCACTACGAGCAGCGCGGCGAGGAGCACGCCAGCTTCTGGGATGAGTTCAGCCAGCACCTGACCCTGCGCGAAAAGCCCCCAAGGTCCGAGCGAAAGAGGATCGAGGGTGATGCCGATGGTGATGGCGCCGTCGCCTATGCCTACGGAGGACCCGACTGCGACGACGGCAATCCCGCCATCTACCCGAAAGCGCGCGACACGGTCAGCAACGGCGTCGACAACAACTGCGACGGCGTACCCGGCATCGATCTGGATCGGGACGGCCTCGCCTCGGGGACCAGCGGGGGCATGGACTGCGACGACATGAATCCCGACGTGCGCGACGAGTGCTGGCAGGACAGCGCCCTGGACGCCGAGCCCTTCCGCGGCAAGGGCCCTGGCTTCCGTATCGGGCCCTTCGCCTACCTGGGCGAGAGCCTCTTCCCCGGAGGGCTGGCCGAGCTGTACTACGGCATCACCCTGGGGCGCGTCTTCGCCCTGCGCATTGGCGCGGAGTACCGCCTGGACTACACCAACTGGGGCGAGAGCAAGCGCGGGGCATGGCAGGAACACGAAGTGGTGCGGGACTACCAGTACCTGGCCCACGGCATGGAGGGCCAGCTTACGGCGCTGTCCATCATCCGCAGCGCCAGCTCCTCGGCCTTCCTGCTCGGCGCCGGCTTCGGCATCGGCCCAGCCTACTTCGCCGACATCCAGGGCAAGCGCTACTGCTTCCTCGAAGAAGAGCAGGATGATCCGAATTTCGATCCCAGCTACCTCTGCCACGACTGGATAGAAGAGGATGAGGTGATCCGGGAGGTGGATGCCCTGGCCACCTGCTTCTCTGGTCACGCGCTCCTCGGCATCGTTCCCGCCTCGTCCCGGATCCACATCCCCATTGAGCTCGACATCTCGCTGCGCGCCTGCCCAGCCCTCCGGGAGACGGAGATCGTTGCCGCGCGCGGCATGCACCCGGGCCTGCTCTTCGGCGTCGGCCTGGTCTTGGGAATGCAGCCATGAAACGCGCTCTGCTCCCCTTGTCGCTCTGTCTCCCCGTAGCCAGCGCCTGCGGCGACGCCACGCTGCAGCGCAACAGCCTCCCCAGCTACTTCCTGGAGCTGCTGGCCGTGACCCCCGAGCCCATGCCCGGGACTTCCCCACCTCGGATCTGCCTCAGCAAAGAGGTCTTCAACGATACCGTCTTCATCGAGAAGCTCGAGCTGACCTTCTCCGGCGATCTCTTCGTAGAGCGCATGGCGAACAGCTGCAGGGAAGACGAGGAAGAGCAGTACCGCAACAAGTGCTGGCTGTCGTCCGAGTACGCCGAGGTCGTCCCCACTTCCATCATGGACACGGCCGGTCACGAGGTCGTGGCGTGCAAGATCTTCGGCTACGTGGACAGCGAGATGCTCTACGTCAACTGCGAAGGCTGGGCGAGGGGCTACGAGCCGGTGGACCTGATCCTGCACTCCTGGCTGCACGACATGGAGAACCGCCCGCTCTTCGACGCCATCAACTTCGAGCTGGTGGCCGACGACAGCGCGGACTGCGAGGGCGGATCGAAGTCCTCACCCGAGCAGGGCGCAGGGTCGCGCTGAGTAGAGGGCGACGCGCATGTCCCTGCAGAACAACACGCCCTTCCCCGCCATGCAGGCCGTGCTCATGGAGCCGGAGGGCGACGAAGTGGCGGTGGTGGTCTTCAAGGCCACCTATGTCTTCCACAGGGGCCGGCTCACTCTTGCCGTGCGCCAGGTTCCGATCCAGGTGGGGCCCGAGTGGTTCGGCAAGGCGGGCAGCTCCAGCCTACGCTACGACACCGAGCTGACCATCCGCAAGCCCGCCACCGACGTCGTGCTGCACGCCACGGCCCACGCTCCTCGAGGCGCCTTCTGCCGCAGCATCGAGGTGGGCTTCAGCGTCGGTGCGCTGCACAAACGCCTGCGGATCTGGGGAGACCGGCACTGGATCCTGTCCCAGACCGATGTGCGCACCAGCGATCCCCTGCCATTCCGCACGCACCACCTGGCCTGGGAGTACGCCTACGGGGGCAACTCAAAGACCGGACCCTTTCCCTGGAACCCCGTAGGCCTGGGCTATGCTCCCAGCTTCGCAGAGGTCCACGGCCTGCGCCTGCCCAATATCGAGAGCATCGACGAACCCATCCGCAGCTGGCGCGACCAGCCGCAACCCGCGGGCTTCGCGCCCGTCGATCCCACGAGCGAACCCCGCAAACAGCTCTTCGGCACCTACGACGAGAAATGGCGTTCCAAGCGCATGCCCCTTCCACCGGTCGATTTCGACCGGCGAGCGCTGCAATGCGCCCCGAAGGACCAGCAGGCAACCCCCCACCTGACCGGGCGCCCCCAGGTGCTGTTGGAGCACCTCACCCCGACCGGACGCGAGGGCTTCAGGCTGCCCGACGTTCCGGCGCGCTGCACGATCCGTATCGGCGAGCGCAACCACAAGGTGCAGCCCGTCCTACACACGGTCTGCATCGAACCCCAGGAGCGACGCCTGCTGCTGGTGTGGCAGGCCCAGCAACCATGCGCCGGCCAGGCCCATCGCGTCGGCGGGGCCAGGCTGGAACCCCGGCACTGAGGAGGAGCCATGCCGCGCATCCAGGGAAGCGTCGCCCCGAGCGGCTTCAGCTACCCCTTGCTGGCCGCGGGCCTATGCTCGGCGCTGGGCAAAAACGCGGCCGCGACCCTGGCCGGCATGCAGGGCGGCCTGGCGGGCTTCACCGAGCACCCCCGGGTGGACTACCACAACGGCGACGGCGTCGTTGTCGCCAACGCGCTGCCCATAGGCCAGAGCTTTCCGCTGCAGGCCCGCGTGCAGAAGCTGGCGCTCATGGCGCTGGACGAGGTGCTGGGCCAGCTCGCGACGGGCGCCGGACCCACCAGCGCCTACCTGGCTGTACCGATCATGCGCGGACTGTCATCCCAATCCCTGAGCATCGCCCTCGCCGCCCGCCTCGAGGAGCACGGCGCCAAGCTGATCATGGTCTCGCCTGCCGGACACGCGGGCTTCGCCGTCGTGCTGAAGCGGGCCCTGGCAGACCTGACCGCCAAACGCTGCGCCGTCGCCCTGGTAGGCGCGGTCCACTCCTGCCTGGACGACGAGAACCTGCAGCGCCTGCGGGATGAGGAGCGCATCCATGGCCCGCTGAACAGCTGGGGCATGGTGCCCGGCGAGGCCGCGGGCATCCTGGCCTTGGGTGGGAGCGCCTCACCCCGGGCTCCGGCCTCGCTGATCGCAGTGGGCCTGGGCAAGGAGCCCATCACCATCCGCTCCCGCGCCACCT
This sequence comes from uncultured Enterobacterales bacterium, assembly GCA_964454135.1. Lineage (GTDB taxonomy): Bacteria > Myxococcota_A > UBA796 > UBA796 > JAFGLY01 > CAYVQL01. The sequence continues at coordinate 26,980 of CAYVQL010000034.1, read as the reverse complement.
GCCAGGCCAAGGGCATGACCGAGGCCATGGGCGCGGCTCTGGCGGCCATGCCAGCTGGACTGGCCGTGACGGACATCTGGGCCGACCTGGAGGGCGAGCCCTACCGTTCGAAGGAGCTGGGCATGGCCAACATGCGCTTGGCAGGACGTATGATACCCGACGTGGAGGTGCATCACCCCGCCGACTGTTGGGGCGACGTGGGCACCGCCTCCGGCGTGCTGCTCTGCGCAGCGGCCGCCGATCCGCCCGAACGCTACGCCGAGCAGACCTGCGGCCTGGTGACGCTCGGCTCCGAAGACGGCACACGGGCCGCCATCCTGGTTCAGGTCCACCCCCTGGGCCCGGGCCGCAAGGCCTTGGTCTCCGCGGGCTTCGAGGGATGATCGGAGTTCATCCCAGCCAGCAGCTTCAGGTGCAGGCTGAAGAGGCGGCCATCCTCTGGGAGCTGCGCCAACGATGGGTCGCCCGCCCCACCTGCCCGATGGCCCTACTGTTGCGCATGGACCGACGCGTCCGGGCCCATCTCTGGGGGCTGGTGGCGGCAGGGGAGCGAGGTTGGGTCATGGCCCAGCAGCAGGACCAGGACCCAGGAGAGGTCTTCGTACGGGTCTTCCTTGCCCTGCATGAGCGCAGCGACCAGCGGCTCGAGCTGCTGCTGGAGAGCATGGCGGCCGCGCCCGCCCTGGTGGGTCCGGCCTTGCGCTGGTTCCAGCCCGCGTCCATGGCCGAGCGGGCCGGCTGGCTCACGCGCCGTCTTCCGGAAGAGCTGCAGGTCGAGGTACTCGCGGCGCTGCAGGCCTGCGCCGTCGGAGAACAGCCCGCCGTGCCCAGGCAAACGCCTTCTGAGCGGCGGCGCCAGGCATTCCCCGGCCGCCATAACTGGCGGGCCGCCCTGGTCCGGTACGCCGCGCGCGCCAGCTACCCGCAGCTCAGGGAGCTGGTGGTCTCGATCATTGAGACCAAGGGCCCCTGCGAGGAGAGCGTGGACGCCGTGGCCATCTCCCTGCTGCCCGAGCTCGTAGACTGGCTGCTGGACGTGATGGCCACGTGCGGCGCCCTCTGTCGACAGGCAGGGCTGGCCCTGCGCCTGATCACTGGCTTGGAAGAGAACCCCCCCTACTTCGAAACGCCCCTCGAGGACGACGACCCCGATCCCTGGAATCCCGCTGCGGACGATCTGACCGTCCCCTGCCCCAAGTTCATCATGGCCTGGTGGGGAGCACGCCTGGAGCAGGCCGCCTTCCAGGGCAGGACACTGTTGGGCCGGCCCCTCACCACGTCCCATGCGCAAGACGAGGCTGGCCGCGGCATCCTGCTCTCCCGAGTCCTGGCCGCCGAGCAGCTGCGGGCTGATCTCGGTTGGCCATGGTTGGATCCCAGCGCGCCGGTGCAACATCAAAGGCGAACCCTGGTCACTTTGCGAAAGCGCGCTTGCTCCGAAAGGGCTCTATGATACGATGCTCTACTCCCGGAGAGAAGCAGGATGACAGAACGCAAGGCAATAGACCAGAGGCGCCACTCTGGCACCTTCATCGACGTGGAGCGCATGAACAGCGCCCGCGTATTGGTGGGCGGTGTGGGCGCAGTGGGCAACGAGGTGGTGAAGAACCTGGTGATGTTGGGGGTGGGCCATATCTTCCTTTCAGACATGGACACCAACCAGAACCACAACCTCTCGCGGACCGTCTACTTCACCTTCCGCGACTCGGAGCAGGCCATCCACGACGCCGTCCCCAAGGCCAAGTTCGTGGCGGACCTGGTCCCGACGCTCAATCCCGGGGTAGAGGTCCGCTGGTATGCAGGTGATATCAACGACCTGGGAGCGGGCTTCTATCGCAGCTTCGATCTGGCCATCTCCTGTTTCGACGGCCATCTCCCGCGCTACATCATGAACGAGCGCTGCGCCCAGGCCGGTATCCCCTTCATCGACGGCGGACTGGGCGACAACTACCGCGACTGCGCCAAGGGCCATATCCAGGTCATATCGGTGGCGGACGGCACCTCCTGCTACTCCTGTAAGCTGCGGCGCGTCGAGCGGGCAGCCTGCGAAGGACAGCTGCGCAGCGAGCGCTTCGGCTGCGGGCGAAAGACCGCACATATGCAGCAGATCGGGGGCGTGCCGACCTCGATCATGATGGCCTCGATCATCGGTGGCATCCAGGCGCTCGAGGCGGCCAAGCTGCTCAGCGCCGCTGGTGACGCGTTCAAGGGTCGTACCGGCACCATGTACCGCATCGACTTGAAGAACCTGCAGGCGGTGCGCAGCTTCTCCGATCACCTGGCGGTGGACGGCGAGTGCTCCATGCACGATTTCCCGGACCTCCCCCAACTCGAGTTCGCCATCGACTCCGACAAGGACACGCTGGGCGACCTCTGGAAGCAGTGCGCCGAAGAGTTTGGCGATGACGTTCTCCTCAAGCTGCCCACCCGCTTCTACCCCGCCGTGACCTGCTCCAGCTGCGGCGAGCGGCATCCATGGATCTCCAGCCTGCAGCCGCTGCTCGCCGACGGATGGAAGAAGTCCGATGACCAGGAGCTGCCCGAGCGGCTCCGCCTACCCTGCGGCTGCCCTGACGGCATCGCACAGCTCGAGCCAGGCTGCCAGCCCGAGACCTACTTCGGGCAGGCTGAAGCCGACGAGCCCAAGGCCACGCTGCGTCAGCTGGGTCTGCCCTGGAAGCACGCCTTCCCGGTGGTCGACGCCAACGGTATGGCCCTGGCCTTCGCCGTGGCGGGTCTGGACCTCCAACACCTGGAGTTCGGTTCGGCATGATTGTCCTCCTGGGAATGTTCCTCGTGGTGTTCTGCGCCGCGTGGCTCAACTTCGGCGTGCCCATCGTGCTGGCCTTCCTGATGGGTCAGTCCGTGCCCGACCCCGTGTCGGCCTTCGCCGTGGTTGCCATCAGCTTCGGCTTCATCGGCGGGATCCACAAGGTCATGGGCCGGCGCGCGGGCCCGCTGATCCTGTTGATCCTCATCGTGCTGGTCGGCATCTTCTTGGCCATCGCCGCCTCCAGCTTCGACGCCGCGCAAGATCCTCCCAGAGAAACCCTGCTCTACACCGGGGGCATGGTGGGCGTGGCTGGCGTGCTCTACGTGATCCTGGCCAGCACATTCCTGAAGGCCTACGAGTGCGCCTCCTGCCGCCAGATGCGCCGCATCATGCTGCGCTCGCCCAAGCCCTGTCCCGGCGCCAAGGGGGGCAAGGGGCACAAGATCCCCAAGCTGATCTGCCCCTCCTGCCAGAAGACCTCCCACCTCTGCAAGGTCTGCTCCCGGTCGCATGGCTGCCTGGTCTGTCGGCGTGACCTCTCCGACGAGCCCAAGTGCCCGGGTCCGCTCGACAAGATCAGCCAGTGCGTGGGCAGCGTGGGGCACGAGAGCCAGCGCCGCATCTGCCCCACGCACTACCCGGAACGCTGCCCCGACTGTCAGAATCTGCGGGAGCAGATGGGCAAGGGGCGAGAGGTCTCCGACGCCGCCACCTGCAGCCATTGCGGTGAAAAAGCCCACTACAACCACCCTGCTGAAGGCGACCTGGGACCCTTGTACCGCTGCTACGATCCCAAGTGCCCGGTGCATGCGCACCTGGTCTGCTTGGAGGGCACCGAGGGCAAGCGCATGTGCTTCGAGAGCCGCTGCAAGTACAAGCTGATCAAGGTCCCGAAAGAAGGCCACTTCTACGGGCCTGGGGGCAGCTTCACGCTCAGCGTCTGAGAGCGCCGCCATCCCGACATGGATGGACGCTCCCACTCCCCGCGGTTACCGGGGCGACACCGTTGCGCTGCGTTCTATTCCGTCGGTCCCACGAGGGGGCAACGCGGCACCACTCGGAGAAGGGACCGAGCGAGAAGGGTTGGTCAAAGCACGGAATTGTACACATCGAGAACGACCTGCTCGATCTCGGAGTTGGACATGAGGCTGGAGTGCTCCGTGTCCACGTTGATCTGCACATGCCCCCCGTCCAGCGCGGAGGCCGAGAACCTGGGCACCGTGGCGTCTCCACCCCAGGTCCCGGTGGTAAGCTCCCCATCGTTCCAATGGGCGGTGGCCACGGTCTGGTGCCATGACGTGAATATCGAATAGGTCTCTGAGTGCTTGTTGCGGCCCAGGCCGTCGTGAAAGGCCTTCGCGAGGCCGATGTTGGTGACGGCCCGCTGATGCGCGGTGTGGTTGGCGTCCTGGATGCTCTCCAGCTGTTGCCGGAGGCGGGCCGCGGTTTCTTTGCACTCGGCTTCCGTGGCAGGATGACCGGTTTGCTGCGCCTTGAACTCGATCTCGCTGTGGAGTTCGTCTTCCAAGACCTCGAATTCCGTCAACGGTGGCCCTACAGGAGGGACCCCCGCGGCATCGCCCATCTTGTAGACGGCGTAGATATCAGCCTGTGCCGGAGGGCGGGGGGGAAATCCGGCCCGGAGCCATTGGCCTTCGCGGCGGAAATACTCGTTGTTGGGCAGGAGTTGGAAGACGGCTGGCACGCCGCAAGCGACCATGCAGCCCCGCACCCCATCACCAAGGGCAAGCCTCATATAGCGGTCTGCGGGGCCCGTGGTCAGCAGCTGGTACGAGTCGCAGGCTCCATCCACGGGTTGTGCGACGTGGGCGACGGCCTTGACCTTGCCGCCGAGGCCCGACTGCTGGAGCATGCTTCGGGTCACGAGGCCGCCCATGCTGTGAGTGACGATGACGCAGGATTTCGCCTTGGCGAGGACTTCCTGCGAGATGAAATCAGCCAACTGGGCGCCGGAGGTGCGATTGTCCTGGCGCCAGTCGTAGCCGAATGCCCACACCTGAGCGCCGAGGTCCCAGAACTCCAACCTCATGGCACTGAGGAAGTCTTCGTAGAGTTGCAGGATCCCGAACCAGCCGCGCCTGTGAGGACCAGAACCCCAGCTATGTCCCCTCCACGGCTCGTCGCGCATCACCTGCCCCTGCGTGACGGTCGGATCGAACAGGGCCATGCGCTGCTCGGTCGAGAGAAGGGGCAATTGCAGTAGGTACTTGAAATCCAGATCCCAGCGGAATTCCAGACCGATCTGTAGGCGGCTTCCCATGATCCCCGGCACAAACACCATGGCCGGAGGATCGGTCTGGTACTTGGTCAGGCGGCCGGAGTCGGCATTCTCCTTCATGGTTCCCGTCGTCGGAGATCGACCCAAGCCACCGCTTGCGCTCATCGGATGACCTCTGCGCCGCGCAGGACCTCTTCCCACGTGGACCGCGAGCCTTCTGGCACGTCGCCGATCCCGGATACCGAGAAACGTTGCCCCGAGATCGAAGTGGTCCATGTGGCCGAGCGGGGAGTCGGCAGCTGCGGGCATGGTCGCGAGTACACGACGATCTCGGACTGGCCCAGGGCGAAGCGGTAGAAAGGCGGCCCTTGCATCCAGGCAGGGAGCGGAAAGAACAGCGCACACGCGGCACACCAGCGGTAGCCACCAGGAGGCCGGGTGCCTCGGGGGCGGAGCAAGCTCAGGTGCTGCTGCACATAGGGGATGACGCCCGCCGCCAGCTCGGCAGCGGCAACCTCTTCCGCGGAAAAAGTCAGCACCCCTGCATAGCCGCCGGGTGCCTCAGCCACCAGAACGTGGATGCGTTGCGGAGGCGCGTCTTCCGAACGCAGGCGCAGCTCTCTCGACGACACGGTGAGCAGTCCAGCCTCGGACACCCTTTTGGCCACGACGTCCAACGGCGCGATCTCGGAGAGTTCGGCGGTCACCGTGGAGAGGATCCGTTCTGATCCACCCCTCGTCACAAGCTCGCCACGAACGCCTAGTCTTACGCCTTGCCCCACGAATCTGTATTCTGTCTTGTCACGGAGTCCTGTTGTGGGGCGGACCAGTAGGCCGGTGAAGACGCTTTTCATGCAAGCTCGCTGTAGCCGGAGGCAGGGGCAGAGGCAACCGAGCGACCCGCTCCGCCAGCGGCTAGCTGCTACGTGAAAGCCGCCCGCTACTACGATGAGGTGCAGCGGGTTGATTCCTGGACCTGCGCCCGCCGCTCAGCCCCTCAACTCCGCGTCCAGCTTGCCCAAGGCCTCACGCGCTCGCTCCAGATCGCGGGCGCGATCCCGTGCCAGGGGCAGGGCACGGCGCGCCTCCTCCGCGGCGGCAGCGCGACGGGCGTTCTCCTGGCGCAGCCGCTCCCGGGCTGGGACCACCTCTTCGCGATACCAGTGGACCATCTCTTGCCGCCGTTCCAGCAGCTGGTGCGTCACGCTCTCTGCCAGCTTGTCCTGGCTGCGGTCCAGCCAGACCCGCAGCATGTCGCGCACGGCTTGTTCCTCTTTTCGCCGAGCGTCCAGGGCTAGCTTCTCACGCTCCTTGCGCCGCTCTCCCTGGGCCTGCACATAGCCAAAGCCGACGGCCAGGACGAAGCCCAGGATGAGCAGCAGGACCGTGCCGACGCCGCTGTCATCCCCGCTGGCCTGTTCCGCGCTGCTGCTGCTGTTGCAGCCGAAGCGGGCGCCGAGGAAGGTGAGTGACAGCAGGCCGTAGAGGATGGAACGCCCGTGGCGAAACATGCCCGAACCGAGGCTGGACTGGTCGCGGCCCAGCTCCACCCTTGGCACGGCCGGGGCGCCCTCGACGCGAGGGGGCTTGAAGCGCTTGAACACGGGGGGCTGGATAGGCAGGTCTCCATCCCTTGGGCTCCACAGGCGCTGCACCAGGCGCTCCAGGTCCAACTCGAGCCAATCCAGCACGAACTGCCCCCAGGCCCGCACCCAGTGGGGAAGCTCCTCCTGCAACGCCCGAATGCCATCGTCGTCCAACGTGGCCACCAGGCGGTTTCCGCGCACCTTGATGTCTGGTTCCAGGCGATCCTGGACCATGCTCTCGACCTTGGGCATCATGCTGCGACGGCCTTCGTCGAGACGACTGCGCAGGTTGCTGGGGCGCACGAGCTCCTGCTCCAGGATGCGGCAGGCGTCGTCCAGCGCTTTCCAGGAGGCTTCTCCCTGGCTCGCTCCTGCCCGGGGCGCAGCCGCGATCTTGGCCTCGGCCACGGCCAGCTCACGCTGGGCCTTGCGCAGCCCGCTCTCCAGCGCCCGCTGGGCGCCCGGCAGCCAGGCCTGCAGCGCCTCGCCGCTGTTGATGTCCATGCCGGCCTGCGCTGCAGGCAGGTCGATACGGCGCAGGCTGTCTCGGTAGTATCGGAGCGCACGCTTCGGGCGCTCTCCCAGAGCTGGGGCCATCTTGCCGGATCCTCCTGCGGGCTGTGCCCGTTTCTAGTCGTAGGGATCGATACGATCGGCCACCTGGGCGAGGACGGGACCCACGCCGGGAACGGCGCTCACCATGACCTGCACCACGTCCTCCACAGCCGCGCGCAGGCGGAACTTGCCTTCCCGCACCTGGCCGCCCACTTCCTCCACCTCTTCGCGCCAGCGGCCGCCAATATCGTCTATGACGCCCGACAGCCGGTCCGTCTCCTCCTTGAGCAAGCCGACAGCTTCCTCGCCGCTACTGCGTAGGCTCTCGGACAGCTCGTCGAGCTGGTCGCGGAGGCGCGCTTGCATGTCCTGGGCCGTATTCTCGAACTCCGAGAGGACCTGCTCACCGCGATCCTGCAGCTCACTGTGCTGCCGCTCTGCGAGGGAGCTGATGTCTTCCCGCAGCTCCTCGCCGCGTTGGCCGAGCGCCTCGGCCTGCTCCTGAAGTCGGTCTTGCAGCTGCGCCTCGGCCTGGCTCAGCTCGGCGCCGATGCGCTCGGTGCCTTCCTCCGCCGCGCCCAGCACCTGGGTTTCGGCGTGGGCCAGCTCGGAGCCCAGCCGCTCCGCGCCCTCCTCCACCACGCTCTGCACCTGGGCTTCGGCCTCGGCCCGCTGGGCGCCGATCTGCTCCACTCCTTCTTCCGCCGTGGCGCGCAGCTGGCCCTCGGCCTCCGTGCGCTGCGCCTCGATGACCTCGATCTGCTCTGCTCCCAAGCTTTGCAGGGCCTCGGACTGCTCCGCCAAGCGGGCGTCGATGGCGGCCAGCGCCTCTTCGCGCAAGCCCTCGAACTCGCCGCGCAGCTCGGCGCCGAGTTGCTCCACGAGGGCCCGTAGCTCGTCCTCCAGCCTCTCTCCCAGCTCGTGGACGATGGCTGCGCTGGCAGCAGCGCCCGCCGCCGCGCCCGCTGCACCCCCGCCTGCGACCGACTTGATGTCCGTGCCCATGCCGCCTCCTTGCGGATCGGATCCCGCTATACAGGTAGGCAGGGATCCTACCAGAGGCGCAGCGGGTTGCGCCAGGGAGCACATCTGGCGCTCACCCCCGCTCCAGCCACTCCAGCACCTCGGGTTGGCCCAAACGCATCCAGGCGATCACGCAGAGCACGATACCGATGACGTTGGCACAGAACAGTGAAGCGAACACGCCCCCGATGGCAGCCGCTTTGGCCCTCTTGTGCCTTGTCCCCCTGCGCACCTGCACGGCTACGATGAGCGTCGGCAGCGCGAAGATGCCCGTGAAAAGACCTACGAGCATCAAGGCCAGGCTGGTAATCGACGCGATGAGCATCAGGTTGCCCGCACTGCGGAAGGCCCGCGGGGCCTCGTGGCTGCCTGAATGGTCGGGGCGGTCTGCGACGGACTCGGCGTGCCTTTTCCTCGCTTCTCTCTCGACGGCTCGCTCTGGCGGGTGCTTGACGGACATCGCCCTGTCGACCGCGCCGGAAGATGTCCTGTGACCGCCTGTGGTTCGGGATGAGGGAATCGGCGGCGGCGTCTTCCGCCGGGTTTGCGCGGAATGCAATTTCGGACCAAGTCGAGGCTGCGTGGTCTGCGCTGTCGGGCCAGGCGGGGACCGCGTGCGGGACGATCTCGATATGGACCCCGCCGGTGGTAGGGGCGCCTTCGAGGCGGGCCGGGGTTGCATGCCGGGTGATCTCGGTTGGGGGTCGGATGACAGGCCAGCAGTAATCGGACTGGGCCGCAGTATTGGGATTGGGTTGGGGGGGGGTTGGGGTTGAAGGCGGACTGGGCTGGGGTTGCGCAGCGGGCGATTCCGGCTCTGGTGCTGGCACAGGCCCGTTCGTCGGTTGCGGGCTCGGCGACGGTGGCTGCGTCCGGCCCTTGGGTGCTTGCAGCGGTGGCGATGTGGGTCGAGAGACGGGGAGCGCGTCGGGCGCCAAACGCGGCCCGCGGCGTGCAGGTGCCTGTTCTGCGCGTGGCGCGGTCGGCGTTTCCAAGCGCGGCGCAGGTGCTGGTTTGGCGCGCGGCGCAGGTGCGGGCTGAGGCGGTGGCGCAGGTGCTGGTTTGGCGCGGGGTGCAGGTGCTGGCTTTGCGCGCGGGGCAGGTGCTGGCATGGCGCGCGGCGCGGGCGCTGGCTTAGCGCGCGGCGCAGGTGCGTGTTCGGCGCGCGGCGCAGGCGCTGGTCTGGCGCGCGGTGCAGGTGCGGGTCTGGCGCGTGGAGCAGGTGGCATCTCCGCGCGCGGTGCCGGTACGGGTTCGGCGCGCGGCGCAGGCGCTGGTTTGGCGCGCGGAGCAGGCGGTGGCTTGGCGCGCGGCGCAGGGGGCGGCTCGGTCGCAGGGGGATCGGCCTGGACTTCCTCCGGGTAGACCGTGTCGGGCAGTAAGCTCTTGTCGATCTTTACCGTGCCGGGAGGGGGACGGCGGAAGGTGCGCTCCTGCGAGCTCAGGCTGGACAGGCCCCCTCCACCCTTCATCTGCAAGCGCAGCACGTCGGACGCGGCTGTGCCATGCCGGGGGCGCGCGGCGGGGTTCTTGTCGGTCAGAATCGCGATGACCTTGGCGAGCCAGGCGGGGCACTCGGGACGTAGGGAACGAATATCGGTCAGGTCCACGCCCAGGTGCCAGCCCATCTTGGCGTTGAACGACCCCTCGGCGCAGGCGGGGATCCCCGTCAGCATCTCCCAGGCCAGCAGGCCAGCGGCGTAGATGTCCACGGGCGCGCCGGCCTCCAGGCCTTCGAAGACCTCGGGCGCCAGGTAGTCCAAAGCGCCCTCGAGCTGTCCCGTGTCGCCTGCACGGCCGCTGTCCGCGGCGCGCGCCAGGCCGAAACCTAGGACCTTGACGTTGCCATCGGTGCACAGGAACAGGTTGCCGGGCCTGATGTCCTGGTGGATCACGCCCTGGTCGTGGGCAGCACCCAGGGCTTGAAGCAGTTCACGCAGGATGCGCACGGTCTCCTCCAGCTGCAGCGCACCCTTGGCGAGCCGTTCCTGCAGATTCTCCCCGCGTAGCAGCTCCATCACGATGGCAGGGGGATTCCCCTGCTCGACGATCAGCTCCTCGATACCGGCGATCCCCGGATGACGCAACGCAGCCAGAACATCGCATTGCTGACGCAGTGCGTCCAGGAAGGTCTGGCTGGACGCCAGGTCGGGGCGCACCAGCTTGATGGCTACTTGCCGGCCAGCACCGGAAATGCTCGTAGCGCGGTAGACAGCCCCAAAGGTCCCCTCGCCGAGCTGCTCCTCCAAGCGGTACGCATCGATTTGGCTGCCGATCATCAGCTCCTCCGAGCGCCAAATTCTAACATGTCTCTGTGGGGGAACTGGTGATTTGAGTTGTGGGCGGTATGAGGGAGCCACTCCTTCGGGCCGGTATGCCGCGGGGATACGCTGCAGCGTGGGGGGCGGTGCGGGCGGGGGAGGGGCTAGCGGCAGGTGATGGTGATCTCTGGGCAGCTTGCTTTCTTAGGGCTGAAGGCGCCGGCCTCGCACTGGCCACGCGGAAACGCGACCTCACCACCAGTCAAGAAAGCGGGACCTCCCTTGTATTTGCACCCCACGATGCTGGAAGAAGAGTAGAGGAAGACGCTGTCCTCCTGAAGGATGATCACAGCCAAGCGGCCAGACGATCTGGAGGAGCCGGATGATCCGGATCTTCCAGAGGAGGCTGGGGCGACACCACTTCCGCCTGCCTGGGCGGGGGAGATGTCCTCCTCGATCTGCCCCTCCGTGGCCCCTGTGGAGTCAAGCCACGCGATGAGGTCTTCGCAGTCCTGCACCAGCTCGTCGCGGTATTCTCCATAGGAACCAGACGCACTCCTTGCTCTCCCAACAGATCCCTCGCAGGTGGAGAGCGCGCTCTGGCCTGCTGCCGCGAGTGGCAGGTAGCCGACAGTGCTTGCCCCAGCTGCGTCGAGGTCCTGCAGCGCCCTGTTGATGCTCTCGAGCCTGTCTTCGGCGGTGGTCAAGGACTCCTCGTAGTCATGGAGGGCGGCAGTGAGGCCCTTCTTGGCCGCCAACACCCTGGTCAACAAGGCCATGGCCCCGGCGGAGAGGGCCATGAGGGCCACCAGGCCTAGGGCCAGGCCCGCCTTCCGTGGGGTCTTGGACTCCCGTGGCAGACGCCGCCTCGGCGGAGGCGCTACACTGCACCCCCACGGATCCTGGCAGGGCTGGGTGTCCTGCGAGCCTGCACCGGCTTCCGGCTCCTCACATCTGAGTCCGGCGCGTGCGGGGGAGGAGAGCTGGCTGCAGGAGCCCCACCAAGCTGCCGGCCACCTGCGCGATGCCTCGCCTGGTGCGGTGATTCCGTCCCGGGCGCACCGGGAGCGGTCGGCGACGTGGTCTCGAAGCCCCGTCCGGTCGCTGCTGGAGGGGCGAGGGTTGCTCGAAGCGTGGCGTCGCGGGGCTTCCAGGCGCCGCCTCCCCGCGAACCTTCTCCAGCTGCAACGCCTCCTTGCCCAGCTTGACCGTCCCCGGCGGCCGGCTCGGCTCCGCCGTATGACGCTCCACGCCAGCCGTGGGCAGCTCTCCCCGCAGCTCCTGCAGCAAGACCTGCGCCTCTCCCGCATCTTGCGGTCGCTCCTCGAGCTTGCGGACCGCCATTCTGCCTACCAGCTTGGCCAGCCAGCTCGGGCAATCGGGCCGGGCCGTGCGCACATCCGGCGCGCCCACGCCCATATGCCAGCCCACCTTGGCCGCCAGGTGGCCCCGCGGGCAGGCCGGGCGTCCTGCCAGCATCTGCCAGGTCAAGAGTCCGACGGCATAGATGTCGGCCGCCGGCCCCGCCCGTTGACCCGCCACCGCCTCGGGCGCCACATAGTCCACGGTGCCCACAATCTGCCCGCTCTGGCTGGCCTGGCTGTCGTCGTCGGCCCGTGCGATACCGAAATCCACGAGCTTCACCTGGCCGTTTTCACAGAGCCCGATGTTGCTGGGCTTGATGTCGCGGTGCACCACGCCCTGCTGGTGGGCGAAGGCCAGGGCTGCCAGCACGGCGTCCAGGATGCGCAGGCACTCGTCCACATCCAGCCAATCCTGGGCCAGCCGCTCGTGCAGGTCCTGCCCGGTGAGCAGCTCCATCACCACTGCGGGTGATTCCCCACCCAGGACCAGGTCACGAAAGCCGACGATGCCAGGGTGTTGCAGCCGGTTCAGGTGCCGGCACTCGCGCCGCAGGGCCTCCAGGAACTGCGCATCGGCGGACAGGCCTCCGTGCATGATCTTGACGGCCACCTGCAGCTCGGGATCGTACAGATGCACGGCGCGGTAGACGGCGCCGTAGGTGCCCTCGCCCAGCTTCTCTTCCAGGCGGTAGTGGCTGACTTGCCGTCCGGTCATGACATCGCCTCCAGAGGTCAGTCCGCCTGGGCGCACATCGCAAATCCAGCGTCGCAGTTGAGCGTCACCGTCTGCCCGGCGGCCACGGCGATCCTGCCGGCCTTGACGGTCCCGCGGCTCGGGAAGGTCGCCATGACCACGTATGAACCGGCGGGAACCTCCCCTGGCGGCAGGCTCAGGCTACCCGAAACAAGGCGTACGCTGGTCGCTCCACCCGTCAAACGCACCTGACCCGTATCGGGCGGTTCGATGGGCTCGGCAGGAACAGACGTCGCAGAAGCTTGTCCTTGGGCCGAAGAGGAGCCGGTCCCAGTGGAGCGGGGGGTCGCGCCCTGGGTCTTGGCCGACTTCACTTCTGGGGCTGGAGCCTCTAGCGCTCTCGCTTCGGTGGCAGGCGGCGCCTTCAGAGAGCCCTCCAAGGTGCGGGCCTCCTCTGCGGAGGCCGCGGCTGGAGCCCCTGTCGGCTCTTCTTCCTCTGCGGGCTGGGGCGCGGCTCGCTCGATCTGGGTAGCTTCGCGGCCCGACTCTTCCACGGGCGTGGAATCCGGAGCGGAGAGGACTCCCACGAGCAGCGCTCCGCCCAGCCCCACGGCCACCGTGGCCACGAATCCGAGCACGACGTAGACGAGGAAGCTGCCGCGGGGCAGCGGGATGCTCAGTTGACGCGGGGCAGGGATCTGCTGGCTCCCCGTGTACTCGGTCAGCGTCCTGCCCGAGAGGTGATCGTCCTGGATCGCATCCCGGCGGGCTGCCACCTCGGGCACGCGCTTCTCTGCCCAGTCGCGAAGCCAGGGACCGGAGACCTGAGGGAGCAAGGCCCGGCAGGCCTGCTCCACATCCCGCGCTCTGGGTCGTTCCCTGTGCTCGAATGCGAGCATCTGCGCGATGAGCTGGCAGGCCTCGTCCGCATTTCCTTCCTTCAGTGTTCCCAGGGCCTCGAGCAGTTTCTCCTCATGCTTGTCCCTGCTCCCCGTCGTACGGCCTAGCGGGAGCCCTGTGATTAGCTCGTACAGCACGGCTCCCAAGGAGTAGATGTCCCCAGCCTGCCTCTCCTCGAAGCCCCAGCGTTCGGGGGCCATATACTCCGGTGAGCCGAACATCATTGAGCGCGTCACTGCCTCCCGACTGTTGAAATCGCCCCTCGCTATACCGAAATCCAAGAGCTTCACTTCACCCTTGGCGCTCAGAAGGATGTTCGATGGCTTGATGTCGCGGTGGATCAGGTTCAGCGGCTGCCCATCGTCGCACGCCGTATGGGCTGCCTGCAGCGCGTCGGCCATACGCCCGGTGATCTCCAGGGCGCAGCGCAACGGCATCGTCGTCTCGCATGAGACCTCGTCCAGGCCCACCCCGTCGAAGTACTCCATGACCAGCGCCCAACGGTCATCGATGCAGATCAAGCTGTCCACATGGATGATCCCCGAGTGACGCACGATACCGAGCATGCGCGCCTCGTCGCGGAGCCGGCGCACGATCTCCGGACTGCCCGACACGTCGGCGTTGAGGATCTTCAGGGCGACGGGCTTCTGGAACTGACCCAGGCCGATCATCTCCGCGCGATAGATGGTCCCGAAGCCACCCCGTCCGATGGGCTCGAGGATGCGGTATCTGCGCGCGCCCGTCACCATCGGATGACAGCGACCGTGCCGAATCCCACACCCAGCGCCGCACAGCCGAGGGCGACGCCCGAGAAGGCGTTGGCCTGGGTGCGAAGCCCCTGGAGGTCGGAGTAAGGCGTCGTGTCGTCAAGCAAGCTGGCCTGGCGGCTGGCCGCCACGCCGTAGAAGGCACCGGCGGTCACCGCGGACAGGACGGCTCCCCCCAACAAGGCCCAGGGGTGCCGGGTGTCAGGAGCCAACGCCGCCTGGTCGGGAGCCTGGAGCCAGGTGGGCAAGGACTCCTTGACACCGTCGGCATTCAGGTAGAGCGTCAAGCTCACCTGCCCAAGGGACAGCCGCTGCGCCAGGAAGGGCCTGTCAGAGGGTATCTCCGAAGCGCTGCGGCCATCGATCAGGAGAGAATCTGCGCCCAGATCGGGCGCTGACCAGCTCGGGGCGCTGGTCAGCGAATGCGCCAGGACGTACTGCAGCCGCAGGGGGTGCTCTTCTGGGACCAGATCGATGGGCAGGTGGTAACCGTGCTCCGCCACAAGCGCGGATCGGAACGAGCTCACAGCCAGCGCGTCGTCCTGGCCGATGAAGGCGGCCAGCCCCATCAAGGCGTGGATCCTCGAGATGTCCTCGGGCTGGAGGATGTCGGACAGGCAGGTCATGCTGCGGAAGACGGTCTCTCGCGAGCGCTCGAAGCGGACGCTGTCGAGCTTGGCGAAGCCCAGCTCGGCATCTGCCACGGACAGCATCAGCTCCCTGCGCGAGATGGGCTCATCGCAGGCCGCATGGGCGGCCGTCAGCGGGGCGCGCCCAGAAAAAAGGGCGGCCAGGAAGAGGGAAGGGAGGAAGCTTCGCATGGGAACACCGTCTGCCAGGGGGTATCCCACCTCTCCGGACGGCACAAGCAGGCCGTTTCGGGGCTTGAACCGTATGGCCCGCGTGCTACAGTTCGGCCCGGAGGTGTGTGGCCATGCAAAGATCCGCCGATATCGTGAGAGGACTCCTCATCCTGAGCACGCTGCCGGCTTGTAGCGGGAAAGACACCCTAGACAGCGCCGTTTCAAACTACCAGCCCCCAGAGATCACCATCCTCTCTCCCGCTGATGGGGCGTCCGCCTTCTACGGCGATGAGGTCTCCCTCGAGGCTCAAGTGAACGACAGCACCACAGGCGAGCTTCTCGACGCCGCCCTGGTCCAGTGGAGCGCCGACGGCTGGTCCTATGAGGGCGCTCAGGGCACGGTGTCCGACCTGCCGGTCGGCGAGCTCGAGCTGCAGGCGAGCGCCACGGTGGACGAGGGGAGCGCCTCGGACACGGTCTTCGTCTCGATCCTCCCGGAGGTCGTCCCCTATGCTGGCACGCTCATGGCCGATGTGGTGGTCAGCTCCGGCAAGACGAGCCTGGACTACAGCTGCGAAGGAGAGGCCACCATCACCATCGAGCGCCGTTCATCGCTGTTCGGCAATGGCACATGCCTGGTGAAGGAGATCCATGGGGAGTTCCCCTTCGAGATAGAGGGCACGCAAGATGGCGCGCTGATCGCTGGCGACATGCTCATCACCTACGGCAAAGCGGAGTACGCCGTGCCCTTCTCCGGTACGGAGGATGCAGACGGCAGCCTCTCGGCCATCTTCGAGGGCGAGCAGGAGTTCGGCAGTTGGCTCCTCACGGTCTCTGGGTCCTTCGAGGTCAGTCCCTGACGCGCCCGGCTCTGGGCGCCAACCTGCCGCGGCATCAATCCCCGGGGGACATCACTACGTAGGCCGCACCAGTCTCTTCGTTCGCGCCCCAAGCCCCGATGAGCAGATCTCCGGTTCCATCTCCATCCAGATCGCGGCCATGTACGCGCGCGGCCTGGTCGTAGTCCTGCTCGCCCCAGAGCTTGGCGCCCAGCTCGGCCGAGAGCGGCAGCGCTCCCTCCAGAGGGCCGTAGGCGATATAGACCGCACCTGCGGCCGTGGCCGCCGAGTCCTCCCCGTTGGCTCCCACCAGCGCGTCACCCCAGATGTCGTCATCCATATGCGCGGCGTCCAGGCCCACTCCCGCCTGGTCAGCCGCCGTCTCTCCCAGCAGCTTGTCTTTGGCCTCGGTCAGGTTCAGCTCGCCCTTGGTAGAGCCCGAGACGATGTAGACGGCTCCCGCGGCCTCGTCGGCGCCCCAGGCCGCCACGAGCACCTCGGCATAGCCGTCCCCCGTCATGTCGCACGAGACGCTGTAATAGCCCACCCGATGGCCGGGGCCCGCTCCAACGAGCTTGGCGTCGGCCTCCGCGAGGTCTACTGAATCCTGGGGTGGATCGCAGACCAGGTAGACGGCTCCCGACTCCTTTCCTCCCGTTCCTTCGTGGTACGCGCCGATAACCACGTCCCCCAGGCCCGTGCCGTCCAGATCGCAGGCATGGACGTGGTAGCCAGCCCAATCACCCGCAGCCTCACCTATGAGCTTCGTATGCGCCTCGCCCAGGTCGACCGTCTCCCCAAAGGACGCGCGGACCACGTAGGCCGCCCCTGCGTTCTCTCCCCCCTCATCGTTCTGCGGGGCGCCGAGCAGCACGTCGGGATGCTCGTCCTCGTCCATGGGGAAGCAGTCCAGCCCATACCCCGCCCAATCGCCCTCCCGCTCTCCGTAGAAGACCGTATCGGCCTCCGGCAGGCTGCCTCCGCCCTCGATAGGATCGAGAACCAGGTAGGCGGCGCCGGCATTGGCCCCCGCGCTGTCCTCGCCGACGGCACCGGTCAGCAGGTCGCCCAGGCCATCACCGTCCAAGTCGCAGGCCGCGACGCGGTAGCCCGCGTAGGAGTCTTCTTCTCCTGCCCAGCCCCCCCCGATCTCGACCAACTCCTGTGCACCGCTTGCGGGCCCGATCACCACGTGCAGCGTGCCGGAGCTGTTGGACGCACCGAACGAACCGATGAGCAGATCCTGGTATCCATCGCCGTCCGCGTCGGTGGAGGCCAGGGCGTATCCAGTGTAGTCTCCGGCCTCATCTCCCAACAGCGTGGCCGAGGCCTGGGATAGGCTCTGCTCACCCCGGACAGGGCAGCCGAGATCTTCGTCCGTCAGTTCATCGCAGTCGTTGTCCACCCCGTCACATTCTTCGCTGGCCGCGGGATGAATGGTCGCGTCGTCGTCGTCGCAGTCACCCCCCACCCCCCCCTAGCCCACGGGCCGCACCCCCGAGGGCTGCCCCCCGGAGGAGTAGCCGTAGCCATCTCCATCGTCGTCCGGATACCAGTCCGCCAGAGGGTTCTCGTGGGAATCGCCATCGTCGCAGTCCTCATCGTTGCTGGCCGTCTGCGAGGGCTGCTCGCAGGCCATCACCGTCACCTGGGGATCGCCGTAGCCATCTCCGTCGGCGTCCTGATACCAGGTCCGCACATCGACGGCGTCCTCGTCGCTCTCACCGTCGCAGTCGTCGTCCAGGCCGTTGCAGACCTCCACAGCGGACGGGTGGATGGAGGCATCGCCGTCGTCGCAGTCGGCGCCGCCGTTTTCGGCGGACAGGAAGCCATCCGCGTCGCGATCGTTGGCAGCCTGCCACTCAGCTTCGGAGATGAAGCTGCATGCGGCCAGCAGCAGGAGGAGAGGAAGTAGCATCCAGCAACTGTATATCGATCAGGTCGCGTGGCGGCGAGCATCCAGGGTCTCGCTGACGAATTCCCGCCACTGCCGCTCAAAGGTACTCTCCGGCCATTACGACGTACACGAGGCCTGTCTCCTTGTCCGCGCCATAGGCACCGACGAGCAGGTCCCCGACTCCGTTCCCGTCGAGATCGCTGCCATGTGGAATCGCGGCGTAGTCTGTCTCTTCCTCGCCCATCAGTTTGGCGCCGTCTTTGGTCGGGAGAGACAGGGCGCCCTCTAGCGGGCCGTAGGCGATGTAGACCGCTCCGGCATTCTCGTCGCCGCTGTCCTCCAGGATGGATCCAACCAGGGCGTCGCCCCAGTCATCGGTGTCCATGTGCAAGGCGTCCACCCTCACCCCGGCATGATCGCCTTGCGATTCTCCCAGCAGCTTGTCTGCCATGTCAGCCAGGCTCCAGTCCTCCTGGATGTCTCCGGGAACGATGTAGACGACACCCGCCTCGGACGCGGCCCCCGCCTTGTCCTCTGCGCCCCAGGCGCCAACGAGCACCTCATCGTAGCCATCACCGGTCATGTCGAACGCGACGCAGGCGTATCCTGCTCTATGCCCGATTCCCGCACCGGTGAGCTTCACGCCGACAGCCTCCAGCGCCAGGCTGGCATTGGGAGGATCACAGACGAGGTACACGGCGCCCGCCTCTTCTCCGCCATCGCCATCATAGAAAGCGCCCACGACCAAGTCTCCCAGCCCCGACCCGTCGAGATCGCAACCGCAGAGTTGATGCCCTGCCCAGCCCCCAGCGGTTTCCCCATAGAGCTCGATGTCCGCATCGGGCAGGTCGCTAGAGGCCTCGAAGGGAGCGTGGAACACGTAGGCTGCTCCAGTATTGTCAAGCTCTCCGTCTTTCACAGGAGCGCCGACCAGGAGATCGAGCTGGTCGTCCTCATCCATGGTCCAGGCGTCGGCCGCCAGCAATTCGTCCCCTGCCTCTGCACCCCAAACCACGACATCGGCCGCTGAGAGATCCCCCCCGTCGTGGAGCGGACCGTAGACGAGGTACACCGCCCCGGTGTTGTTCCAAACGCCGTCCGCACCGGGTGCGCCCACGAGCAGATCGCCCAGGCCGTCGCCGTCTACGTCGTGGCCCGAGATTCGAAAGCCAGCCAGAGAGCCTCCCTCTCCCTCCCAGCGGCCACCTGTCTCGGAAAGCTCCTGCGCACCGGTGACGGGTCCGAGCACTACATGCACGACGCCAGCGTCGCCGGATGCGTGGTAGGAGCCGACGAGCAGATCTTGGAATCCATCACCGTCCGTGTCGATGGCGGCGACCGCATACCCCGCACAATCTCCGACCTCCTCCCCCAGCAGCTTGGCATCGGCCGTCGAGAGGCTCCTCTCACCCGTGATGGGGCAGCCGCCGTCTTCGTCCACCAAGCCATCGCAGTCGTTGTCCACACCCTCGCATTCCTCCTTGGCCCCGGGATAGGCCGCGGCGTCGCTATCGTCGCAATCGCCCCACTCCGCCACGTATCCCTCGGGCTGCTCGCAGACGTCCCCTATCCCCTGGAAGGAATCACCGTAGCCATCTCCATCGGCGTCCAGATACCAGACCGCATCCGGGTTCTCCAGCGCATCGCCGTCGTCGCAGTCCTCCGCATTGTCGGAGGTCTGCGAGGGCTGCTCGCAGGCCAGCACCTCCACCAGGGGATCCCCGAACCCGTCCCCGTCGGCGTCCTGATACCAGGTCCGGATGTCGCTGGCGTCCTCGTCGCTCTGCCCATCGCAGTCGTCGTCCAGGCCATTGCAGACCTCCTGGGCCTGCGGGTGGATGGCGGCATCGCCGTCATCGCAGTCGGCGCCGCCGTTGAGCGAGGACAGGAAGCCGTCGCCGTCGCGGTCGTTGGCGATCCGCCACTCCGGCTCGGAAATGAAGGTGCATCCCACCATCACCAGTGAGGGGAGGAACGACATCACGTGTCCTTTCAGGAGCTGCGGCAGCAGGGCCCCCTGTCCTGTATTGCACCCGCCCGCCCGGCGCTGGCGCTCACCAGCCCGAAGTCAGCACCACGTAGGCAGCGCCAGCATTGGCGCCGCCAGCGCTCTCGTAGAAGGCCCCGACCAACAGATCGCCAAGACCGTCTCCATCCATGTCGCTGCCGAACATCTCCCGCACGTGGTCCTCGCTGTTTTCCGCGTGGAGGACGCCGTCGGCCTCGGCCGACGAGAGCACGCCGCTGACGGGGCCGTAGACCAGGTAGACTGCTCCACCGTTGTAGACGCCACTGTCGGATTTCTCGGAACCTGCGAGGATGTCGCCCCACCCGTCGGCGTCCATGTCTTGCCCGCGAACCGGCCAGCCCAGGTAGTCCCCGACGCGCTCGGGCAGTAGCTTGGCGTCCGCTTTCGACAAGGAGATGCAATCCTGGACCGGCCCGCGCACGAGGTAGACGGCCCCGCCTTCGAGATACTGGCTCTCCTCTCCCACGGCGCCAATCAGGAGATCCAGGTAGCCGTCGCCATCCATGTCAATGGGCTCGGCGAGGAAGGCCGCGTGGTCATCCTGGCCTTCGCCGACCAGCTTGGCGTCATAGCCGGACAGGTCGGTCTCGCCATCGGGAGGGTCCAGGACCACGTATACGGCGCCGGCGTCGTCGGCTCCCTGATCGTCTAGCAAGGCGCTGACGACCGCATCTCCCACTCCGCTCCCGTCCATGTCCGCGCCGTACACACGGTATCCCGCAAAGTCGTCCTCGCTCTCGCCCGTGATTCTGATCTCGGCCTCGGCCAGACTGACCTTGGCTGGAAAGGCGCCCCGCATGACGTGCACCGCACCTCCGGTGTCGTCATCGAAGGGCGCGCCCACCAGTACATCCAGCTCTCCGTCAACGTCCATGTCGAAGACGGAGAACGCCCAACCCGCACCCCCACCCGAGAGATCACCGTAGAAAACCACATCTGCGGACGGAAGCTCCCCCCCGCCGGAGACAGGGCCATAGGCGAGATACACCGCGCCCCAGCCCTGCGCGCCCGTGGCGCCGACGAAGAGATCTCCAAAGCCGTCGCGGTCGACGTCCGCGCCCAGGACCTGGTAGCCCGCCAGGTCATCCATATCCGCCCCGACCCACTTGGCTTCGGCGGTCGAGAGATCCCGCTCCCCCGTCACCGGCCCCAGCAGCACGTAGGCCGCTCCCCGGGCGCTATCGTGCCCCACTGCGCCGACGATCAGGTCGCCGATGCCGTCCCCGTTGGTGTCGAAGCCCGAGACGTTGATGCCCGCTTTGTCCCCTTCGTCCTCTCCGATCAGCTTGGCGTCGGCCTGGGCCAGGTCGATGGATCCCGCGATTCGGCAACGCTGCTGGTCTTCGTCCGTCACGGCCTCGCACTCATTGTCATGGCCATCCCAGCTCTCTTGCGCGCCGGGATGCACCCTTTCCACGCCATCGTCGCAGTCGCTGGCGTCAGCGCTGGTGCCGCTGGGCTGCTCGCAGCTGTTCTCGACGTTGGCCAGATCGCCGTAGCCATCGCCATCCTGGTCGAGATACCACAGCGCATCCGGGTGCTCGGCGGGATCCTCATCATCGCAATCGCCACTGTCAGCCGTCGCGCCGTCAGGCTGCGCGCAGCCGGCGATCATGGCCTGCGTATCGCCAAACCCATCCCCATCCTGATCCTGATACCAGGTCAGGGCATCGACGGCGTCCTCGTCGGTCTCGCCGTCGCAGTCGTCGTCGAGACCGTTGCAGACCTCCTGGGCGTCCGGGTGGACCGCGGCGTCGAGGTCATCGCAGTCGTCGCCACCGTTGAGGGCGGAGAGGTAGCCGTCAGCATCGCGATCATTGGCCGTGGCCCATTCCTCGGAGGACACGAAGGTGCATGCTGCGAAGAAAGAAAGAGCAAGCGTTCCCATGTTCTCCTCTACCGAGACTGCCTATCATCCTCTCGCTCTCATCGGCCAACGCCGGGAGGAGCGAGGATCGGTGCGTATCACCGCGCCTGCCCCGATGCCGTTCAGGGAAGGAACGCCGAAATCCCCTTGTAGTAGTCTTTCCACACGGAGTTCATGCGCAACACGGCATCCGAGATCATCTCCGCATGCACAGGGATGTCGGGATCCGGAATATTGACATTCGTCGCCAGGTGTAGGCACCAGTCGTCGTCCAGGTACACCCTGTCCGGCACCCACTTCTCACGCTGCCATTTGTTGTTGAACTCCAGCAGCTTCGCACGCATGACCGTGGTCCTGGCGGCTTCGGGCAGGTCGTACTGGGCGTCGAGGCGCACGCGCCGGGCCACGATCCGCGTGCCTGACTTGGTCTCCCCCGTGCCCGAGACCAGCGTATCGATGATGACCGGAATGGTTGGCACGTTTTCCGGCGAGAGCTTGTACACCAGGTAGAGGTCGTCCTCATCCAGGTACTTGTAGTCGGCGGTCACGCCCAGCTCTTTCTTCAGGTAGGTGGCAATTCGTTTCTCGAGTTGTTCGTCGCTCTCGTCCATGAACAGGAACCACTCGCTCTGGGCCGTCGTGATGCTACGCGGCGGGGAGAGCGCGACGGGCTTGCTCGAGGCCCGCTCGGGTTTCTTGTTCGGCTGTACGATGTAGCGGAACATCCCGGGGTATTTGGACGGATCGCCTCCCCGCTCGGAGTACTCCGCAATGACCTCCTTCGCCTGGTCCTCCTTGCCGCTCTTCACGTAGCCCACAGCGATCCTGCCCAGGAACTCGGTGGTCCGCTCCCCGTCGTTGTAGGCACGTCGGAGCACGTCGATGGCCCAATCCAGGATCTCCACTTCGCTCTTGTTGGCTGGACACTCGGCTTCGCCCTCAACGCAGGCCAGCGCCTGGTCGATGGAATCCTCAATTGTCCCCGCGCTGACGACAGGGATCCCCCCCATCCAGGGAAACGCCCACAGCCCTAGCGCGACTACCCATCCAAACCTCATCTTGGCACCTCTTCTCCAGCATCTCATAGTGGTGGCGGAAAGACCACTGGTTGTCATCAACGACACCAGGGTAGCGCCCCCTTCGTCTCCTTCGGGGGCCTTGTCTCGACGGGCGTGGTTGAGCGCTTCAGTGCAATGCCCAGGGATCAACCCCCCTGTATCGCTCCCGGCTTCGCTCCTCGCGTTCCCCGCCGGCTGCGCCTGGGTAGACGACGACGACGCCCACGGCGCCGCAATCCAGCACCTCGACGCAGGGATTCCGACCGATCCTGGAGTGTCAGACGCCTTCGAGACAATGGGGTTGTCCAGTCGGGTGTCGGGATTGTGCCGTTCGAACTTGGCCCTAGCGCCCTTGACATCGAAGAGCCCCCTGTTCGTAGCGCACGGATCATTCCCCGCAGCCGTCCACGCGGCGAACTCTCGGGCCAGCGTCTCCCGGTCCCGATGCGCTGTTCGAAACACTGCTTGGACAGAACGCCGAGCTCGATCTCGACCATGTTGAGCCAGCCGACGCCTGAAAGCAAGAACGGCCACACACTGGGCTTCCGGCTCGGGATCGGCCCTGAAGACGGCTGCGCCCTGCCCGTGCAGAACACGGAATGGGATCCGACGAGGGCCCGATGAATAATGTTTGTTCTACCATATGAATTGCGATGTCGACGACAACGCAGGGCACTGCGATGAGCAGATGGCGTGGTTCTGAGGCCATGGGCATCCGGATGGAAAGCAGGGGCTGTCCAGTTCGGCGCGTTTTGGCTGCTGTCCAGGACAAACTGGAACCGAGCGGCCTCCAAGAGGGGAGGCAGGTTATTGGAATCTGGAAGTGAACTCCGCGCGAGAGCGGCAAGCGCTCCCGCAGTCCTTGGGGAGCCCAGGCTCTTGCGGATCGCGGGCGATGGCGGCTCGGACCTGATCGATGCGAGGAGGCGCCCATGGCGCGACGCGAGTATGAGGTGATTTATCCCACCGCCGATGGCGTGGGACGGGTCATGATGGACTTCGACACGGACTTGGCCATCGCCGAGCTCGTCGTGTACCTGCTGGCGCTGTTGCGCCAGCATTCCGAGCTGCCAGCGCCCACGCTGGTGGCACTGCCTGTCAGCGCCCCTGATCTCCAGCACTGCGGATTCAGCATCAGCTTCAGGACCGGTTCTGGTCAGCAGGCCGAGAGGCTGTCGGGTGCGGGCCGCCTCCGTACCCTGGGCGAGTTCGACCATCCAGCCGGCACCACGCTCCTGATCGAACCCTCTGCCGACATCGAGGAGCTCTGCGTCTGCGACAACGCCACAGCCAGGAAGCTGGCTCGCCCCACCGACTACCAGCCCCTACTCGTGGTCTGCGAAGATGGCGAGACGAGCTGGCGTAGGCTGCTGCACCTGCGCAAGGACAAGCCCCTGTGGAGGCTGGCCGAGCGGGCGCTGGCCTTGGCGCGCGAGCATGAACCCGCGCTGCGCGGCGCCACGGGCCTTTGCGTCTCCTACCAACCCCCGGGCGGATCCTGGCGGACGGCCGAAAGCCTTCAGCTCGAGGAGATACTGGATAGGCTGGAGCTGCCGCCCAACTCCACGCTCCTGCTGGAGTCCTTCTTCCCCAGCCAGGCAGGTCCTTCGCAGGTCGATTACATCCTGGACGGTTCGCGCCTGGGGCGCGCGCAGGCCGAGACAGCCTCCGATCGCCTCGGCTTCTTCAGGATCTTGCGCCACCGGGAGGGCACGCGCCAATTCGTGGCGGGCCGCATCGCGACCATACCCCTTGACGTACCCTTGGAGCGGCTCTTGCCCGAGCTTGTGACCCTGCTGGAGCGGGGGAGCGCTGGCGGGCGGGACGTGGCGCGCAAAAACCCGCAGCCCAGGGTCTTGCTGCGCCTGGACTGGGGACACCCCTTGGCCGAGTTCAAAGACCTCGCCTGGAGCCTGCATGAGCTAGGCGCGCGCAGCGGCGGGGAAATCGTCATCATTGAGAAGGCGAGTGATAGGGGGACCAGGCCCTACACGATCGAGTACCCTTCCCACCAGGGTGTCAGCCGGCTGAACCTGGAACCTGACCTGGGCGTTCCCCTGCGACAGCTGGTGCCCCAGCTGATCGAGCTGATCCGTCGATCGCCGGGCATCCCTGAGCCGCTACTGGAGTTCGCAGGGAGCGGGCACTCCGACGGCGGGGGATTCGGCGTTTCCTTCCGGCGAAGTGAGCACCAGCCGAGAGAAGAGGTCGGCCGCGAAGAGCTCGATTGGACGCTGGCGGATTTCGACCACCCGGATCTCACCATCATGACAGTCGAGCTGAGTCATGGCATCCCACACGCCCGCCCGAAGGCTGCGCGGGCTCGCTTGGCGCGCCCAGCGGCCGGGTCGCCGTCTGCTGCACGCAGACAGGCGAAGAGAACGGAGAGGGCGAGAGCCCAAGGGGGAGATCCTCCCAGACCTTCTACAGGTGTAGCGAACAAGAAGAGCCTTCACACGCTGGTTCCCTTGGAACAGGTTCCCGGGCGGGATCCCGGCGAGAGGCCCAGCCCGGAAGTGCCGCGTGTGCCGCAGAGGCCGCAGGAACGTCGCGCAGAGCAGCCGAAACCGCCTGGCAGGGAGGGGCCCCGAGCAGAGGCACAGCAGCCGCAGGAACGTCGTGCCGAGCGCCCGAAGCCGCCTGTGCAAGACCAGGCCCCCCGCGAGCCCGAGGAGCGCGACTACTACTTCGAGTACCAATCGGCAGACGGGCTCCTGCGCCTCCAACTCCAGCTCGAAGACGACGTGCCGCTGCGAAAGCTCGTTTCGGAAATCCTGGCCAGCATCAGGCAGAACGATGACGTCCCAGACCCCGCATTCGAGCTCGATACCAGGGAGCTCCGGCCCAGCTGCGCCGTCTACTTCCAGAAGGGGGAGTTCGAGCTGCGCGACCGGGTCACACCGGCAGATTGGGACAGGACCCTGGCCGAGCTCGATCATCCTCCCTTCACGGCCATGATCGTGGAGCCGCTCGAAGGCTAACAGGGTGCGGCAGAACACATCTCTGTTCGGCCACCGCACTCGCCGAGCACTGGGAGCCTCCAGCTACTGGGAGACGCCACGGGATGTGGCCATCGCCTATGGAGTCGGAACAACGCGCGATCCTGCCTCCTGGGAGGCTCTACCGGGCAGTGCCGTGCACGTGTCGGGCAGAGGCAGCAGCGACTACGCAGGCCTGAACCTCGGTAGAAACCCCGAACTCGATGGCGATGGAATGCCCGACATCGCCTTGGTGCCCTTAGGTATGGCACCGGTGGAGCTGTTTCCGCCGTACTCGGGCCACTGACAGCCGAAACAGATCTCTCCCCGGCCGACAGGCGACTGACGGGAGAAGCCCGCTCCGAAAGGGCCGGCTGCGCCTACGATGGCGCCTGCGATATCGACGGAGAGGGCACGTCGATCTCGCCATTGGCGCCTCCCACAGCGGCGACGCCCTGAAGGCGCCACCCACATCCTCTACGGCCCCGTCACGGCGGGCATGGGTCTGTCTGTCGCCGACTCCGTGCTGGCAGGCGGGAGCGACAGCGCTCGCCGGGCAGCACCCTGAAAGCCTGCTTTTCCGCCGTCCGCCCCCCCGGCCTCGATCCCAGCGCCTCCATGTGGCGCCGAAAAGCACGAAAAGCCTTCGAAACATGCTATCCTCATGCGCTGCCTCCCCCTTCTGCAAGGCTGGAGTTCTCCATGCGCCGCCTTCTCCCTCTATTCCTTTCGCTACTGACCAGTTGCGTCTACGTGTCCGACGACCACGCCTCCTGGCGCCTCGATCCCGACGCCGACGGCGTCCTCTTTCCGGACGACTGCGACGACGAAGATCCGCAGGTCGGCTCGGCCATCACTTGGTACAAGGACAGCGATGGCGATGGCTGGGGCAGCGAGTCCGCCACGCTCATCCAGTGCGAGCAGGATCCCAACTACGTCGAGACTCCTGGGGACTGCGATGACGGCGAGGCAGATGTCAACCCCGATGCCGTGGAGACCTGCAACGGCCTCGACGACGACTGCGACGGTGAGACGGACGAGGGCGACGCCCAGGGCGTCGCCACCTGGTATCTCGACGCGGCCGGCGACGACTACGGCGACCAGGACCAACCCCTGCAGGCCTGCGATCAGCCCTCCGGCTACGTGGCTGGCGAGAGTGACGGGGTCGATTTCGACTGCGACGACGGCGACGACCAGGTGCATCCCGGCGCCGTCGAGGTATGCAACGAGGGCGTCGACGACGACTGCGACGGCCTGACAGATGACGAAGATGAGGTCGAGTTCACCGAAGACGACACCTGGTATCAGGACAGCGACGGCGACGGCTTTGGCGACGAGGACGTCACC
>CAYVQL010000033.1:14481-51971 GCA_964454135.1 uncultured Enterobacterales bacterium | reverse complement strand
TAGGGCACGAGCGACTACACCCCGGAGGCCTGCCTGCAGCCCTCGGGCTTCGTGAGCGATGCCACGGACTGCGACGACGGGGACGCCGCGGTCAACCCCGGCGCCAGCGAGGTCTGTGACGGCCTGGACAACGACTGCGACGGCCTGGTCGATGCCGATGACGGTGACGTCACCGATGCCAGCGACTGGTATGCGGACGCGGATGGCGACGGCTACGGCGCGGGCAGCGCCCTGACAGCCTGCGATCAGCCCAGTGGCTACGTGACGGACGCCACGGACTGCGACGACGGCGACGCCTCGGTCTACCCGGGCGGTCCCGAGCTCTACGACGGCCTGGACAACGACTGCGACGGCGACGCGGACGAGGATCTCTGGGTGGGCACCGGCGCCGACGGCGACCTGGAGGTGACGGGCACCACCGAGCTCTCAGCCGACGCCTCGGGCTCCCGCAGCGATGCGGACGCCATCTCTTACGCGGTGAGCGCCATCTCCGGGGATACGGTGACCGTCAACGCCACGGTGAGCGGCATCGCAGCCGGCGACGAGGTGCTGATCCTGAACCTGCAGGGTTCGGAGAGCGCTTACAGCGCGGTTGGGATCTACGAGTTCGCCTCCGTGGCCGCTGTCTCCGGCAGCGACATCACCCTGGAGGACAGCCTGGGGGAGATCTACGGCGAGAGCGACAACAGCGATCTGACGGACCAGGTGGTCGTGGTGCAGCGCGTGCCCCACTACGTGGACCTCTACGTCTACGCCGGGGGCATCCTCACCACCGGAGCCTGGGACGGCGCTCCGGGCGGCGTGCTGGCCTTCCGGGCCACGGGCACGGTCTGGGTGGAGGACGGCGGCGTCATCGCCGTGGACGAGCTGGGCTATATGGCTGGCGAGACGGGCACCTGCGACAACTGCGACGCCTTCCAGGGCGAGAGCTACTGCGGTCCGGGCATCGGCGACGAGTACGGCGGCCCCTACAACGAGACCATCCTGGGCTACGAGGCCAATTACGGCGGTGGCGGCGCCAACGTCACCGGCGGCGGCGGCAACTACGGCGGCGGCGCCACGGCCGGCGATTCCTGGGACTACGGCGGCTACACCGCCCCCGAGGCGGGCGAGACCTACGGCCAGGCCGACCTCTCGCTGCTCTTGTTCGGCTCGGGGGGCGGCGGGGTCTGGAACGGCGGCTCCGACGACGCGGGCGAGGATCCCGGGCCCGGCGGGGACGGCGCCGGCATCCTCTACATCGGGGCTGGCACCATCATCGCCGACGGGGCCAGCGCCATCACCGCCATCGGTGGCAGCACGGATCACTGGGCGGATGGCACCTGGACCTACGGGGCAGGGGGCGGCGCCGGGGGCTCCGTCTTCCTGGTCGCCGAGGAGACGGACCTGGCCGCGGGATCGGTGGACGCCCAGGGCGGCTACGGCGAGTCGACCCACGAGCGCGCCGGGGGCGACGGCGGCTACGGCCGCGTGCGCATCGATTGCAACACCTGCAATGGCTACAGCCAGGGCAGCAGCGACGCCAACAACGAGCTGGACAGCGCCAGCGAGCCTGATCCAGGCCACACCGACACACCGAGCTGAGGGCCGCATGACCCGACACCCCTCCATCCTGCCCGTTCTCTTTCTGTCCGCCTGCACCACCTACGGCGGCGTGCTCTACGACAGCGAGTTCTCGCTCTGGGACGACTCGGAACCGGGCCACAGCGGGGACTCGGGCTACGAACCGCCGCCCCCTCCGTCCCACCTGGGCACGGGCGCGGACGGTCCCCTGCTGGTGGAGGACGGCGTCGAGCTGACGGACTTCGTCTCGGAGGGGCGCGAGCATCCCGACATCGTGGTCTACAAGGTGGATGCCATCGACGGCGCCCTGATCACCCTGGAGGATCCCGCCGATGGCCTGGCCGCCGGGGACGAGGTCTTGATCATGAACCTGCGCGGCTCCAGCAGCGCCCATAGCGCAGTGGGACGCTACGCCTTCGCCAGCCTGGAGGAGGCGGACGAGCTGGAGGTCACGCTGGCGTACGAGCTGGAGACGGTCTTCGGCGAGGAGAGCAACGAGGACCTGGACGGGCAGAAGCTGGTGCTGCAGCGCGTGCCCCAGTACACCGAGGTCACGGTGCGGGCCGGCGCCAAGCTGCAGGTGGAGGACTGGCGCGGGAGCTCGGGCGGCGTGCTGGCCCTGCGCGCTACTGGCACCGTGCTGCTGGAGAAGGGGGCTGCCATCGACGTGGACGGCGTGGGCTACCAGGGAGGCGAGGCCGGCTGGAGCAGCGGCTACGACGGCTACCAGGGAGAGAGCTACGGCGGCTACGGCGTAGGTGGGTCCACCGGCAGCAGCTACAACGAGTCCATCGCGGGCTACGAGTCCAACTTTGGCGGTGGAGGCTGCAATATCACCGGCGGCGGCGGCAACTACGGTGGCGGCGCCACGCCCGGGGATTCCTGGGACGGCGGCGGCTATACGGCGCCGCAGCCGGGCAACGCCTACGGCATGCCCAATCTCTCGGAGATCTTCTTCGGTTCCGGCGGCGGCGGCGTGTGGAGCGATGGCACCCACAACCCCGACGCCGGGGGCGACGGCGGCGGCATCCTCTTCATCAGCGCCCAGGCCATCGAGGCCCAGGGCGGCGAGGCCCTGCGCGCCAAGGGCGAAGAGGCCTACGGCTGGGCCCAGGGCAGCTACAGCTACGGCGCGGCAGGCGGCGCCGGGGGCAGCATCTTCCTGATGGCGGACGAGGTTCAGCTGGCCCCGAGCTCGGTGCTGGCCCCGGGCGGCGAGGGCCAGGACGCCACGGTGCGCGTGGGCGGCAACGGCGGCTACGGCCGCATCCGCATCGACTGCGAGATCTGCAATGGTCACAAGCAGGGCTCGGACGAGGCCCAGCAGGCCTTGATCGAGGCTGCAGAGCCCGATCCCGGGCATAGTGAGGCGCTTCCCTGAGGTCGCTGTCGCGGGGCTTGCGCTGGGCGCCGTTCCTACGGTATGTTCCTACATGAGGTTCCCATGCACTCCGTCAACATCCGGCAGCTGAAGAACAATCCCTCGGAGGCGCTGCGCAACGCTGCCGACGGCCCCGTATTGGTCATGAAGGGCGATCTGCCGCAGGCCCTGCTCGTGCGGATCGATCTCGAGGGCATGCCAGACTCGCAGAATCTTCGCCTGGCACTGGCCGTCTCCCTGTTCAAAGACGGAGCCTTGGCCCTCGGCCGGGCTGCGCGCGTCGCCAGTACGCCCATCAGCGACTTCGTCCGCCATCTCTCAAGGCTCGGGATCCCGGTCGCTCAAGGAGGTCGAGCCGAGGCTCGATCGGACATGGACACGCTCGACGAATGGCTCGCCTCGTCCTGAGCGATACCAGTCACCTGATCGCCCTCAGCCGCGTGGGAGGGCTCGGCTGGGCGCGCACTCTCTTCGGCACGATCGAGATCACGGCGGCCGTCTGGCGCGAGCTCGGCGTCAGGGAACAGGCGGAAGAAGCGATTCTGCGTGCGGTCGAGCAGGATTGGCTCGTCATCCGCGAGCAGCGAAGCGAGCCCGATGCGCCGCCTCACCTCGGACCAGGGGAGTGGAGCAGCATCTGCGCGGCTGTGCGACACGATGGCCCGGTGCTGCTCCTGATGGACGACAGACTGGCCCGGCGTGAGGCGCAGAGGCGAGGCCTGGCCCTGGCTGGGACAGCGGCGCTGGTCGGAATGGCGAAACGAAGAGGCCTGGTCGATTCGGCGCAAGAGGTCTTCGAACAGCTTCTTCGGTCCGGCTTCCGAATCTCCCCGGGGATCGTCTCGGCTGTCCTGGAGTCGGTGGAATCATAGGGCGCCAAACGGGCCTGCTCGTCCTTAATCCTCTCCCGCCTCCTCCCGCACCTTGCGCACCCAGTGCTCGATCTCTCGCCCCACGATCTCGATGGCCTTGGGGCGCAGCGCCCGCAGCAGGAAGGGCACCTCCAGCGAGAGCAGCACGGCGTCCTGCGTCAGCTCGAAGCGCCCGCGGAAGGTCAAGCCGGTGGCCTTGAACTCCACGGTGGAACGATCCTCGTCGTGCCACTGGATCTGGGGCTGGAACTTGGCGAAGCGCTCCACGTAGGCCTGCACGGCGCGCTGCGTGGCACGGCGCGCCAGCGGCAGCGGCAGGTCGTGGGGAAAGCGGTGTCTGACGGCGCTCATTTGATGTAGTAGCCCGAGACCTTCCAGCTGCCGTCCCAGTCCAACATGGGCGTGATGGTCTCCACCGCCGCGGCCTTCTTCTCGAAGACGGTCGCGAACTGGAACACCACGTACTCGCCGTCGGGGGCGCCCGGTAGCGTGGTGGCGTACTGCGAAGACTGCATCCGGCGGCTCTTCACAGCGCCCAGAGGCCTGCGCGCGCCGCCCACCTGCTGGGCGAAGGCATCGGCCTGGATGGCGTCCTGCAGGTTGGCCGCCGCGTTGTTCCAGCAGGCCGCGTAGTCGGCGGCGTCGGCCAGGGCCAGCCAGGCCAGGGCCGCTTCGTGCGCGGCGCTTTGAGCCATGGCTTGGGGACCCTCGAAGCTGGGCCCCTCGGCGGCCGCGGCGGCTCTCTCGGCCGGGGCTGGGGCTGGAGCCTCCTTGGCTGCAGGTGGCGTAGGGGCTCCAGCAGGAGGCGTGGTTGCTTTCTCCGTTTCACAGGCCGACACGACGACGAGCAGACTGGCGAGAAGGGCTGGGCGCATGGGATCTCCTTGGCTGCGAAGAGCCTAGCGGTCGCGTACGCCGAGCGCAAATCAGAGCTCGAACTCCGGCTCCTCACCCTGCACCACCAGGTAGCGATAGCCGCCCCCCACCGTGAAGCTCTGGGTGCTCAGGCTGGCGTCGGGCCAGCGGATCCCCACCTCGGCCTCGCAGGCCGCGCCCAGGCCGAAGTGCAGCACCAGGTCCTGCTGGGCTCCGTAGTGGCCGTGGCCTCCGCCCACCTCCTGGGTCTGGGTGACGCCGTCGGCCGTGACCTGCACCCGGGCGCCGATGGCCGAGGCATTGCTGCCCGTGGCCCCCACCAGGTGCAGCTGCACGAAGTTGGCCAGCTCGCCCGTGTCCTCGCCCGTGATGTTCTCGAAGAAGCGCACGATGAAGTCGTCGTAGCAGTCGCTCTCGCAGCGCGATCCGGAGTGGCCCACCACCACGTCCAGATCGCCGTCCCGGTCGAAATCCGCCACGCCGACGCCGTGGCTGCGGGTGTGATCGATGCCCTGGTCCACGGGGACGCTCACGAACTGGCCCGCCGAGTCCTGGTGCCAGAGCAGCCCGCGGCAGCCCACGTAGTCGCTGGAGCCGATGTAGACATCGGGCCAGGCGTCGTTGTCGAAGTCGAGGACCGCGCTCGTCATGTCGCCGTCGTTCCAGTACTCCTCGGTGTGCTCGCGCGTCAGGCCGGTGCTGTCGTTGCCCGGGCGCTCGAAGACCACGTCCGGGGACTGGGTGTTGAAGAGCAGCTCGGCTGGATCCGAGCTCTCGCCCACGTCGAAATGCACGATCTCGCCGGTGAGCAGGTCCATCCAGCCGTCGTTGTTCACGTCGGCGCAGATGGTGGCGCCGCTGTTGCCACCCAGGCGGAAGGGCTCGCGATCGTAGGTGTGGTCCCAGCGGTAGAAACCGCCGAAGCCGTGCCAGAGCAGCTCGCACATGCCGTAGTCTTCAGGCTCGGGGCAGAGATGGCAGTCCTCGTCCTTGGGGTTGTCGGCGCAGTGGCACTGGGCGTTGAGGTTGGTGGTCCAGTCGTCGCGCTCGTCGTAGGCGTAGCCCGACGCCACGCTCTGGTTGCTGTAGCTGCCGTCGCCGTCCGCGCGCCACAGCAGGTTGGGCATGCGCCCGTAGGACGAGGCCAGCAGCTCGGGCCAGCCGTCGTTGTTCAGGTCGCAGGCCAGGGCCGACCAGGCCCAGCTATGGCAGAGCGCCGCGTTCAGCTCGTCGATGTCGGACCAGCTCTCGGTCTCCAGGCCCGCCTCGTCGGTCACCTCCTGGAAGTAGCCGGAACCGTCGTTGGCGAAGAGGGCATCCTCGGTCTGGTTCTCGGGCATCCACAGGTCCAGGTCGCCGTCCAGATCGTAGTCCACGAAGCTGGCGCCGGCTGGGCTGACCCAGCTGTCCTTGCAGGGATCGCCGCCATCCCCCAGGCTGAAGCTGCCGTCGCCGTTGTTGATCATGATCTCCGAGGTCTCGTCGTAGGCCATGGTCGTGTCGTTCAGGCCGGTGAACAGGTCCAGGTCGCCGTCGTTGTCCACGTCGCCGAAGGCCCAGACCTGGCCGCCGCGTCCGGTGTTCTCGTCGCTGGACTGGCGGGTCTGCTGCACCCCCGAGCTCTGGGTGACGTCCTCGAAGCCCCCCAGGCCCGTGTTGCGCAGCAGCCAGGAGTTGCGCGTGCCCCCGTCGGAGAAGTCGTCGGGGGTGCCGGTGGCGCGCCGTAGGGCCAGGTCGGTCCAGCCGTCGCCGTCGTAGTCCGCCGCGTTGATGCGGGTGGCCTCGGCGTAGATGACGTCCAGGCCCCAGTCGGCCGTGGCGTCGCGGAAGGCCAGCTGGCCCTCGGACCAGCGCGTGCCCCCGTTGCAGACCGGGGGCGGTACGTAGTCGTCGGGGGCGCTGTCGCCCGTCTCGGTGCTGGCGGTGTCGTTGCCGTTCTTGCCCTTGCCGTCCTTGTCGCAGGCGGTCAGGAGCAGCAGTGCGAGCAGGGGGATGCGCATGGTCTCTTCCTCCGGTTGGCTTCTATCCTGGCACGGCTGGGAGCAGGCGGGGAACCGCTGTGCAAAGAAGTTGTCATGGAGCTGCATGCCGCCGGGGCATTCGGGTCGCGGCGACGCCAATCCCACTTCTGTCGAGGTGCCGCCGTGCTTCGCTTTCTCGCCCTTCTCCCCCTGCTCTGTCTCTCCTCGACCGCCTTCGCTCAGGACGAGGAAGAACCCGCGCCCAGCAAGCGCAGCTACCGCTATCAGGCCCAGACCCTGCTGGAGTTCGACGAGCTGGATGTGGACGCCGCGGTGCTCAAGCCCGGCCTGATCCCGGTCTGGGAGCGTAAGCGCGGGTCGTTCAATCCCCTGATCAAGCTGCGCAGCGAGTTCAGCGCCGAGCTGGATGGATCGGTGGACGAGATCAAGTAGGGTCGCCCCCGACCGTGATATGCTGCCGCTCTCCGATCGGAAGGCGGCATGTCGACCTCCTTGGGCACTCTGGCGGATGGGCGATACCAGCTCAAGCGCGTCCTCGGCCAGGGGGGCATGGCCGTGGTCTACGAGGCCTACGACCGCAGGCTGAAGACCTGGCGCGCCATCAAGATCCTCAACCCGCGGGTTGCGCGCAGCCGCAACTCGCGGTTGCGCTTCGAGGCCGAGGCGCAGACCATGGCGACCCTGCACCATCCCAACATCGTGGCGGTGCACGACGTGGCGCAGGACGGTCCCCACGCGTTCATGGTCATGGAGCTCGTGCGGGGGGGCAACCTGTGGGACCAGGTGCGCGCCAACGGCGCCTTTGCGCCAGGCCGCGCCCTGGCGCTGATCGAGGAGGTGCTGCAGGCCCTGGCCTTCGCCCACGGGCATAGCGTGGTGCACCGCGACATCAAGCCGCAGAACATCCTGGCCGCGCCCGGAGGGCCGCCCAAGGTGACCGACTTCGGCATCGCGCGCGTGGCCTCCCGCACGCGCAACCTGACCCGCACCAACGCCGTGATGGGCACCTGGGCCTATATGGCGCCTGAGCTGCGCACCAACGCCAAGCTGGCCAGCGAGCGCTCGGATGTCTACGCCACCGGAGCCACGCTCTACGCCCTGCTGAAGAACGCCGAGCCCTTCGACCTGTACGCCTCCAACCTGCAGGAGAAGAACTTCGCCGGCATGTGCCAGCAGCTGCAGGAGCTGGTGCTGCGGGCCACGGCCTACGACCCGGTGGAGCGCTTCGAGAGCGCGGAACAGATGCGGCAGCTGGTGGCACGTGCGCGCGACACGCTGCAGGACGCGCCCCCGATCCCCGGGGGCGAGGCGCGCGGCGGCGACGACTCGGAGGGGCGGCACAGCTCCGTGACCTACGAGATGGACTTCGCTGGAAGCGCGCAGGGAGAGGACGGCCTGGCTGTCGCGGAGCAGGGGGGCGAGCCCGCTCCCCCTGCGCCGCTGCCCGGGCTGGCCGACACGGTGCCCTTCGTGGAACGGCCGGATGCGGGCGCCGGCAGCGCAGGCGAAGCCCGGTCGGCGGACTCGGAGCACAGCCTGGAGAACGACCCCGAGATCCGTTGGCCCACCCATGCGCGTCCACGGAGCCCCCGGATCATGGCGGTGCTGGCCGTGCTGGCGGCGGTCGTGACCCTGAGCATCGCCTGGCGGACGCTGGGTCCGGGCCAGGAAGAGTCGGCCTTGCAGGACGGCCCGGCCTCGGGAGGCGCGGAGCTGCAGGCCAAGTCCCGCGCGCGCGCCTGGCTGGACCGCAAGCGGGCGGAGCAGGGCGGTCGGGCCGAGGCGGACGAGCGGGCTCTCGAGGGCGAGCAGGAGGAGATCGCGCGCCTCGCCACCCACCAGGAGCGGTTCGAGCGCTGGAGAGAAGCCGTACCGAGTCCAAGGGGCCCCAGAGCCTCGGCCCCGGTCGGGCCGGTGTCCGAGGTCGGGAGCGAGGCGCAAGCTGTCCGGACAGAAGGGGAGGCCGGCGAAGCTGCGGCCAGCGACGAGGCCGGCCAAGACGCCAGCGCGCCCGACGAAGCCTTGTTGGACATGGAAGAGGACGCCGCCCTGGCTGATGTGGACACCGGAGAGCGAGCCCACTACGCCGGACTGGAAGAGCACGCCGCAGCGCCGCAGGAGTCCTTCAACCCCAGGCAGGTGGACGCCATCATCGAGGCCGATGCGAGCATCCAGGCCTGCTTCGAGGCCTATCGCATGACCCACGGCGACATGCCGATGGTGACGATGAGCTACATCATCCTGCCCTCCGGGGGCGTCTCGTCCGTCTCCCTTAGCAAGGTCTTTCGCGGGACCACGCTGGAATCCTGCGTAACCGCCAGCATGGCCCGCATCGCCTTCCCGCAGTTCGCGGAGGGGCCCTTCATGAGGCGCTACGTGTTTCGGGATTGAGGGCCGGAGCCCCTCCTCCTCACCGACACCGCCGGCCGCGTCGGCTTGATCTCCGTGCCCGGCGGGATCTCTCCCGTGCCCTTGAAGTGCGCCAGGATGGCCTTGCGGTCGGGCTGGGGCGCCAGGAACTCCGCGGGGATGGCGCCTTTGTCCCGCACCCGCAGGCTGAAGCCGGGGGCGCCGATACGCAGCTGGTATTCGCCCGCCGCCTGGCGCGTGCCCGGGCCCAGGCAGAGCCCCAGCAGCTCCTTCAGCAGCAGCATGCGGCGCTCCGCCTCTTCCCTTTGCGCTTGCAGCGCCTCCAGCTCGGCCGCCAGCCGCTCCAGCGGCAGCGGGCAGCCCGCCAGGTGGCCCTCGATGGTCCGCACCATGGCCTCCATGCGCCGCTCGAAGCGGGGGCCGGCGCTCTCCAGCTTCTCCAGCAGAAAGGCGCGCATGGCCATGCAGGCCTCGGGCTCCCTCTCGGCCAGCAGCGCTCCCAGCTGCCGCTGCCAGTCCGTCTCATCCGCCACCAGCAGGGCCCTCAGAGCCATCAGGGTCGCTTCATCCATCTTCTCGCTCCTCGTCAGGTCCCATGAAATCCAGGTCCGCACCCAGGTGGGCTTGTTGGATGTGTTGGGCTTGCAGGCGCGCCCAGCCGCGCGGAGGCAGGACAGGGGCCTGCCAGCTCTGCCGGCGGCGCGCCAGCTCTGCCGGCTCCACCAGCAGGTCGATGCGTTCTTGGTTCACGTCCAGCTGTACCAGGTCGCCGTCGCGCACCAGGCCCAGGGGGCCGCCAGCGGCCGCCTCGGGTGCGCAGTGCAGCACCACGGTGCCGTAGGCCGTGCCGCTCATGCGGGCGTCGGAGACGCGCACCATGTCCGTGACGCCGGCCCTGGCCAGCTTGCGGGGGATGGGCAGCGAGCCTGCCTCGGGCATGCCAGCGGCCAAGGGACCGGCGTTGCGCAGCACCAGGACGTGCTCGGGGGTGACCGGCAGGTGCGGATCGTCGAGCCGCTGCGCCGCGTCCTGCGGACCCTCGAAGACCAGGGCCGGGCCGCGGTGGCGCAGCAGCTGCGGGCTGGCCGCCGCAGCCTTGATGATCGCCCCGTCCGGTGCCAGGGAACCGCGCAGGCCCACCAGGGCGCCCGGGGGGGCCAGCGGCTCGTCCAGGCTGCGGATGCAGGCCTGCCAGTCGCCGGGAGGAGGGCTCTGGTCCAGCAGCTGTCCCAGGCTGCGGCCCGAGACGCCGCGCGTCGAGCGGTCCAGCAGGGGCTCCAGGGCCTTCAGCAGGGCGGGCACCCCGCCGGCCCGGTGCAGATCCTCCAGGTAGCCGGCACCCGCGGGCTTGCAGTCCGCCAGCAGCGGGACGCGGGCGGAGATGCGGTTCAGCAGATCGAGATCCAGGGACAGCCCGGCCCGCCGGGCGATGGCGCACAGGTGCAGCACGGCGTTGGTGGAGCCCGACACGGCGCAGAGCACGGTCAGGGCGTTGCGCAATGCGGCCTGGTTCAGGATCTGGCGGGGACGGAGGTCTTCAGCGGCCAGGGCCACGGCGCGTCGCCCGGTGGCTGCGGCCAGCTGCAGGCGCTGACCCGAGCCCGAGGTGGGCGTGGCGCCGCCCGGCAGCATCAGGCCCATGGCCTCGGTCACGCAGGCCATGGTGGAGGCGGTGCCCATCACCATGCAGGTGCCGCTGGAGGGGCAGAGGGAGCCGGCGATGGCCTCCATTTCACCCTCGTCCAGCTCCCCGGCGCGATGCCTGGCCCACATGCGCCGGCAGTCGGTGCAGGCCCCCAGGCGCTCGCCGCGCCAGCTGCCCGTGGGCATGGGCCCGGTGACCAGGGCGATGGCCGGCACATCGGCCGACAGGGCCGCCATCAGCTGAGCCGGCACGGTCTTGTCGCAGCCCCCCAGCAGCACCACCGCGTCCATGGGCTGGGCGCGGATCATCTCCTCGGTCTCCATGGCCAGCAGGTTGCGCAGGTGCATGGTGGTGGGGTGGGTGAAGACCTCGTGCAGCGACAGCGTGGGGAAGGCCAGGGGCAGACCACCGGCCTGCAGCACGCCGCGGCGAACGGCCTGCAGGAGCTCGGGCATGGCCCGGTGGCAGGGGTTGTAGTCGGAGGAGGTGTCGGCGATGCCCACGATGGGGCGCTCGGCGTCCTGGGCGTCGTAGCCGGCCGAGGCCAGGAAGGCGCGGCGCAAGAAGCGCGAGAAGCCGGGGTCGCCGTAGGAGGTCAGGTTGCGGTCCAGGCCGCGGGGCGGGCGGGCCATGTCAGAGCCCGATGTCGTGGCGCAGGGCCTGGGTGCCCGCCACCCAGTTGCCCACGTTCCAGCGGCCAAAGGCTCCCAGGCCGCCCAGGGGATGGGGCCCGTAGTAGACCGGGAGGTGCACCAGGGAGAGGCCAGGATGGGCGTGCGCCCGCTCCAGGGCCTGCAAGAGCTGCTGCGGCGCGTAGCCGCCGTGCAAGGCCGCCACGCCCTGCACGGCGCGCGCCCAGGCCACGTAGTCCACGGGCACGTGGTCCCAGGTGGCGTGCTCGGCGCCGTACTGCGCCTGCTGCAGGCCGGAGATGGCCGCCATGCGGCGGTTGTCCAGCAGCAGCACGCAGCCGCGGGCGCCCTGGGCCACGCCGTCGATCAGCACCTGGGGATTCATGGTGAAGGAGCCGTCACCAGTCAGCGCCAGGCCGTAGAAGGGCTCGCTGGCCAGGGCCCCGGCCAGCAGGGCCGAGCTGGCGAAGCCCATATAGCTGGCCCCCGTCTCGGTGAAGCAGCGCCCCAGCCGGTCGTCTTCCACCACCTGGAAGCCGTTGGCCTGCACATCGCCGGCGTCGAAGAAACAGATGGCGCCCTTGGAGCGGGCCCAGTCCGTGGCCAGCTTGATGGCCGCTGGCTGGGTGAGCACCTGGCGACCCCAGAGCTCGTCGTGCAGGACTGGCTGGGCGTAGCGCTCGGCCTTGAAGCGCTCCCAGGCCTGGCGCCGCTCGCGGCAGGCGGCCAGCCAGGGGGAAGGGGCGCCCTTGTCCTTGGGGGGGCGTTGGCGCAGGGCGGCGTTCAGGCGGCGCAGGGTGGCGGCGGCGTCACCCACCAGGGCCTGACTGCGGCCGTAGTGCAGCGCGGCCTGCGGGTCGCCGTTGATGTTCAGCACCCAGCGCACCTGGGGGTAGGCCGTTCGCGAGCTGTCGGACTGGCAGACGGCCCGCGTGCCCAGGGCCACCAGAGCGTCGGCGTTCTCCATGGCCCAGTTGCCGCAGATGCTGCCCTTGGAGCCGCCCACCAGCATGTTGCGCGGGTGCTGGAATGGGATGACGCCGCCTGCCAGGGGACTGGTGACGGCCACGGCGTCGCAGAGGTCCAGGAACTCTTCCAGCTCGGCGCCGGCCTGGCGGGCGCCGCCGCCCGCCTTGACCACCACGCGCTGGGTGGACAGCAGCCGCTCGGCCGCCGCGTCGTAGGCCCCGTGGTCGGCCGCCGCGGCCAGGGGCGGCGGTGGCTCGCTGGGCAGCTCGTCCAGGTTGAAGCCCGGCAGGGAGGCGGGCTGGGTGTTCATGGGCAGCAGCAGGAAGAAGGGCCCGGCGCGCTGGGGATGGTCTGTGGCCAGCAGGCCGCGGCGCAGGGCGCTGGAGAGCGCCAGGGGCGTGTGCAGCGAGTAGCTGGCCCCCATGGCGGCGAACATGCGCGCGAAGAGCCCCTGCTCGGCCCGCGGCACCTGCTGCATATTGGGGCCCTCGTCCTCGGTGGTCTCGTCACCCAACAGGTACCAGACGCCCAGGCCGTCGCTGGCGGGCACCAGGGAGGCGGCCAGGGCCTGCAGCGCTCCTGGGCCGATGGAAGTGACCACGGCGGCCTTCTCGCCCCGCACCCAGCGCAGGGCGGCGGCGGCGTGGGAGGCCTCGATCTCGCTGCGCACCGGACAGGTTCGAAGCAGGCCCGCCTGCTCGTAGACCCGCAGCACCTCGCCCAGCTCGGTGGAGCCGTGGCCCAGCACGCAGACGTACTGCGCTACGCCCTGCCGCAGCAGGCCCAGCACCAGGGCCTCCACCAGGGTGGTGTCGAGGCGCCGTGGCAGCGCGCCGCTGGCCAGGGCTTGCTCGATGCCGCCGGAGGCGGCGATGGCCCGGGCGCGGGCCAGGCGCTGGGCGGCCAGGGCCTGGGGGGCTTTGGCGGGTCGTTCTTCCATGTTCCACCTCCTGCACCCAGCCCGTATCCGGCGGTGCGGGATATGCGCACCTGATGCATGGAGGTTGTCCGGCGTGTTCCGCAGAAACCAGTACCTGCTCTTCATCGTCCTGCTCGGTTGCGACAAGCGCGCCGTGGCTCCTCCGGCGAGCCCTCCGCAGCCCGCGCCCCCAGCCGCGCCCGTGGCCCAGCCCGCGCCCGAGCCCGAGCCCGCCCCGCAGCCCTGTGCCGCTCCCGGAGAGGGTTGCACCTGCGTCGAGGAGGATGGCCAGCAGCGCTGCTTCCCCTCCTTCGCAGGTTCCATGGAGCCCCTCTCGGCCGAGCTGCGGGCCGAGATGACCGGCGTCTCCTGGAGAGAGGGCTGCCCCGTCTCCCTGGACGAGCTGCAGCTGCTGCGCATGACCCACTGGGACGCCCAGGGCGCCATCGCGCAGGGCGAGCTGGTGGTGGCGACCTCGGTGGCCTCCGAGCTGCTGCAGGTCTTCCAGCGCGTCTACGAGGGGCGCTTCCCCATCGCCCGCATGGAGCGCATCCACTTGTACGGCGGCGACGACGACGCCTCCATGGTCGCCAACAACAGCTCAGCCTTCAACTGTCGCAAGGTGGGGGGCAGCAGCCGCTGGTCCGAGCACGCCTACGGCACGGCCATCGACATCAACCCGCTCTGGAATCCCTGGGTCAAGGGCCAGCGCGTGGAGCCCCCCGCGGGGACGGAGTACGCGGATCGGGCCCATATCCGACCCGGCATGCTGGCCGCGGGCGATCCGGTGGTGGGCGCCTTCGACGAGCTGGGCTGGGGTTGGGGCGGGCGCTGGAGCAGCTCCAAGGATTACCAGCACTTCTCGCAGAGCGGGCGCTGAGCGACTGTGTTTTTGGCGGGGGGAGGTACAGGGCTGCGCCTGTCCTGCGGGCAACGCGGCTGCCACCGCTGGCTTGCCCCTCGAAGGTCCACTGGACCTTCGAGCCCCCCGCATCGCTGGCGCTCCCCCCTCTCCTCATTCTCCCGCGAGCACGTAGGCCTTGCCCTTTCGCAGGCTGGCCAGCAGATCCGCTTCGAAGCGCTCCGGAAGGGCGCTGCGCACGGCCGGTCGCGCCATGATGCGCGCTCCCCAGGCCGCCACCTGCGCCAGCTCCGGGGGCAGCTCGTAGCTGTCCCAGCTCTTCAGCAGCTCCAGCCGGGCGAAGACCGGCGCCACCGCCACGTCCGCCATGCCGAAGCGCTCACCGTCGCCCGACAGCCAGCTGCGCTCTCCCAGCTCCTCGCCCAAGCGCCGCAGGCCCTGCTCCAAGCGCGCCCGCGCACGGCTGAAGCGGCTCTCGCGACCGGCGGTCATCATCTGGTAGAGGGGCGCAATGAGATCCTCTCCCGCATAGGAGAACCAGGCCCGATCCCGGGCACGCCAGATGGGATCCGTCGGCATCAGGGGCGGCTGCGGGTGGACTTCTTCCAGGTACTCGCAGATGGCCTGGGACTCGAACAGGGCCGTCTGGCCCACGATGAGCAGCGGCACCTTGCCGCGGGGCGAGAGATCCCAGAACCAGTCGGGCCGGTCGTCGGGCTCGATGAACTCGATCTCGATGGGCAGGTCCTTCTCGCACACGACGATGAGGGCGCGCTGCACGTAGGGGCAGGTGGTGAAGGAGACCAGGCGTTCGCGCATGGGTCGCTCCGCAGCTCGGGACGCTGCAAGCATAGCCACCCCGCTGTGCTGCGGCGCGTGATGGAGCGCACAGGGTGGCAGCCTTCAGCGGCTGTGGCGTTCCTCCAGAGCCAGCAGGCCGCGCTTCAGGTCGAGCCCCCCCGTGAAGCCACCCAGCTTGCCCTGGGCCGCCACCACGCGGTGGCAGGGCACCACGATGGGCAGCGGGTTGCGGCCATTGGCGCCCCCGACGGCGCGTGCGCCACCCGGCTTGCCCAGGCGCGCGGCGATCTGTCCGTAGGTGGCGGTCTGGCCGTAGGGGATGCCGCGCAGCGCCTGCCAGACCCTCTGCTGGAAGGGGGTCCCCCGGGGGGCCAGCCGTAGGTCGAACTGCCGCAGCTGGCCCGCGAAGTAGGCGCCCAGCTGCTCGATGGCCCGGCCCATGGCCGCGGCGTCCAGGATCCAGTCGGGCTCGACTGGCTGCGGAGCGGTGCCGCGCTGGAAGTTGATGCGGCGCAGGCCGCTCTCGTCCCCGGCCACCAGGATGGGGCCCAGGGGGCTGTCGGTCAGGGCGTAGCGCATGGTCATGGGAGCTCCTACATCCAGGTCGGGATGGGTGTCTGAGGAGCTGTCAGCCCCGGCAGCAGCACCAGGCCCCACTCGGCGGCGTGGTAGCCGCTCCGCGGGCTGGATTCCAGCTCAGGCGGCTGTACGGGGTGGCAGCCAGGGGCGAGCACGAAGAGCGCCCGCAGCAGGACATCGGGCTGCGGGCTGATGGACAGCGGGTAGAGCTGGTCGAGCTGGGGATAGATGGTGAGCTGTCCTGCAGGGGGAAAGGCGGGATCCCAGAAGCTGGCGAAATCGGCGATTTCCTGGTCCAGAAAGCCCAGATCGTCCATGGCGATCTCGATGCTGGCCTGGGCCTGCGCGCCGCTGGCGCACCAGCCCCGCTCGTACTGGAAGCGCAGGGGATCCACCAGCAGCTCGTAGAAGAGGAAGCCTCGCGGCCCGTCTTCCGTCCGCAGGCTGCCGTCGGGCAGGGCCAGCAGCTCCCAGCCTCCTCGGGGATAGGGAGGATCGGCGGCCATCACCCGGTCCGGATCGGGGAGCCGCACGGCCGCCGCGGTGGGCTCGGAGGGGTAGAGGTAGAGGTTGGGAGCCCAGTCGCCACCGTAGCTCTCCATCAGCAGGTCCACCTCGCTGACCTGTCCCTCGATGATGCTGAACGCCGCGCAGCCGTAGCAGGTGTCCGAGATCCCCGTCACACCGTAGTCGCCGGGCTCGAGCTGCGCCTCGAAGCTGCGTTCGTTCACTTCGGGGGTGGCGACCAGCGCTTCCTTCCACAGGACATCGCCCGTGTCGTCGCAGGGCGTGCAGGCCTCGGCACCGTTCGTCACCACGTAGACGGAGACGCTCTGCGGATCGCTGCAGGGATTGACGACGATACGGCCGACCAGGTTGGTGGCATCGCTGTCCGCGTCCGTGTCTGCGTCCGTGTCTGCGTCCGCGTCCGCGTCGGTGTCGGCGTCGGCGTCGGCGTCCGCATCTGTGTCTGCGTCCGCGTCCGCGTCCGTGTCCGCCTCGGTCGGGGGGGCGGCGCTGTCCTTGGCGTCATCGCAAGCGAACAGGACGAGCAGGGCTGCAGGAAGGAAACCGAGCTTGGTCATGGTCATCTCCCTCTCTTCCTCGGGGATGTCGGAGGCGAGCTGGGCCATATCGGGCGCCCCGGGCTCAGGGATCATTCTATCGCGCTTCCACCGGGTTAGGAGAGCGCCGCCTGCTGGCCCGGGAGGATCCATGGAGACGCTCTGCGACCAGGCTCGCGTCGTGAAGATCCACGGTCCGGTGGTGGCCGTCTCCAAGCCCTCGGGCATGCGCGTGCACCCTTCTGGCGAGGACGGCGTGCCGGACCTATGCGCCTGGCTGGCACGCCAGCCCGCGCCCTGCGACGATCTGAGGCCGGCGCACCGCCTGGATGCCGGATCGTCGGGCCTGGTGCTCTGCGCCGCCTCCAGAGAGGAGCGTTCCCGCATCTCCGGCTGGTTCGCCCGGGGCGAGGTGCGCAAGACCTACCTGGTGCTGGTGCACGGGCGCGCCCATCGCAAGGGCGTGATCCGGCGCAAGCTGCCCGATCCGCGTCGCCGCCACCCCTTGCCCGCGGTCACGCGGTACCGCCTGCTGGAGGCGCTGGGTGGATTCTCCCTGCTGCGGGTCATGCCCGAGAGCGGCCGCAAGCACCAGGTGCGCCGCCACCTGCACGGCATCGGCCTGCCCCTGGTGGGGGATGGACGCTGGCGACCGAAGCGCTTTCGGCGGGTGCCCGCCTGGCCGGGGCGCCTCTGGCT
This sequence comes from uncultured Enterobacterales bacterium, assembly GCA_964454135.1. GTDB lineage: Bacteria > Myxococcota_A > UBA796 > UBA796 > JAFGLY01 > CAYVQL01. The sequence goes on along the minus strand of CAYVQL010000033.1, from coordinate 34,757 downwards.
GCACGCCTGGCGCCTGCAGCTGCCCGACGGCGAGCTGCTGGAGGCCCCCCTGCCCGTGGAGCTGGAGCGCCACCTGGCCGCGCTGCGCCAGTAGCCCGGGGACCCTACTCGTCCACGAACAGGCGCTGCACGCGCCGGTTGTCCACCTTCACCAACAGCTCGTAGGGGATGGTGCCTGCCAGCTCGGCCACCGCCTCGGGACGAAGGCTATGACCTTCGTGCTGGCCGAAGACGAGCACCTCGTCACCCACATCGGCCTGCGGATGTCCAGAGAGATCGATCACCATGGAGTCCATGGAGATGCGCCCCACGATGGGGGCTGGCCGGCCCTGCAGCAAGACGTGGCCGCGGTTGGACAGCCGCCAGGGCATGCCGTCGTTGTAGCCCAGGCCCACCACCCCGACGCGCATTCCGTCTTCGCGGACCACGAAGCTGCCGGCGTAGCCGATGCGATCTCCCGCCTGGAACGCGGCGCAGTGCACGATGCGGCTGACCAGGCTGACGGCCAGCTGCAGCCTGATGTGCTCCGCCACCGCCGGCGATGGGTGGATCCCGTACAAGCCCAGGCCGGTGCGGACCATGTCGAAGCGGGCATCGGCGAAGCGCGCCAAGCCCGCCGTGGCCGCGGCGTGGACGATGAAATCGCGCATGCCGGCGCGCCGCGCTGCGGCGATGCAGCCCTGGAAGCGGTTGAGCTGGGCCTGGGTGTAGTCGTCGGCGTCGGGATCGTCGGCGCAGGACAGGTGCGTCATCAGCCCGGTGGGGCGCAGCACGCCCGAGCCCAGCACGCGCCTGGCCAGGGGCTCGACCTCTTGCGGCTTGACCCCCACGCGACCCATGCCCGTGTCCACCTCCAGGTGCACGTCGAGCGAGCCGCCCAGCCGCCGCACACCCGCGATCAGCGCGTCCGCCATGGCCATGGAGTATACCACCGGCGTCAGGCGGTAGCGCAGCGCCTTATCGGTCTCGTCCACGCCCAGCAGCGTGACCAGGATGGGCAGGCGCACGCCCGCTCTGCGTGCCAGGGCGCCCTCGTCGCCGGCCGAGACGCCGATCCAGTCCGCTCCGTTCTGCTGCAGCCAGGTGGCCACGCGCGAGAACTCGGTGCCGTAGGCCCAGGCCTTGAGCATGGCCAGCAGGCGCACCTGGGGGCCCACCATGCTGCGGAAGCTGGCGATGTTCTCGCCTATCGCCCCCAGGTTGACGATCATGCGCGTGGGCGCCATGGACTCCCAGATGGAGCGGGCGGCGCTGGCCAGGCCCTGGTGGCGTGGCCCCTTGACCAGGATGGTGTCCCCGGCGCGTGCCAGGGGCCGCACCACCTTGGGCAGCTCGTCCAGCGATCCCACGCGCAGCACCTGGCCCGCGGGGCGCTGGACCTTGAAGGCCCTGGCCGTGCTCTCGGGGCCCGCACCCGGACCGATCACCAGGTGGGAGAAGCCCTGCTCCGCGGCCAGGTCGCCTATCAGGCGGTGCTCGCGTTCCTGCCGCCGGCCCAGCTCCTTCATCCCGCCGAAGACGAAGATGCGCCGGCCCGTGGCAGGCGCGTGGCCCTGGGCGGCCCGCAGCGCCGCTTGCACCGAGATGGGATCCGACGAGCAGGCGTCGTTGATGATGGTGACGCCGTCCGGAGAACGCCAGATCTCCATGCGCGTGGATCCGAACGAGAAATCCCGCAGCGCGGCAGCCACTTCTTCCTCTGGCAGACCCAGCAAGATGGCGGCCGCGATGGCGGCCAGCAGGTCGTCCACCAGGTGCCGCGAGCGCGTGGGAGCCAGGACGCTGCGCAGCTGGCCGGAGGGGAAGCGCAGCCGCAGCTCGGTGCTTGAACCGCTGACGACGCTACCTTCCAGGTGGGGGGTCTCGCCGGCGTGGTCGTAGTGCAGTCGGCGACAGCGCAGCGAGCCCGTGGCCTGTTCCACCACCGGGTCGCCTGCGGGCAGCAGCAGCCAGCCCGAGCGGGGCAGGTCCGAAAAGAGCGACGCCTTCTCCCTGGCGGTGGCTGCGCGCTCGCCGAAGGCGGCGATGTGCGCCAGCCCGACGTTGGTCAGGATGCCGAAATCAGGGCGCAGCATGTCGCGCAGCCAGTGCATGTCGCCTGGGGCCGAGATGCCCGCCTCGAAGATGCCCAGCTCCGCACCCGGGGGCGTGCCGAGCAGGGCCAGGGGAACGCCCACCTGGCTGTTGAAGCTGCCCGGATTGCAGGCCACGTCGCAACAGCCCGCCATCAGCGCCGTCAAGGCATCCTTGACGATGGTCTTGCCGTTGCTGCCCGTCACGGCGACGATGCGACCCAGGTTTTCAGTCCTGTGCCAGGCTGCCAGGCGCTGCAGCGCCCGCAGGGGATCGTCCACGACCAGCAGGGGGCCGCAGATCTCGGATGCCTGGGCGGCGAAGTCGCGGCGCACCACCGCGGCCGCGGCACCAGCGCTCAGGGCAGCCGCTGCGAAGCGATGGCCGTCGGTCTGGCTGCCCGGCAGGGCGAAGAACAGGTCGCCCGCTGCGCTGCGCCGCGAGTCGATGGAGATCCCTCGCGGCCTTCGTTGGGCCTGGCTTTCCTCTTCGACGCTGAGCACAGCTCCCAGGAGCCGCTCCAGCGTCGCGAGGGAGGGAAGACCGGTCAAGGGGAAGGAGCTCCAGGGGATGGGCCCGGTATGAGGATCTTCAGGAACCTATTGGATCCCCATGAACGGAACAACGGGAGGCGGCTCGGCGCGGTCGGGTGCGGCGCTTGGGGATCTAGGAGCTGAGGATGCTGGATTTCATGTTGAGAGATGGGGACAAAATAAGACCGAAAGACGGACAAGAGGCCGAAAAACCGGCGGGTACACGGTAACTCCGGCTTGTCGCGCCGCGCGTTTCGCACGCCAAGTCAGTGGCAGTAGCTGTTGAAATATAGCTTGTAGGGGCGAAAGCAGGAAGGCGGGCCCATGCCTGGACTTCTCTGGGTGAAAAAAAATTGGAGCAGGACAAAACATGTCCAGCATTGCGAATGCCGGTCGTATATAGTGTCTGTACCGGTTGAGAGGCTGCCGGCAAAGGAGCGCAGCATGCACAGAAACAGAACCTCCGCCCGCCCCAGTGGTCCTGCCGGGCTTCTGCGTCTTCGTCGCTTGGCCGGCGGCGCCCCTGTGGGTGAGCAGGCCTACCTGGTGCACGGCAGCGCCAGTCTTGTCGAGTTTCAGCTGCGGCAGGATGACGTGCTCTGTGTCAGCACGTCGGCGGGCATGCCCTTCGACGCGGCCTGGCCCTCGGTCTTCGAGCCTCGCACCATGGGCCACCCCATGCTGGGCAGGTGCGAAGCTGGGCGCTTGCTCAGTCTCCCCGCCGGCCTGCCTTGCACCGCAGACCATTGGAGCCTGCGAGGTGCGGCAGTGGCGGTGTGGAGGAGGGGAATCTGGGGCCAGGGTGCTGGCGAGGTCCTGGCGGCTCCGGTGGTGTCCAGCCCGGTCCAGGCTGGGCCCCGGCGTTCCTGGGCGCTGTGCGTGCTCGTGCCGCGCCCGGCGCAGGCGGCCCAGGCCATCGTGGCGCCGAGCCAGGAATCTCTGGGGCCGAGCCAGGAACCTCAGGGTCAGCCCCCGCAGTCGCGGGATCCATTGCAGGGTCTGGCCGCGCGGCTGGCGGATGCCTTGGGAGCAGGGGCGGTGATCGAAAGAGACGACGAAGAGCAGATCAGGGTGGTGGGGCGGCGGGAGATCCCCTTCACCCAGATCGCTGGGCTCGCCAAGTCGCTCTACGGCCTTGCACGCCTGCCCCTGTCCGTGGCGGTGGCCGAGCGCGAGGGCGAGGCGCGCGACGCGGCGAGCCGCCTGGGGCCGGATGAGCTGCTCGTGCTCTTGCCCGGGGCCGAGCTGGGGCAGCCCGAGCAGCAGGCGCCCGCCGCGGCTACCAGCCTGGCCCTGGTGCGGTCGCGCCCTGCAGCCACGGTACAGACCTCGATTCCGCGCTGGTCCAGCTCCGGGCAGCTCTGCCTCTTCGACGATCTGCAGGCGGCCTGAGCCCATCTACGCAGGTGCCGCCGTCGGCGGCTGACGCTATCCTCTGTGGATGCCCACGTCGTCCTCCAGCAGCTTCTCCCTGCCTTCGGGGGCCATCATCGGGGTCGTGCACCTGCTGCCCCTGCCTGGGGCGCCCCGTGGCGCCCGGTCCGGCAGAGCCGTCTTGCGGCGCGCTCAGCGCGATGCGGATGTGCTGCTACGAGGTGGCGCCCGTGCTTGCATCGTCGAAAACCTCGGCGACGCCCCCTTCGCTGCGGGTGCGGCCGAGCCCCATGCGGTGGCCCATATGGCCGTCATCGCAGCTGCCCTGCGGGCCCAGCTGGGCAGCGAGCTTTTACTGGGGGTGAACGTGCTGCGCAATGCCCCCCTCGACGCCTTGGCCGTGGCCTCCGCCGCCGGAGCGGACTTCATCCGCGTCAACGTGCATTCCGGAGTGATGGTCACCGACCAGGGGATCATCCAGGGCCAGGCGCGCCGCACCCTGCTCTACCGTCAGCGCCTGCAGCTGGCCTGCGCCGTGGCGGCGGATGTCTTCGTCAAGCACGCCAGCCCCCTGGGCGACATGGCGCTGGAGCAGGTGGCGCACGACAGCTTCCACAGGGCAGGAGCGGACGCGCTGGTGGTCTCGGGCAGTGGGACCGGGCAGCCTGCGGATCCCGCGCGTCTGGACGCTGTGAGGTCAGCCGTGCCAGAGGCCGCCATCTGGCTGGGCAGCGGGCTCACGCCCGACAATGCCGACCTCTACCGTGGGCGCTGCGACGCCGCCATCGTGGGCACTGACCTGCACCGCGACCGCGACCTGGCGGCGCCGCTGGAGCTGGAGCGGGTGAGGCGCGTTGTGGGAGCTTTCTCGGGCTAGGCCGCTGAGGGTGCCGGCCGTCACAGGAGAGGAGCCAGGGGGAGGGAAGGGGTAGGCGGAGCTCCGCGGCCAGGGCCGAGGAACTACCGCCTACCCCTTACCGGCTGCGCCTCGCCGTCCGTGCGGCATGCAGGGTGGTGGGGCCAGCCGGGACGAGGAGAGGAGGAGATGCACCTTGACGTGAATCCCCGGAGGGGGAGACGGAGGGCGAAGAAGGCTTCCCGCCCGGTTGGGTCATCAGGAGCAGCCACTCGTGGCTCCGCAGTTGAAACACTTGTAGCAGGTCCCGGAACGGACCATGATGCTTCCGCACTCGTGGCAAGGGGGAGCATCGGCCTGGGTGACGAAGACGGCTTCGTCCTCGCCGCGTTGGCCCGGGGTGCCGGACGGCTCGGGATCCCGTTGCGCTGCCAGCGAGCTCTCGGCCGGCGCCTGCGCCGGCACTGCCTGGGGGGGCTTGTCGGGCAGGTTGGGGCGGGGTTGGTTCTGCAAGAAGCGCAGATCGAGCCAGCGGAAGATGTAGTCGAGGATCGACTTGGCGATGGGGATCTCGGCGTTGCCCGTGAAGCCGCTGGGCTCGAAGCGCGTGTGCGAGAACTTGTCGCAGAGCACCTTGAGGGGGACGCCGTACTGCAGCGCCAGCGAGACGCTGGTGGCGAAGCCGTCCATCAGGCCGGAGACCACCGAGCCCTCCTTGGCCTGGACGATGAACAGCTCCCCCACGGTTCCGTCGTCGTACAAGCCCACCGTGACGTAGCCTTCGTGGCCCGCAATGTTGAACTTGTGCGTGACGGCGTTGCGCTCGGGAGGCAGGCGGCGGCGTTGCGGCCGGTACTCGATGACCACTTCGGGAGGAGGCTGGACCTGCGCCTGTTCCAATGGCTCGGCAGTGAGCTCGGGAACCGGCTCCCTCTTCTCAGCCTTGGCTTGTTTTTTGTCGCCCCCGCCTGTGGTGAGGGGTTGGCTGCGCTTGCTGCCATCACGGTAGACGGTGATGGCCTTGAGGCCCATCTGCCAGGCCTGCACGTAGATGCTGCCGATGTCATCGGGTGTGTAGGACTCTGGCAGGTTGACGGTCTTGGAGATGGCTCCCGAGAGGTAGGGCTGGACGGCCCCCATCATCTTGACGTGGCCCATGGGCTCGATGGCGCGGCTGCCCTTGGAGGGCGTGAAGGCGCAATCGAAGACGGGAAGATGCTCCTCTCGCAAGCCGGGCGCGCCCTCGATGGTCTCTTGCTCGTTGAGGTGGCCGAGGATGGCAGCCTGCTCCGACTCGTCGTAGTCCAGCCGCTCGATGGCCACCTCAACGGTGCGGTTGACGATCTTCATCATCCCGCCGCCCACCAGCTTCTTGTACTTGACCAGCGCGAACTCCGGCTCGACCCCGGTGGTGTCGCAGTCCATCATGAAGCCGATGGTGCCGGTGGGCGCCAGCACGGTGACCTGGGCGTTGCGGAAGCCGTGCAGCTGGCCGAGCTCCTCGCTGTCCTCCCAGGCCTGCTGAGCGGCCTGGAACAGCTTGGGGGGCAAGCTCTCGTCGGGCAGCGCCTGGGTGGCGCTGCGGTGCTTGCGGATGACGGCCAGCATGGCATCGGTGTTGCGCCTGAAGCCGGTGAAGGGCCCCCGCTCTTCAGCCAGGCGCGCCGACCAGGCGTAGGCTTCGCCGGTCATCAAAGAGGTGACGGCGCCGGCGTAGGCTCGGCCCTCGTCCGAGTCGTAGGCCAGGCCATTGGCCATCAGCAGGGAGCCCAGGTTGGCGTAGCCCAGCCCCAGAGGCCGGTAGTAGCGCGAGTTCAGCTTGATGCGCTCGGTGGGGTAGCTGGAGCGATCCACTACGATGTCCTGCGCCGTGATGGCCAGGCGCACGGCAGCGGCGAAGCGCTCGGTGTCGAACTCGCCATCGGGCTGCAGGAAGCGCAGCAGGTTCAACGAGGCCAGGTTGCAGGCCGAGTCATCGACGAACATGTACTCGGAGCAAGGATTGGAGGCGTTGATGCGCGCACTGTTGATGCAGGTGTTCCAGGCATTGACCGTCGTGTCGAACTGGATGCCGGGATCGCCGCAGAGCCAACCGGCTTCCGCCATCTCGCCCAGCAGCTCTCTGGCACGGAAGCTGCCCATGGGCTCGCCGTCCAGCACGCTGCGCGTGGTCCATGCCTTGTCGTCGACCACCGCCTGCATGAACTCGTCGGTGACGCGAACGGAGTTGTTGGAGTTCTGGAAGAACACCGAGTCGTAGGCGCCGCCAGGCACGTTGAAGGAGCCGTCGTAGCCCGCGTCGATCAAGGCCCAGGCCTTCTTCTCTTCTTCGGCCTTGCAGTGGATGAACTCGCGGATGTCCGGGTGGCCCACGTTCAGGATGACCATCTTGGCCGCCCGACGTGTCTTGCCCCCGCTCTTGATCACGCCGGCGAAGGCGTCGAAGCCGCGCATGAACGAGACGGGGCCGCTCGCTGTCCCACCGCCGCGCAGCTTCTCGGTGCTGCTGCGCAAGGTGCTCAGGTTGGTGCCCGTGCCCGATCCCCACTTGAAGAGCATGCCTTCGGTCTTGGCCAGATCCAGGATGCCCTCCATGGTGTCCGAGACCGAGTTGATGAAGCAGGCCGAGCACTGGGGATCGGTCTCTTCGCCGACGTTGAACCAGACCGGGCTGTTGAAGGAGAGGTGCTGGTGCAGGCAGAGCCAGGCCAGGTCCGCGCGGAAGGTCTGGGCCGAGTGCTCGTCGCTGAAGTAGCCGTCCTCGATGCCCCAGGTGGTGATGGTGTCCACGACACGCTCCACCAGGTGGCGCACGCTGCGTTCCCGCTCCGGGGTGCCCAGGTGGCCCCTGAAGTACTTGGAGGCCACGACATTGGTGGCTGTCTGGCTCCAGGACGCCGGCACTTCGACGTCATCCTGCTGAAACAGCACCTTGCCCGAAGGATCGGCGATTCTGGCTCGGCGTGTCTGCCAGGTCGTGGTTGCCCAGGGGCTGAGGCCCTCGGGGCAGAAACACGGGGCAAAGACCAGGCCTCTCTCAGGGCTCTCGTCGGAGTCTCTCCGAGAGGTTCGAGCTTGTGCCCTTCCGCGGAAGGGCGCGACCGGGCCAGGGGAGGTGTCCATGAACTCTCCGGAAGCAGCGCTGGGGGCAGCGGGCGGCGTGTGATGAGGGTCGATACGGTTCGTTCGAGGGTAGGTTCCACAGGGAGCGCGCGTTCGCGTCCGTGCGCCCCGCCGCGAGATTTACACCTGCTACGCCCTGCGCGTCAAGGGCTGCGGTCGCAATATGTTGTGGTCCAGGATTGGCCCAGGGCCCACATGTTGTGGGAGTCGTTCTTTGTGGAGAACCGGACTCAGAGAGGTGCGTGTGCCGATGTGGACGGCATCTTCAGCGGACAAGGTCTATGGAAAACCCTTTGGACATTCCCCGCGGAACGCCACGGGAAAATGGCTTTCCACAGCGTACGCATGTCCGATGGAGAACTTATGGAAAACGAGCGGGCTTGCGCGTTTTGCTGCGCAGTGGGCCCCTGATCCGCGGGCCACGGTCATTGAACGGGCCGGTCGCCCCGGTCTGTGACCGTGCCCAGACGGATTGGCGGGCTGCTATTCTTCGCCGGCAGAGGCGTTGCTGTACTCCTGCGAGCGCTGATCGATGCCCTGGGCGTTGTCCTCTGTCGACTCGTAGCGAACCGAGTTGATGTCCACGCGCGCCATGCCCGAGCGGGAGATGTTCACGGAGAAGTTCTCGGTCACCCCGCGCCGCAGGGCGGCCTTGTTCACGAAGGTGAGGGTGATGTAGCCCGAGGCGCCGAAGTCGGAGTTGGGGTTGACCACCCAGCCGCGCGGCGAGAAGACGATGCTGTCGGCGCAGCTGTCGCCGGCGTACGTCGGTCCGGCCAGGGACGGCCACGCGGCCAGAGAGACGTCCGGGAGCTCCTGGGCCCCGCCCTTGGAGATGATCACCATGCCCTCGTTGGTGAAATCGTCCGCTTCGTCGTCGTCGGCGTCGACAGGCAGGATCTCCCACGAGTTGCTACCGCTGCTGCGATCGCCGGCCTCGAGCCACCACTCGCCGACGTTGTCGCCCGTTCCCACACCCGCGGCCTCGTCGTAGTCGATCAGCTCGATGCGGTACTCGCGGTTATCGGCGATGGCGCTGGCGCGCAGGTTGTTCACGTCGTCCGCGAAGCGGTTGGCTGCCTGCTGCGTGCGGTAGCGAGGCAGCAGGTTGGAGGACACGCTGTAGCCGATGGCCGCCAGGATTCCGATGATGGCGACCACGATCACCAGCTCCAGGATCGTGAAGCCCTGCTGCCCGTTGCGCTCGTTCTTTTCAGGAGTCATGACTGCGTCCGGATGACGGATTCATCACAAGGATAGCACGAGCCGACAGCGATGGGTGGCCCTTGCTCGGCAAGCGTCTGTCTCAGGCGCTGCCGCCCTGCGCGGTCCGGGCATGAAAAGGCCCGGCCGCGCCATTGACACGCGAGCCCCCATGCGCTAGACCGCAGGCGCTTCTCATTTCGACGGCTGGCGGCAGAAGCTCAGCCAGCTGCTGGCAGGCTCTGAGTCCTGGCTCCGCGCCCCGCCAGATGCTATCCCGTCTGGGATTCACTCTTCCATCAGTATTCTTCGGGAGCGACACATGGCCCGAGATCGTGGACCTCGGCTCAAGAAATGCCGCGCCGTCGGCATCATTCTGCCCGGTCTGACCACAAAGACTGCCCTCGACCGGCCCTACCCGCCGGGTGTGCACGGCTCGCGTCGTCGTGGAAAGCAGTCCGAGTACAAGATTCGCCTGGTTGAAAAACAAAAGATGCGCTGGCATTATGGCCTGCTCGAGAAGCAGTTCAGGCGCTACGTGCGCCGTGCTTCCCGCATGCGTGGGCCTTCTGGTTCCAACCTGGTGCAGATCCTCGAGCGCAGGCTCGACAACGTGGTCTGGCGTCTGGGTCTGGCGCCCACCATCCCGGCGGCCCGGCAGCTGGTGCTGCACCGCCATGTGGTGGTGGACGGCAGGCGCGTGGACAGGCCCAGCTACCAGGTCGACCCCGGCCAGCTGGTGGGCATCGTGGAGAAGAGCAAGCAGCGTCCGTTCATGGCTGCGGCGCTGGAGCGCTCCACCACCCGCGCGCGTCCGGACTTCCTGGATTTCGATCCTGCCAAGGCCGAAGGGCGGATGGTGGCCGTGCCCACCGTAGAAGACCTGCCCTTCCCCTGCAACACGCAGGCCATCATCGAGTTCTACTCGCAGACCCTCTAAGCTGCGTTTGGCACTTCAGCTGGCCCCCCCCCCCCCCCGGGGGGCGGCCCGGGGGGGGTGGGGGGTGGCGGGGCTCGGGGGGTGGGCCATTCCGGGGGCCCGCGCCCCCGCGGGGGGGGGGGGCCAGAGCTGCTTGTACGTTGGCGGGCGTCGGGTGAACCGCGCCTGAGCTGGCGTGGCGTGTTGTCTGCAAGCGATCAAAAACGGCCGCCCGTGGGGGCGGCCAGAACTCATCGAAGGGGGAGCGCGGCAGGGGGCGGGACTAGCGGACTTCTTTGTGCAGCGTGTGCTTGCGCTCGAAGCGACAGTACTTGGAGAACTCAAGACGCTTGGGGTGCTTCTTCTTGTTCTTCTTGATGGAGTAGCGACTGACGCCCGGTACTCCGCTGGAGCGACAGGTCGTACATTCCAGGTGAACCGTCACTCGAGCACCTGAACCTTTCTTAGCCATCTCTCACCTCCGCGGCGCTGCATGTCGCCCGCGCCTTGGGCGGGCTGTACCGATAGGGACCGGGTTGCGGCACCAAGCCTGCCTGACCCCAGGACCGGCGGCTCGTATGCCAACGGCTGGGTGGTGTCAAGCGTCCCGGTGGAAAGCTGAGCCCTTGATCAGACCTGCAGGCTGACCAGTACCGCAGCTGTCACGCCCAGGGCCACCGCGACCCCGCGGCGCAGGGTGAATGCCTCGCGCAGGAAGAGGGTGGCGAGCAGGAGCACGAAGACGCTGGACGACTGGTTGAGCACCGCCGCGATATTCGTATAGGTGTACTTCATCCCAAGGATCCACACGAACATGGCCAGGTAGGTGCCCACGAAGGTGCCGGGCAGGGCATAGCGCCAGTGGCTGCCAGGGCTGAACACCTGCTTCACCTGGCTGCGGAAGCGGGGCAGCAGGCATTGGGGCGCCAACAGGGCCCAGCCCCCCAACAGGCGCATGACCGTGGCCCAGAGGGGATCCGTGTGGTTCAGCACCGGCTTGGCGATGACGATGCCGACGGCCATCAGGAACATCGCCAGGATGCCCAGGGCCACGCCCGTGCGCAGCTGGTTGCTTTTTTCCTTCTTGTCGTCCTCGGGATTCCAGGCGCCCAGCATGATCGCCACGGCCATCAGAGCCATGGCCGCCCACAGCAAGGGCCCATGGGGCTCGCCCAGGTATACGGCCGAGCAGAGCGCCACCGCGGGACTGTAGAAACAGTCCACGATGGCCGAACGACCCGCTCCCAGGCGATTGAGGCTGGCGAAGAAGACCGCGTCGGCGATGCCGATGCCCAGCATGCCACTGCAGATGAGCACCAGGCAGTCAGCGGCGGACACCCCCTCGGGCAGCAGCGGAACGCCGAAGAACAACATCGTGAGGGCGAAGAGCGGCAGGGCCAGCGTGTTCTTGAAGAAGTTCAGCGGCAGCGGGCTGATGCGCTCGCCGCTCTTGCGGAAGAGGATGACAGCCACGGCCCAAAGCACAGCCGCCGCCGCGGCGTAGAACTCGCCCGCGTCGATGAACCCCAGCACTGTACCGAACTGAAGCCAGTCCATGGTGCGTGCGGCCTGGTGCCGCGGCCTTGTTGCAGTGAGAGTGCGCGGACATCAGCGAAGACGCGTCTTCCGCAAGAGCGCGGCCGCCGGGGATCAGTCCTCGCGGGGCGCGGGGGGCAGGTCTTCGCGGTTCGCGAAGCGCTCCTGCAACGACTCGTAGAAGTTGCGGCACTTGTAGCGATCCGGCGTACCCATCAAGGCGATGCCGGAGCGCGGGTGCACGTTGTAGTAGCCGGTGATGGCGTAGGGCAGGTGATAGCCCCAACGCAGCTCGTCACGCAGCGTGGCGAACTCGTCCACCAGGTCCAGGATGGGCCTGGCATTGTAGCGGGGGTTGTCCAGGTAGAAGAGCAGCAGCTCGAGGGGACAGTTGCCCGCACCACGCCCGATGCCGTGGATGGTGGCATCCACCCAGTCAGCGCCTTCATCGACGGCCGCGATGGTGTTGGCGAAGGCCTGCTGCTGGTTGTTGTGGAAGTGCGCACCGACCTTGATGTCACGGCCCAGGTAGTTCATGTACTTCCGCAGCAGGAAGCGCACGTGGAAGGGGTAGAGCGCGCCATAGCTGTCCACCAGGGCGACCGCGTGCACGCCGTGGATGGCGACCCGCTTGAGGGCCTGGTCCAGGTCCTTGATCTCCACGCCGGAGACGGCCATCAGCTGAAGGAAGGTCTCGTAGCCGGACTCCATGCAGTGGTCTACGATGTCGAAAGCTTCGTCCAGCTGGTGGACGTAGCAGGCGACCCGCACGACGTCGATCACCGAGTCGGCCTTGGGGGGGATCTCCGCCTTGGTGATCCGCCCGATGTCCACCATGGTGCTCAGCTTGATGCGCCCTGGCTCCACGACCCTGCGCACCTCTTCCTCGGCGCAGAAGCGCCAAGGGCCGGTCTTGGACTCGTCGAAGACGCCCGGTCGGGTGCGGTAGCCCACCTCCATGTAGTCGATGTTGGCCTCGACCAGGGCTTTGAAGCACATATTGACGAGCTTGTGCTCGAAGTACCAGTTGTTGCAGATGCCGCCGTCTCGGATGGTGCAGTCGAGCACCTTGATGCGGCGACGCCGGTCTGTCACCAGGCCAGCGGGGCAGCAGACTATCCTGTGGTCGGAACCCATTGCGTTCTCCTTGACGTGAAGGTCGGGTCTTATCGCCCCGACTGCGACAGGGCATGCGGACGATGCACTTCAGCAGCCGCGGCCGCGCGGCTCGGGGTAACGCTCGTGGACCCATTCGCGGAAGGCCTGGAAGCGGTTCTCCAAGATGGAGGCGCGCATGCGCTTCATGAAGTTCATATACCAACGGATGTTGTGCACCGTGGCCAGGGTCGCGGAGAGGATCTCCCGGACCTGGAAGAGGTGGTGCAGGTAGGCGCGGCTGAAGCAGCGGCAGGTGCTGCAGTCGCAGCTGGTGTCGGGTGGGTAGAAATCCCGGCGGTAGCGACGGTCCGTCAAGCGGATACGGCCCGCGTCGGTGTACAGCAGCCCGGATCGGGCGTGGCGTGTCGGGATGACGCAGTCGAACATGTCGACCCCGCGCGCCACGCCCTCCACCAGGTCCACGGGCCGCCCGACGCCCATCAGGTAGCGGGGAGAGTCCTGGGGCATGTGGGGCGTGGTCCGCTCGAGCACGCGCAGCATGCGTTGAGGGCCCTCTCCCACGGCCAGGCCGCCGATGGCATAGCCGTCGAAGCCGATGCTGGCGATCCGCTCTGCGGAGCGCTTGCGCAGGTCGTCCCAGAACGCGCCCTGCACGATGCCGAAGAGGCTCTGGCGGGGGTTGTCGTGGGCCTGGCGGGAGCGCTTTTCCCAGCGATGGGTGCGGACCAGGGATTGCTCGGCGTAGCGGCGATCCACGTCGTGAGGCAGGCACTCGTCGAATGCCATGGCGATATCGGAGCCCAGGGCCTGCTGGATGGCCATGGAGCGCTCCGGCGTGAGCCGTGTGCGCCGCCCGTCCACGGGGTAGGCGAAGGTCACGCCGTCCTCGTCCACCTTGACTTTGTCCAGGGAGAAGACCTGGAATCCCCCGGAGTCGGTGAGGATGGGCAGGTCGATGCCCATGAAGCGATGCAAGCCTCCGGCTTTCTCGACGATGCGCTCCCCGGGCCGCTGGGACAGGTGGTAGGTGTTGGCCAGCAGGATGTGCACGCCGGCCTCCACGACGTCCCGCGGAGGTGTGGCGCGCAGCGCGGCCTGGGTGCCCACGGGCATGAAGACGGGGGTGGGGACCACGCCGCGACAGAGCTCGAGTCGCCCAGCGCGAGCCTCGGCGCAGCGGGCCTCGACAGTGAATCGGATATTGCGCATGCCGGGCCCCCTAATGCGGCGGAGTGGGTTAGGGAACAAGCCTGACGCGCTGCTCTCACTGTTCCACATCTCGCTGCTAGAGCTTGCCGCGGCGGCACGCGCCGCCTAAGGTTGTAGACTCACCCCTCGAAGTATCGGAGTGCATGCCCAATGGGTTTTGGAGGTAGACCCAGGCCACCACCCTTCCCATCAGGAATGAAGCTGGGGAGCGACTACCGCGTCGAGGGCTTGGTGCGGCTGGCCGAGGGGCGGATGTTCTACCTCCTCAACGACGATCGGCCCGACCAGAGCTTCCAGGTCTGCTGGGAGTGCGGTTTCCAGCAGAACCCCTACGAAGAAGAGTCCTGCCTGCAATGCGGCGGATCCATGAAGGGGCGCAAGTTCCTGATGAGCGTCCGCTGGGATCCGGCCGAGTTCAGCCCCTACCTCGCGCTGCACGAGCGCGGCTTCAGGCATCCCGGGGTGCTCTGGCCCACGGATGTCTTCACGCAGGACGATCTGCTCTGCTCGGTCGTGCCCTACCGCTCCGAGTCGCTGCTGCTCGACGAGTGCGCCCCGCTGACCAATGACGAGATGCTCCGTTTCGCGCAGTGGATCACGGGAACCATGGCCTTCTTGCACGCTCAGGGGGTCGTTCTCTCGCGGCTTTCCTCCAGCAACTTCCTGCTCACGGCCGAAAACGAGCTGCGCTTCTACGATCTGGATGTGGCCTCCGTGCGCGAAGATGGCGTCCCTTCCAGCGAGCAGGGTGGCGCCGTGCAACAGATCGCTGCCCTGTTGCGGCGTTTCGTGGCCGTCAACTGCGTTCCCTTCTGGGATTTCCTCGAGCGTGCCGAAGCTGGGGCCTACCCCGACATCGCCTCTTTTGGCGATGCCTTGCTGGAGCTGTTCCCAGCCCTGGATTCCACCGACGCACCCTATCCAGCCGCTGCGCTCACCGATGTAGGCCTGTGTCGCGATCTGAACGAGGACAACTGGAGCTGGGTCCAGCTTCGGGACTCGGTGCACCTCTTCGTCGTGGCCGACGGGATGGGCGGCCATGCCAGCGGCGAGGTGGCCAGCGAGCTGGCTGCGCGCACCATCTGTCGCGTGGCTCGCGAGCGCATCAATGCCTCCCCGCTCCCCAGCGCGGACCTGTTGGAAAACATCCTGGACGAGGCCTTCCAGTCCGCCAACAATACGGTGAAAGAGATCGCCGAGCGGCGTGGCAACGACATGGGCACCACCCTGGTGGCCTTGCTGATCATCGAAGGGCGGCTCGCGCTGCTGGCCAATGTGGGTGACTCGCGGGGCTACCTGCTGCGCGACAAGGTGCTGCACCAGGTCACGCGGGATCACAGCCTGGTGGCCCGCATGGTGGAACAGAACCGCATCACTCCCGATGAGGCGCGCAACCATCCCCACAGCAACATCCTGCTGCGTACTGTCGGCACGGAACGCAACGTGGAGATCGACATCTTCTCGGTGGAGCTGGAGAGGGGGGATCGCATCCTGCTCTGTTCTGACGGGCTCTGGGGCGAGGTGGACGACGAGGACATCGAGGTGATCCTCAACCACTACCCCGACCAGCGCGTCACCAGCAGGGAGCTCATCCGGGCGGCCCACCACGGCGGCGGCAAGGACAACATCACGCTGGTCCTGGTGGACACGCAGACCTGAAGCTCGAGACGGCATCACCAACAGAGCCGCCAGGCGCTGCTGGGGTCGACTGCTGCCCGGAGCCTGGAGCGCTGATCAGTCGCCGTGCCCCAGCAGGCCGTTCACCTCCGCTTCCACGTTGGCTTCCAGCTCCATCATGGCGGGGTTGCCCGCCGAGAAGATCATGCCGTCGGCGTCCACGACGACCACCATGGGGGCCTCACGCATCTGGTAGCGCCCGGAGACGATGTGGAAGTTGTCTCTGAGGACGGGGTAGTCCAGCTTGAGCCCCTCGATCCAGGCGCCGATCTCCTCGTCCCTGTCGGTACAGATGCCCAGGAAAGCGACGTTGTCGCTACGGAAGCGGCGGACCAGGCCGTTGAGGGGGCGCAGGCCCTCGCCCCCGTTGGTGCGGTCGAAGAAGTAGAGCACCACGCCCTTGGCGGGATGTGCCGGCTGAATGCCCACCAGCTCGCCCAGGCTGACGTTGGCCTGGCGCACCAGGTTGATGGCGGCCTGCTCGTTGAGCGCCGGCAAGCTGAAGGCCAGCGCTGGAGCGCCCACCGTGATGGCCGAGGAGCTGGGTTCGTTGGCGAAGCCCGTCGCCAACATCAACAGAAAGGGCAGGGCGGACAGCATCGGGGCACCTCCAGCGCGGTATATTGACGCCGTGCCCTTGCCTGGCTGGCCTGGCGTCAGCAGGACTCTACCCGCCCCCTTCCTGGGTGGCAACCGGAGCGCCGATGGCCTTCATTGAGCGGATCTCGGCACTCCTGCCCCTGGCAAGGCGCTGTCGGGAGGCTGGAGGTCGCGCGTTGCTGGTTGGGGGTGCCGTGCGCGATCACGTCATGAGGGGTCGCGGGTTGCTTTGGATTCCTCCCGGAATGTCGGAGGAGGGATTCGATCTGGACGTGGAGGTGCACGGAATACCCCACGGCCAGCTGAGGCGGCTGCTGCGCAGCCTGGGCCCGGTGAACACGGTAGGTCAGGCTTTTTCCGTCTTCAAGCTGGACCTGGCCGGCAAGCAGGTGGACGTCAGCCTGCCCCGGCGTGACAGCAAGGTGGGCCAGGGGCATCGGGGCATCCAGGCCCTGGGGGATCCCTTCCTGGGGGTGGAGCGCGCGGCACGGCGTCGCGACCTGACCATCAACGCCATCGCCTACGATCCGCTGACCGGAGCCTACGAGGATCCTTTCGGCGGTGTGGAAGACATCGAGCGTCACCTGCTGCGGGCGGTGGATGTCCGCAGCTTCGGGGAGGACCCGCTGCGCGCGCTGCGGGTGGCCCAGTTCGCAGCTCGCTTTCGTTTCCAGGTGCATCCGCAGCTCTTGCAGCTCTGCGCGTCCATGCCCATCGCAGAGCTGCCGGCCGAGCGGCTGCACGGCGAGCTGCGCAAGCTGCTGCTGCTCTCACCGGAGCCCTCGTGGGGGCTCGCTGTGGGGCGTCGGGCCCGGTTGTGGTCGCGCCTGCACCCGGCCCTGGACCTTCTGTGTTGGGAGGAGGTGGGAGAGGCGGCGGACCGGGCGGCCTTGCTGCGGGATGCTCGTTTCCAGGGGCACAAGGCCCGCGCGGAGGCGCTGATGTTGGTGGCCATGCTGCATCCGCTGTCGCGGAAGTCGCTGCTGGAGCTGCTGGATCGAATCGCCATTCACACCCAGGACAGGTTCCCCCTGCGCCGTAGCGTGATGGCCCTGCGCGGCCGTGCAGCCACGCTGGAGGTCCCTGCGGACGATGGCGAGCTGCGCATGCTCTCGCTGCGCGCCAGACACGATGGCGGGCTGGGGCTGTGGCTCAGCGCTGCCGAGGTCGTGCAGCAGGAGCCCGGCTTCGCCCTGGCCGCCCGGCGGAGCGCTCTGTTGGGCGTGGATGAGCACCCCCCCGAGGCCCTGGTGAAGGGGCGCCATCTGAAGGCGGCGGGCATGGCCCCGGGGCCGCGGATGGGAGTCCTGCTGGAGCGCGCCTATCATCGGCAGCTGAGAGAGGGAGTGGAGGAGCTGGATCAGCTGCTCAGCCTCGTCGAGCGCTGGCGTGGGGAAGAGGAGTAGGCCGCACCAGGGCCAGCACCGGGAGCGCTGGCAAGGTGGTGGGGATAGGGGGAGCACCCCATTTCATCGGCGTGCTGTCATGAGAACCCAGCCCCTCCTGTCCAGCCTTCGTCCTGCGGCGCTTTCGGCCCTCCTCGCCCTCTGCGGCCCGGCGCGGGCGCAGACCAGCGCTGATGCCGCTGCGCCGCAGCCCGCCGTGGCAGGCGCGCAGGTCGGGGTCGCGGGCGGCTTGCTGCTCAGCGCCGACCTGCGGGACGAGTACCTGCACGGCCACAAGCTGCTGGTGGCGCTCAGCGTGCGCAACCCCACAGGATCGACGGTCAGCTTTCCCAACCTGGAAGAGCGACCACACCTCGTGCGTTTCGACCTGGTGGCACCCAATGGGCGCGAGAGCACCCGCCGAACCGCCGTACCCGAAGAGGACGCCGATACGCTCTGGTCCATAGGACCGCGCGGCCAGCGGCGCGTGGTCCTCGAGCTGCCCTCGGGGGGCGCCCTGGCCCAGGGCAGCTACCAGCTGGGATTGCGGGTGGGCCTGGGCGAAGAGCTCGCCCAGCTGGGACCTCTCCCCATGCGCGTGGCGGCGGCTCGCCCCTCGAGCGGCCACCTGGCCGATGATGGCGGCGGCTTCCGTCACCAGGGTTGGGCTTCCATCTGGCTGCACCAGGCCCAGCAGGGCCAGGACCTCTACCTGCATACGATGGGCTCCGGCCAGCCGCGGCAGCGGGGTCTGAATTGGCACCTGGCGCGCCTGAGCGCGGCCGTGGATCCGGTGCTCAGCGCCAGCAGGCCCATGGAGGGCGGCAGCCGTTTCATCTACTGGCGCGACGGGAGCAGCCTGCAGTACGCGCGCTTGCAGGAGCGCAACCTGCGCGCCGCGCCGCGTACTGTGGAGCTGCCCTATCCATCGTGGGATCTGCTGGCGCGGGGCGTGACCACACCCGAAGGGGAGCTGCACGCCCCTGTCTGGATCGATGCGCCGGACGGCAAGGGCGGGGAGGTGCGGGTGGTGAGCATAGGCCAGCGTGGTAGGCCGGTCTTTCGCAGCGTGGTGCGCCTGGAGCAGCGGCCCCTGGCGGCCGGTGCGGCGGATGGCGCGGGGCAGCTGCGTCTGTTGTTGCTGCACGACGACAAGCTGGACCACTACACGCTGGAGCCCAGCTCGGACTTGCCTGCCCAGGGCAGGCGGCTGCTGCCACGGGGCCGCGCAGCTGGGGCCGTGGATGCGGTCGAGGGCGACCAGGGCGCCGTCGCCGCGGGATTCGCCGGCTTCGCCAAGAGGCTGGAGCTGCTGACGAACGACCTGCAGCAGGCCCTGCGGCTGCCCCCCATCGCAGGCGTGCGCTTCGGCACGCTGCCGGAACGAGGGGGAGAGCCTGGAGGCAAGGCCATCTTCGTCTGGCTGCAGGATGAGCAGGGTGGCAAGATCAGTGGGCTCTGGTTGAGCCTGGAGGGGCGCATGATCGCCACGGTGCGTGGCGCGACCCTGCCCCCGGGGCATCGGCTGCAGCAGGTGCTCCCGGCGGGCTACGAAGCGGCTTACGTGCTCAGCCTGGATCGCGCAGGCCGTGGCTGGGTGCAGCGTGTGGGCTGGAGCCAGCCGCTCTCCATCGGCCCCGTGGGGCCCCAGGACTGCCTACGGCTGGACCTGGAGGGGCGCCTGGCCCTGCTCTCGCTACGCGAGGGGCGCGGCGTGGAGGGGCGCCTGTTGCGCTGAGCCTGACCGAAAGCTGCTAGGAACCGGAGTCCGAGGTATCGAAATACCCCTGGCACCAGTCGGGGTGCTCCACGCAGTCCACATCGCCGCACATCTCGGGATTCGCGACGCAGTACTGCAGCATATTGCCTTCGCAGTAGGCCGCTTCCAGATACGGGAATTCCAGCGCCGAGCCCTCACCGGTCAGGGTGCACTCGTCCATGCCCTCGCAGCTACCCTCGTAGACCGCCGTGGCAAAGGAGAGGATGCTGTCATCGATAGGCAGGGAGAAGGTGCGCAGCAGCACGGTGTACTCGATGCCCACACGACCGTCGGTGTCGATCTCGCAGCTTTCGGCCCTGGCGACCCCCGCATGGGCGGGCGTGAGGTTGTCGTAGCCGATGCGCTCGCAGAGGTCGTACTCGATCTCCACAGTATTGCCCAGACTGTCGGTGTACTGACCGCGGAAGTCGCCCAGCTCAATCCCGGGCGAACCCGTGTAGTTGGCCGAGAAGCCCGCCTGCATGTCCAGATCACCGTCGTCAAGGTAGTTGTCGGGGTACTGGTAGGTGACGTTGGGGCTGGTCGCCGCGACGGACTGGTTCCAGAAGACCGCTTCGGGATCCATCACGATGCAGACCGCCTCGCCCGTCCCCAGGAAGGTGAAGGTGACGCCGCTCTTGTCGCCTGGCTCGGGCGCGCCGACGGCCGAGTAGGTGACCTGCTGCGCGCGTGTCGTGGTGTCGGCCCAGTCTTCCGCAGAGATGACCTTGAGCTGCCCCAGGTCGATGATGGGCTCGACGTCAGAGGGCTTGGGCACGAGGTAGTCACCGCTGCGGTCGCAGGCGGCCAGGGTAAGCAGGCTGGCGGCCACCAGGGCGGGAGCGCCGGGGACGTTGGCCCTGAGGGAGCGTGGGTGGGGGCGGCTGGCGCTAGAAAGCGTCTTACTCAT
>CAYVQL010000033.1:0-14471 GCA_964454135.1 uncultured Enterobacterales bacterium | reverse complement strand
GGGGGCGGGCCCCCCCCCCGCCCCCGCCGGGGGGGGGGGCAGAAAGCGTCTTACTCATAGTGGAAGTCCAGCACGAGTTCGGGTTGGTCTTCGGGAGAACTCACGATGTGCGGGCTGCTGACCACCCAGTCCCCCTGGGAGATGTAGTCGCTGGGGAAGTTGAGCACGTCGTGATGCACGTCGCCGGCGTAGAAGTTCAGGTTGTACTCGTAGTTGCAGGCGCCGTAGGCCTCGGTGTTGCAGGTCGAGAAGCTGTAGTACTCGGAGGGGTTGTCGACCCATCCCCAGATGGACATGCCCTCGACGTAGTAGGTGTGGTGCATGTCGAACTCGGCCACGAAGTCGCCCGTGGACTCGTCCTGCTCGAAGTCCAGGTCCGAGACCCACTCGCCGTTTTCGTCCTGTTCCACGGCCAGGAAGCGGAGCTCGTCGTAGCTGGTGGCGTAGTAGTAGTCGAGGCAGTATTGCTCCCAGTACTTGGCCGACTCCACCTGCGTGCCGTAGGGGTCGGTGACCGGGTCGTCGGTGAAATCGTTGAAGTACTCCAGCATGCCCTCGAAGGAGTCGAAGCGACCCGTGGTGACCCGGCAAGCTACGGACTCGAAGCAGGCGAAGTCGAAGCGCCCGACGCTGGTGCCACCGTAGGGGTAGGTGTCGCCCGGTTCGCTGGGATCGATCACCGGCCCCATCTCGGGGTGGGGATAGTCGAAGTAGGCGTCGCTGACGCTGGGGAAGGCGCCCAGGTAGACTGGCCCCAGGAAGCGGGGGTCGGTCAGTTCCTGCTCCACCCCATCGACTTCGACGGTGCGGGTGGCGGCCTCTTTGGGGATGACGATCGTGCCGGAGATGGTGACCTCGGGCAGATCCTCATCGAAGCTGCAGCCCGTGGCCAGCAGCAGGACGAGAGGAAGGAATCGGCTCGTTTGCACGCTTGCTCCCATCAGAAGTGGTACTGCACGCCCAGGTTGATGCCGAGCGGGTTCTGGCGCGAGGTGATGACCCAGCGGTTGTAGCTGTAGACGTAGCCAGCGCTGCGACCGTCGGCTTGCTGGTTGTTGAGCAGGTTCTCGAAGCTGGCCTTCAGCTTGAGCTCGCCCTTGCGCACCGGGATGGCCTGGTGCAGCTCCAGGTGCAGCGCCCACCAGCCCTCGGTGCGGGTGTAGGTGCCTTTTTCGTCCATCAGCATGCCCGACCAGCTGTTGTAGTAGCCGTTGTAGTAGTAGCGGCTGTAGGGCTGGCCCGAGTAGTACTCGATGCCCAGGGCCACCATGGTGGTCCAGGGGTCGTTGGGCAAGTCGTAGGAGCCGTAGGTCTTGACCTGGTGGCGCATGTCCGTCCACAGGTTGCCGTACTGGTACTCCAGCTGCTCGGGGTTGGTGAGGGCGCCCTCCACGGAGTTCTGCTGCAGGCCCTTGCTGACGATGTAGGAGTAGGTGGCCAGCAGCTGCCAGCGATCGGCGTAGTTCTTCTTGAACTGGATGTCGGTCTCGTAGTAGTCGCGGCGCGAGATGTCGGCGGTGCGCAGGCGGTAGATGGAGCGCAGGTAGCCGTCGCTGGTACCGAGGACGTCGTAGCCGTCGTCGTCCCAGATCAGGTTCGTCTCGTCGTAGTCGTAGATGTTGCGCGTGAAGCGGGCCATGAACGAGGCGCCCAGGGCCATGTCCTGCACGACCTCACGCTGCGCGCCGATGACGAACTCGTCGGCGTGCGGAGCCGTGACGTTGTCCCAGACGTAGTCGCGCTCGACGCCATCGCCGTAGGCTACCAGGTCGCTGTAGGTGTTGTCGTAGCCGCCGTAGTACTCGCCAAACCAGAGCTTGGAGCCGAAGGTGTTGGCGGAGGAAGAGAAGGCCGCCACGGACAGCCGGCCCGTGTCGTTCACGCGGCCGTAGCCGCCGCGGATGACGGTCTTGCCGTCGCCCCAGGGGTCCCAGGCGGTGAAGAAGCGCGGACCCCAGAGCCCGACGTTGACCACAGGCTCGCCCTGGTCGTTGCGCTGGACGGAGCGGTCGTAGCGCACGCCGTAGCGGAAGGTGAGGTTGTCGATGGGCTTGTAGGCGTCTTGCAGGAACAAGCCCAGGTGGTCGCCCTGGGCCAGGGTGTTGTAGGGCCCGCTGATCTCCCACCAGTACCAGTTGGAGAAGGTGCTGGGGGAGTAGCTGACCACGTTGACGTCGATGAACTGCTTGTTGGAGGGATAGCCGACGATCTGCTCCCAGACGGTGCGGTCGAACTCGATGCCAGCCTTGAAATCGTGCAGGCCAGCGGCTTCGATCTGCAGCAGGGAGAACTTGGAGGTCAGGTTGTAGCGGTAGCGATCATCGAAGTAGTAGTAGGGCCAGTTGCCCGAGTCGAAGGCGTTGTAGTAGCCAATGCGCGCGGGCGTGAAGAAGTCGAGGGAGTTCTCGACCTCGCCGGGCTCGCAGGGGTGGTACTCCAGGTCCTTGTTGTGGGTGCAGGGCACGCCGTAGACCTCGATGAAGACCTTCTGCGCGGTGGCCTTGGTCTCGAGGAAGGTCTCGGGCGAGATGAACCAGTCCCACTGCGCCGAGCCCAGGTAGCCGCCCTGGGCCTGCCGGCCCTGGGCATCGGCGGTGATGAAGCGCGTGCCCTGGTCGATGTTGTCGATGGCGGTGGGGTTGGTGTGGCCCAGCAGCGTGAAGCGGTGGGCGGCGTTGGGCTGGAAGGTGAGCTTGCCCAGCAGGTAGTGCCCGTCGAAGTCCCGCGGCAGGTCCACGCCCACGTTGGCGATCAGGGTGCGGTGGTAGGAGTAGCTGAGTACGAACCAGGCCCGGTCACGCACGATGGGGCCGGAGATCTGGGCCGCCACCTCGTAGATGTCGAACTGGGAGTCGAAGCCCGTGGGCGCCAGCTCCAGGCCGTCGGCGGCGTAGCGGGCGTCGAACGTGGGGGACATGAACGAGCTCTGGGCCCAGAAGCTGGTGTCGAACTCCAGCCGGTTGCCACCCGAGATGGTGACGATGTTGATCACGCCGCCCAGGCCTTCGCCGTATTCCGGGTCCAGGGCGTTGGTCAGCACCTCGAGCTGTTCGATGGCGTCGAAGTTGAAGTTCAACGAGAAGGTGCCGGTGACGGGGTCGGTGATGTTGACGCCGTCGAGCATATAGGTGTTCTCGTCGTCGGCGGCGCCGGAGACGTTGGGGTTGGAGCCGCCGGAGACGCCGGGCGTGGCCGTGACCGCTGACTGGTAGGAGCGCCCCGTGGGCATGCGCTGCAGGAACTCGCGGCTCAGCACCTCTCCCTTGGAGGTCTGCTCCGTGTCGATGGTGGGGCGGCTCTCCTCCACCACGATCTCCTCGCCCGCCTGCACCAGGGGCATGGCGATGCGCACCCGCACCGTGCTGCCGATGTTGACCTGCAGGTTGGGCTTGATGACCTTGGCGAAGCCCGCCTTCTCGGAGACGAGCTCGTACTTGCCCGGAGGCAGCTCGAAGAAGGCGAAGCGGCCGTTCTCGTCGGAGTAGCGCTGCTGGGCGCCGCCGATCAGCGACTCCGATCGGATGGTCAACAAGACCCCCGGGATGGGGAGATCCCCTTCGTCGACGGTGGTCCCCTTGATGGCCCCCGTCGTGATCGAAGCCACGGCCAGAGAGGGTATCAACAGAGCCATTGCCACCAGCAGGATCAGCAGCCTGGACAAGAAACCGGTGGAGCGCATCATCGCGAACCTTGGTGGGATGGAGGTGGGTGCGAAAACAGGCGGCCTCGCGGGTCGAGAGCGCACTTCGCGCCTATACCAGAACAGGACACGCATAGGGCGGGGAGCGCGGAAAGTCAACCCGCTGGCTAGGCCTTCGAGGGATGAACTCTCCCTTTCCGCGGGTTGAGGGGGGGGATCGTTCGTGCCCATTGCCACGGGCCTCGCAGGCGTGGCCCTTCCCGGTCGGCGCGTCGCCGTGCGTCGCGGCTCGAGCGCTGCCCCCTGGACGATTCCTCGAAGCCGTAACGGGCTCGCAAAACGGTGCCGTACTTGACGCCGTCGCCCCATTCCTTCTCTGCGCCTTGACAGCCTCGGGGCCCATCCGTAGGTTACACCATGGTCCGTACTGCGTCTGCCGCGCGCGCGAGCAGGCATTGGGGTGAAGGAAAGCCCCGGGTCCTCCGAGAGGAAAGAAACCATGCACCGCTTCTTGTCGCGATTTGCCCTGCCCGCCCTGTTGGCGGCCGCCCTGTGGACGGGCGCGCCCGAGGCTCGGGCCTCGCTCCTGCCGCTCAGCGTCGAGCAGCTCACCGACGCCAGCGACTACATCGTGCGCGGCACCGTGAGCGCCACCTGGGTCGAGCAGAACGAACGGGGGGACTACTGGACCAAGGTCCAGATCGAGGTGGACGAGGTCTACAAGGGGCCCGCCCAGCTCGACGGCCTGGAGCTGGACGTAGTAGGCGGCCTGATCGGAGCGCGCGGCATGCTCGTGCGCGACGTGCCGCGCTTCGACGAGCAGGAAGAGGTGCTGGTCTTCGCCGAGCGGCTCGACAGCGGGTACGTGGTGCCCACGGGGATGAGGCAGGGCAAGCAGACGGTGCGCATCGATCCCGACAATGCCGCCCCCATGCTGGTCAACTACCATCCCCCCCTGGAGCGGCCCTACGACCACCGCTTCATCCCGCACCCGCCCCCGGCTGACCGCATCTACCTGGACGACTACGTCTCCCGTATCAAGACCCGCATCAAGGCGGGCTGGGACGGGGCGCCCATCCCTGGCAAGCCCATCGAGCGCCTGCGGCAGATGCACTGGGAGGTGACCCGATGAACGCCCTGCTGCTGACCGCCCTGCTCGCGGCGCCGCGGGCCGAAGCCTACAACCTGCTCGGCTACGTCTGGGCCGCCGACGATATCCCCGTCGAGTGGTACATGACCGACTACGAGGAGGACTCCCTCTCCAACGCCACCAGCTGGGGCTACGACAGCGTCAGCGACTACCAGGTGTCCATGGTCCAGGACTCCTTCGAAAACTGGTACGAGGCCGAGTGCGCGGACATCTCCGACGAGTACATGGGCATCGATGCGGGCAACGAGGGCTCCTCCCAGGATCTGATCAACAAGTTCTACTGGGACGATCCGCTGGGTATCTACGGGACCGGCATCCTGGCCGTGGCCTCCATGCGGCCCTCGGCCGAGTACCTGCGCGAGCAAGAGGGGGTCTACCTCTACGCGCTGTCCGACGTGGACATCACCTTCAACGACGACATCGACTGGGGCCTCACCGAAGAGGTGGAGGCCGCCTGCTCCAGCGGCACGGTGGCGGTGGAGCCCGTGGCCACCCACGAGATCGGCCACCTGTGGGGCATCGCCCACACCTGCGAAGAGGGCGAGGAGTGTCCGACCGAGGCCGAGCGCTACGCCACCATGTACTATGCGGCCGCGGGCGGCTGCGACACCTCGCGCAAGGACATCAACTCCGAGGATCTGGGGGCCATCAACGCCCTGTACGGCCCCTACGTCACCTTCTTCACGGATGATGAGCGCTTCGGATCCGTGCCCCACACCGTCTGCTTCGAGCTGACCGCCAGCGAGAACGCCGAGGTGCTCGCCGTGGAGTGGGACTTCGGCGACGGCAACACCTCCACCGAGATGAACCCCTGCCACACCTACGAGGAGCAGGGGCAGTACACCGTGGTGGTGACCGTCAGCGGCGACGCCAAGGCCTGCGGCGGCTGGGAGTTCGAGTACCGCGAGCGCGCCTACATCATCGTCTGCGAGCCGCCCGCGCCCGGGCTGTCCCCCGAGGGCGAGCAGTACGGCGGCCTCTTCACCTACGAGCACGATGAGGGCCTCATCTACCAGATGGTCAACCGCACCGACACCTCGGTCTACGGCTGCCTCGACACGGTGATCTGGCAGGTGTACGACGAGGGTGGGACCATGCTGCAGGAGATCAGCGCCTGGAGCCCCAAGATCGAGTTCCCCGAAGAGGGCAGCTTCCGCGTGCTGCTGAACGTCGGTGGTCCGGGCGGCATGGGCGCCGCTGACATCACCATCGACACCAATCTCGACAGCGAAGGGGGCTGCAACGCCGCGCCCGTGGGCGTCGGCCTGCTGGCCCTCCTCAGCAGCCTGGGCCTGGCCCTGGGGCGTCGCAGGCGTCTCTTCTAGCGCTGTCGATGCACTCCTCAGCCCTCTTCTGGGCTTGCCTGGCGAGCTGCGCGCCCCAGACGGAGCGTGCGCCCGTCGAGCAGGCCGTGGCCCCCGTGCTCTTGGCGCGTCACCCTGAGCTGCTGCAGGCGGTGGAGCTGCCGGCGGACAGCCGGGGGGGCGCCGAGGTGCGCCAGGCCATTCCGGTGAACGGTCCCTTCCAGCTGCGCCGCACCGTGGGTGGCGTGCACAGCTTCGAGACCGATCTGCCCATCCGCCTGCGCTCGCTCTTCTTCTCCCGGCCGCCCCCGGGGCTGGAGCTGTGGCGTGGCGAGAAGAAGCTGAGCTTCCGTCGCACCGGTCGCAGCAAGACCGCGCACAACACCTGGAGCTTCACGGCTCGCAAGCTGCAGCTGCACCTGGACACGGACGAGCCGCCCGCCGACGGCGCCTTCAGCCTGCGGTACGAACGAGCCGTTGAGCGCGAATGCCGCTTGAACCGCGAGTGCTACGGACAAGAACTGGCGGCCGCCATCGAGGGCGGTGCAGACGAGCCCCCTGCGGGTGGAGCGCAGGATCCTGGCTCGGCGGACCGCTCTTTCATGCTGCGCAGCGCCCAGCAGGGCGACACCAGCCGTTACGGCGTGCTGCTGCCGGCTCCCGCGCGCGCCAGTTGGCGCGTGACCGTCCCGGCAGGGGGGCACCTGTCGGTGGAGGCCGGCATGCTGCAGCCCGAGGTGGCCGACCTGGAGCCCTCCGACGGCGCCCGGCTGTTGGTGAGCCTGGAGGCCGCGAAAGGGGGGGGGCCTGCGCAGCAGGTGCTGGCCGTGATGGTGGAACCCGGTCAGTTCGAGCTGACCCGGGTCGACCTGTCCGCCTGGGGCGGGCAAGAGGTGGAGCTGAGCTTCGTGAGCGAGCCGCTGGGCAACGCGCTGGCGGACTACGTCTTCGTCGGGGAACCCACCGTTTACGTCCCGCTGCAGGATCCGCCCGTGGCGGCCCTGCTCTTCGTGGACACCCTGCGACGAGACCGGCTCGGCCTCTACGGCTACGACCGTCCCACCACGCCCCAGCTGGAAGAGTGGGCCCGCGAGGCCGTCGTCTTCGACCGGGCTCGCACGCCTTCTCCCTGGACCCTGCCCTCGGCTCGCGCGCTCTTGCTGGGCGCCGAGCCCGAGTTCTGGGGCGTCCAGGACACGCTGCCGGCCCTGCTGGCCCGGGCAGGCTGGGCCACGGCCAGCTTCGTGGGCAATGTCTACCTGTCCGCCAACTTCGACATGTCGGGCGACTGGGGCACGCACTTCGTGGAGAACTGGCCGCGGGCCGACGACCAGACGGACCGCGTGCTGGAGTGGTTGGAGGCGCACGACGACCGCCCGGCCGTGGCCATGGTCCACCTGATGGACACCCACCTGCCCTACACCGAGCCGCGGCGCTATCGCATGAAGTGGGCGGGCACGGCCCCCGAGGGCCTCAAGGGCTCCTTCCTGCGCTCCTCCGTGACCAGCGCGGCCAGGGGGAAGGGGAAGAAAGAGGCCAGGGAATACGTACAGGACCGCTACGACGGGTCCATCCGCTACGTGGACGACCAGCTGGCGCGGGTTCTTGAGGTGCTGGGAGACGACGACATCGCCGTCTTCTTCTCGGACCACGGCGAGGAGTTCTGGGACCACGGTGGCTTCGAGCACGGCCACACCGTCTACGAAGAGCTGCTGCGCGTGCCCCTGGCCATCAAGGCCCCTGGCCTGCCTGCGGGCCGCGTGGAGCAACGGGTCACCCTGATGGATCTGGCTCCCACCCTGCTCGAGCTGCTGGGCGCAGCCCCAGGGCCGGACATGAAGGGCCTGTCCATGGTGCCCCTGGCCCAGGGCGATGGGCAGGCCGTGGCGCGCTTCGAGGAGCGCAAGCATGGCTTCGGCAGGCCCCTGTACGGCGATGAGCAATGGGGCGTGGTGCATGACGAGCAGAAGTACAGCACCCAGGCCGGCCGGGAGTCGCTCTTTGATCTCGATGAAGATCCGCAAGAGAAGCGCGACCTGGTCAAGAAGGGCCGCGGTGTCGACCTGGCGACGCTGCGGGCCGGCATGGGGGAAGCCCTGGATCGGTCGGTCCACGTGGCGCTGCGGCTCAAGGCCGACCGTTCTTCTTCCAAGGACGACCTGCAGGTCCAGCTCACCGTGCCCGGGGGCGTGGCCGAGGCCTGGGTCGGGGTGGACGCCACCAAGAAATCCGAGGCCTCGGTCAGCTTCGAGGGCGAGGTGGCCAACGTGGTCTGGAAGGGGGGCAACTCGGGCAGCTGCGAGGTCTTCGTGGTCCCGGTCGGGCCGCTGGAGCAGGCCGCAGCGGGCTTGAGCATGGAGGCCAGGCGCGGCGAGCGCAGCTCGAGCGCCACCGTGGAGAAGGAGCCCCCCGCAGCCGACGGGCGCGTGCGGCGCCTGCTGCGCACCAAGGGCGGTGGGATCGGGGTCACGGTCACCTGGGGCGTGGCGCCCCAGCCTCCGGAGGGCGGAGCGGCTGTGGAAGGCTACGACTCGGAGGTGCGCGAGGCCCTGCGGGCGTTGGGATATGTGGAGTAGAACAGGACCGGGTCTCGGGACGGTTCTACCTTGAATATGGAGCGATGATTCGGGGCGAAGGCGTCCCGAAACGTCCCGAACGGTCCCAAAGCGGTAACGGTTACCGCCCTGGTGCCCAGCCCAGATCCGCTCCGAGAAGGGGGCCGCGATGAGCTTCACCGGGCACAAGAACCGGGTGCTCTCGACCCATGAGGTGCTCCGGCCTGAGGAACGGGAGCGCCTTGGGCATTACCTGGAGGGGAGGCTGGAGCTGGCCAAGGCCAGGGGCCTCTGGCGGGAGAGGCGGGATGCGGTGTTCTGCCTGCTGCTCCTGACCACGGGCATCCGGGTCGGGGCCGCCTGCGCCCTCCAGATCGGCGATGTCCGGGTCGGGCGAGGCCAGCGAGAGGTGCGCGTCCGGCGGGCCAAGGGCGGCCGGCCGCGCATCGTGCAGCTCCCCGTCCCGATGAAGGTGGTGCTGGATGAGTACGTCGCTCTCCTGCCTCGCGATCCCGAGGGCGCTCTCTTCCCCGGTACGGTCAGGTCCCCGACGCCCATGACCAGGAGCACGGGCTGGAGGCGCTGGAAGAAGGCGCTCAAGGCGGTGGGGCTGGACATGAAGGGACGGGGCTGTCACGCGGCACGGCATGGCCTCGGGCTCGCGCTCTGGAAAAAGAAAGGGGACCTGCGGCTCGTCGCTGCCCAACTCGGCCACACCGACCTGCGCTCGACGATGATCTACACCGCGCCCCTGCCGGAGGATGTGGAGGAGGCGTTGGACGCCATCTGCCCACTCGGGAGGAAGAGCTGACCGCCTGCGACAGACTGGAAGGGTGTTGCAGCTACTGGCCGTTCTTGGCGTCCAGACGTTGCAGGGGGAGGTGGGCTTGATGCAGGGGGGTCGTGCTGGCTGCCAGCACCTGTGTAGTAGACTACTCGGAGATGACATCAGAGTATGGAGGGCCTGATTCTCGCCTCGCCAGGATGTCTCCAAGCTGCGGAGGAGAACGAACATGAGAGATCTACTTCTATGGAGCGCCGCCATCCTTCAAGGCTGCTGCTGTACTTCCTTCCTTGTCGATGAAGACGAACTTACATGTGAGGAACCTTCTTCGCTGGAGTCCATGGCTGATGCCCTTTCACAGCATCAGTGGAGTTCCTGCATTTTTGTGAGCTACCAAGAGTATGACTGCACCGTGGCGTGCACCAGCGTCTACACGGGCAAGGAACAGCTCTGGACCATCGTGCCGGAACCCAACAAGGGTATCGGTACGAGGCTTTCTCTCGATGATGCGCGCCTGATTGACGTGCAAGCCCTCCAGCCGGGGATGGAACTCAAGTACTGGGGCACGAAGGCGTCGAAACGGTTGTTCGGCATCCGCGCCTACTCCATGGACACTGGGACTGGCGCGGTCATGTTCCGAGACGAGCCGTTCGCCGAGCTTCGCTGGGCAAGGAGTCCAGAGGGATGATGAGAAGGCAGGAGGCAGCCCGCGCTCGGCGATGCTCTCATGGTAGAAAAGGGTGATGCCATCTTGTGAACGGAGAAGCGATGTCGGATAAGTCTGATGAAGACAGCGATTTCGACCACGACCAGTTGATGCGGGCCGTGGAGAGGGGAGCGAGACGGTTCGAAGCCATGGAGGCGGAACGCCGGCGCTCTGGGCGCTACCTCGACGACATAGATCTCGGCGCTGACGGCCTACACCCGTTGGCTGTTGAAGAAATGAACCGCCACATGCAGCAGGAGCAACTTCGGGCTGACCGAAAGATCTTGTTGCGCCGCGTGATCGGGGTACTAATCGTATTGTTCGTTGTTCTGGCTATTACCAAGTTACTTATTGGTTGATCCGCCCCACCCTGACCGTGTTCGACAGGGGGCACGGCTCAAGACCACCGCGAAGGCGCTGGGGGTGTCGAGGGCCACGCTCAGGAGGAGGCTGAAAGAGGCGGGCGAAGGGCCCCCTCATGGAGCCGGATCGACATCCCGGTCAGTCTCTCCGAGCACCGGGTTCATCGACTTGAAGTAACCAGCGTCCGGGGCCTCCCACACCAAATCCACATCGACGCTGGCCAGGAACGCTTTCATGTCCGGCTCGGGCTCCGCCGGCAGAAGCACGGCCAGTGCCGGCCGCTTCTCATGGAAGCGGCGGTAGTCGAGGAGCTGGCCAACCGCCAGCCGCAGGGCCGCCCGGTCATTTTTCGCTTTCGCCTCTACCAGGATGTCGTGATCATCCACGTACAGGTCCGAATAGAGCCGCCTCCCGTCGATCTGATACTCGTAGCGGCTTAGGGTGAATTCCCTCGCGCCCATGAACTCCTCGTAGCGGAGGACCAGTTGCTGCTCGCGCCGCACCGCCGTGCGGTTCGAGGCCGTTTCCACGGCGTACTCGACTACATGAGCGGCCTCCACCTGGATTCTTCGGGCATGGCGGGCTTCTCGGGCGCAGTCAGCCCGCTCACGCCCGAGTTGCCGTTCCCAATCCACGGGGTCACCCGCTCGTCCCGTGTGGAAACGGATGCGCTTCTGCCGATTCCCTGACCCCTTGGCGTCCTCCGCGCGTCGGTGTGCTGCCACCGCGCGCCCGATGGCGTGACGGAGTGAACGAGCATCGGCTGGCACCCGGATGGGGTAGTCGTGGTCCTTCACGGCGATCAGCCGGTCCTCGGCCGGCAGATGCTCCCGCTTGCGTTCCAAGTAGATCGCCGTGATTTCTGCATCGCCCAGCCGTGCAAGAAGGAGGTCGAGACCAGGCCCGTACTCTTTGTTCCTTCCGGCTCCCCCCTGTTCGTAGACGATGGTGAGTCGTCCACTGACCTCTTCGACCGAAAACTCGGCATCCAGGCTTGCCCCGTCATCCGTCCACACTTTCATGAGCACCTCCGAGCTGAGTATATGGCGCTGACCTGCGATCGGGTGTCCAGACCCCCTGCGCCAGCAGGACCGCCTGAACGGGGTCCAGAAGGATGGCAGCAAGGGTGGGTAGAAGGAGATGCTATTGGCCGCCCGGAGCCGGAAGAGGATGCGGGTGGGGGTCGCGAAAGACCGATCCCTTGGCTGCCACTGGCACGTCTATCCTTCATGGAGCGCCCAGCCCTCCATGATAAACTCGCGGTCGAGGATGAGGAGCAACAGCATGATCTGCGCTGCCTGCGGTGAAGCCACAACGAACGCACCCTGTTCTGTTTGCAGAGAAGAGCCGCGTCTCGATGGGCGCTACCAGCTTGAGGAGGTGCTCGGCCGGGGCTCCTTCGGCACGACTTACCGCGCGCTGGCCTCTGACGGCGCGGCGGTGGCGATCAAGGAAATGCTGCTGCGCTTCGATTTGAGGGAACAGATTCTGCGCGAGCTTCGCATCCTGAGGGAGCTTGATCATAGAGGCATCCCGCAGTTCGTCGAGGACTTCAAATCGCGTTCAGGGCGCCAGCACTACCAGATGCTCGTCCAGGAGTATATCGACGGGCAGACGTTGGAGGAGGAGTTTCAATCGAAAAGGTACTCGGCCCGGGACGTGGTGGGCATCATCGAGGAGGTGGCGGGAATCCTCGTCTACCTCCATGGTCTCTCACCACCCGTGATCCACCGGGACATCAAACCCGCCAACATCATTCGCCGCACGGACAAAAGCCTGGTCCTGATCGACTTCGGCCTGGTGAGGGACTCGCTTGTGGGCACCATGGGAGCCACGCGAGAGGTTGGCACCATCGGCTACCATGCACCGGAGCAGTTCACAGGCGACCCAGTACCAGCTTCAGACTTGTTCAGCCTGGGTGCGGTGGCAGTGCGCCTATTGACCCGTCAGGAGCCCAAGAAGCTGGCTACTGGCCTTTACGACAAGCTGGCATGGCGCAAATATGCGCAGGTGTCTGACGAACTGGCAGATCTTGTGGATAGCCTGTTGGAGCCAGAGGTTGGCGCGCGGGCGGAGTCAGCCAGTATGGTAATGGAACAAGCTCGGGACTATAGAAATCCTGCAAGACGCAATGAAGGAGTCTCACGGGGCACGAGCAACATCAAAATGGTGGTGAAAGGAGTTGGTTTCGAAATGGTGCCCTGCGAACCTGGGACCTTCACTATGGGAAGTCCGGAGAACGAACCTGGGCGGCTCCCTCTGGAATCCCAGCATCCAGTTGCGATTTCCCGTCCATTCCTGATTGGTACCACACAGGTAACGCAAGCCCTTTGGTGGGCAGTGATGGGTACCAATCCTTCGCATTTCAAAGGAGGAGACCGGCCGGTTGAGAAGGTGTCCTGGTATGATGCGGTCAAGTTCTGCAACAACCTGTCTGCACTGATGAACCTTGAAAATGCCTACCAAGTGACCGACAGATTGTTGAGGCCGGCTTCCACCGGATTTCTTGGGCTTGGAGCACGCCCTGCTGTGTATGAAACCCTTGTCACGGCCGTGGAGGGTTCGCATGGATTCAGGCTTCCTACCGAGGCCGAATGGGAGTACGCGGCCCGAGCAGGCGAAAAGTTCAATGAGTCGATGGCCACCCGTATCGATGAGTTCGCGTGGTACTACGAAAACGCAGGCGAGCAGACTCACCCTGTAGCAAAGAAACTCCCAAATCAGTGGGGCCTGTTCGACATGCTGGGAAACGTGTGGGAGTGGTGTCAGGATTCCTGGGATGGAGAGGACTACAACGTGAAACGCGACCCGCTGAATCCGGCGGGAATCGACGGAGTCAATCGAGTCGAGCGAGGCGGGTCCTTTAACTTCCACGCACACCATGTTCGCCCCGCGATGAGAAACTGGAGCCTGCCGACAGCTTGGGCCTGGGATATCGGAATTCGGGTAGCAAGATCCCTTTAGTGGAACAGCTTTCGCCCGCCGGGAGGGATTGGCTCCGCGGCACCTCCTGACGAGTCATCCACAGCGTGCCCGCACCATGCGTTCGAAGGCACACCCATGCCCATGCTATTCATATCTGAGGATTAACCTCAGACCTGCGGGAGGGGGTTGTGGATCGCTCTCGGAGGTGCTGTCCTCGAAGTGCCAGATGGCAAACCCATGAGGAGCCCCGAGGAGCCCATGCCAGACCCAGGTCACGCCCCCCCCCCCCCCCGCCCCACCCCCCCCCCCCCCCCCGCCCTGCCCCTGGCCGCACAGGAATCACCAGATCCCGGCCACCAGTTGCCCCAGGACGACCCTCCCCACTCCCTGGTCCCTGTCCGATTGCGGAACGGCCTGCTCTACCGGTACGGTGAAGGCCGGGTCGAGAGAATCCGCTTCTGGCCCGACCCGGCCTGCTGGGAGAGTGTAGGTGGCGGGCCCTGGGCGCGGTGCAGCCCCTCCGTCGATGTCGATCTCTCTGCCGTCGATGTCCGGCACCGCCCCTTCTCCTGGCAGGGGCTGGCAGAGGCGGAAGCCACGGTGGCTACGCCTGCGATGGTGGTGCGCGCCGTGATCGACGCTCGCCTCCACGAGCGCCAGTGGGCCTCGCTGCAGTTGATGGCGCGCGTCCCAGAATCCCTGGAGTTGGCGCAGGAGGTCCCGGTGCTCGCGGGGGCCCTGGCCATAGCCCCCGTTCTGCAGAAGGAGCCGGTGGAGCGCTCCTACGAAGCAGCCAGGGCGCTCTTCCGGCTGCCACGGGGCATGCGCAGGTGGCGTTCCATCGCGGGCTGGTTGGGCCTGCCGTCCTCCAGGGCCTTCGTCAACGTGCTCAGGCGCGTCCACAGCCGACCCGCGTTTCCCGCGGAGGTGGGGCACGTCCTCGCCCTGCGAGACGCCTGGGCCAGCCCCTGGGGCAAGAAGCTGTTGCAGCACGCCCGTCAGCTCGACAGGTCCAACATCGACCTGATCAAGGCAGCCATGGCC